>NZ_ALNO01000008.1:0-28479 GCF_000293015.1 Slackia sp. CM382
CAGGGATCGCCCTCGGCGCGAACGGTTATGTTACGCGCCGGGCCGGGCCGCGTCAATGGAAAAATGAAAGAACGCCGTTATAGTTTTTTGCCTCAGGGCTTTTTCAGCCGGAACCGCAGATGACATCCAACGAATGAAATATGGATACGATTTCACATTGCCGCACGATGCGCAAAAGGCAGTCATTCTCGTAGAAACACAAGCGAATCGGGTGCGGACGATGCCGCATCGAAACGATACCCAAGGGCATCGAAGGCCGTAAGCTCTAAAGGATCGGAGATGCGCCTGGATGCCATGAATCGCACCATCTCGCCGCGCGCCATCTTGCACCGCACGCCTTTCTGAACGAACTTGCCTTCATTCCCGACCTCGGCGAACATGCAGTTCACCAACCTGTCGCGGGGCGACAGGAAGCGCTCGACGACACGTGAGTACTCCTTTGAAGCCAGGTTCACGATCGTGCAGCCGCATGCGTCGGGCGAAGGCGCTTCTCTCCGAGCATCCTGCGAACGCCCAAATCTTTCCAGCTCGGACAGCCGTGACGAACGTTCCGATTCGCTCGGATCCTGCCCGACGGACGCCTTCGAGCCCGAAGGCTTGGACCCAGCCGTACTGGCGGGAATAGGAAGTGCGACAGACGCCTTTGCGCCCGAGGAGTCGGGGCACGGCGGCGCTTCGCCGACGACCATGCGATACGGCTTATCCGCCCAGAAATCGTACAGGTCGCACGTTCCGTCGATGCGGGCCTTCGCACCCATCTCGAGGCGATACGGCACGATGCCGTCGAGCGGGCGCAGCGCCCCGTAGAGCCCCGAAAGAATGACAAGATGCTCCTGAACGTACGCAAGCTCGTCTTCGTCGAACACCGCGGGAGCCATATGCTTGAACGCGATGCCGTCGTACGCGAGGATCGCGGGCGTGAGGTTGCGCCCCGGAATCGAGGCATGGACGATATCGTAGCTCTCACGCGCAAGCGCGTCGCTGCATTTCCAAAGAGCCTGGGCCTCGTCGAGCGTCAGCCCACGCAACCAGGAAAGGATGCGGCGCGCCTGGCGTTCATAGAGAGGCACGGTCGTGCATGCCAGCGCGTCCGATCGCTTCATCTGCTTCGTCGGAGATACGATTATCTTCAAGCAGGATGCCTCATGACCCGAATCCACGTAGACGACCTCCCTTCATTCATCTCTGCCCATGCAGCCGCATACGGCGGATGCACCACAGAACGGATGCCGCCCGCGCAGAATGCGCGCATCGTGCTCCGACCCCGCACGGCGTCGGATCGAGAACGGCAGGTCCTCGAAAACACGCATCATCTACGAGGATCTGCCGTCGATCAGATCGAAGAGCTCCTGACGCGAGCGGACGCCCGGCTTCCTGCAGATACTCTTGCAATGGTACTTGACCGTGTTGTCCGCAATGCAGAGATTTTCGGCGATATAGGGCACACTGCAGCGCAGAGGCTGCAGCGTGCCGCCTTCGGCTTCTCCGCGCATGCGACGCGTTGCATGGAGGTCGGGGGCTATCGGTCCTCCGCGCCTTCGCCGGATGCGACGGATCCATCCGTCGCATCAGCGGCGTGATCTTCAGAACCGGAAGCCTTCTCGCCTTTGCCGTCCATCGTGTCGGACGCATCGCTGCGCGGGCCCGCAGCGGCATTGCCCGAACGTTTGCCGGGCTCGTCGGCGCCGCCGATGTCTTCGGATGAACCATCGGATGCGGATGCCGCATCGTTCGAATCGGATGTCGTCTCCTCGAGGCCGGCCGTGCCCGCTGCAGGATTTCCGCCCGCATCGTCTGCGACGTGTTCATCGTTCGCCGGCGCCTTCGCGCCCATGTCCTTGAACACATAGGCCTTGCCGTGGATGACGACCGTTCCATCAGGGTTGAACTTCATGCTGCTCAAAGGCGCGGCCGGAAGCTCGAACAGACGATGCGTGAACTCGTCGGCGGTCATGCCGTACATGGCGCTGTACTCGGCGATGAGCTCCTCGTCGCTCTTCTGGCTTCCGCCTCCTTCGAACTGCTCGACCGTGATATCGGGATGCGCGGCGCTCGGATCGTTGAAGACGACCTTGGTGAATCCGTCGTCGTAATACAGAACCCAATAGGAGCTCTGCTTCACGATGCGCACGACCTTCTTCTCATGCTGGGTTCCGGGCTTCTCTTCGCCTTCCCCAGGATTCTGGGCACCGGGTTCTTCCCCGTGCATTCCGGAATCGGCCTCTCCGCCCGGATTGTCGGAAGCGGCGCCGGCGTTCTCGCCCCAATCCTCCTTGTCCTTGGGCCGCGCTTCGGGATGCAGCACGAGGTATTTGAGCGTCGCGACCACATCGCGGGCGGAATAGCCGTGGAACTCGTTGAACGGCGGCTTCGAGAGCTGGATGATGGTCTCGATGGACGCATAGTGGAAGTGGTTCTGATGCGGGATGACGAAGCGTTGGTTTTCTCGATCGAACCTGGTCGTGTACGTCACATTCCCGTACGTGATGTATTCGAGGGGCACGATGAGCTTGGCTTCGACGTCGTCGTAGGTGAACTTCTCATTTTCGTCCAAAGGTTTGAAGGCGTGGCCGTGGTTCGCGTCGTAGTCTTCGATCTTGATATTCGGATACAGCGCGCTCGGATCGTCGTGAGTGACGCTTTCCGTTCCATCGGCATGATGGATATGCCAATGGTCCTCATGCTTCTCGATGCGCACGACGCGTTTGGGATCGTTGGGATCCTGCTCGGCGGGCTTGGCGGGCTTTTCAGGCCGCGCTTGACCGCCTCCTCCGTGGCTGCCCTGGTATTCGCCGATCGCGATGTTGGGGAAGGCGCTGCGCGGATCGTCGTAGGTGATGTATTCGGTACCGTCGGCCGTATAGGCATGGTAGTGATCGGCATGCTTCAGAATCTTGACAATGGGCTTGCGAGCCAGCTCGCGGATGCTGACGACCCGCACGAAATCGAGCCCGGGAGCGGACGGCTCGTAGCTGCTGCCGCCCCCGCCATTACCGCCGGGAACGTACGGGGCATATCCGCCGTCGTCATCGTCGGCGTCGGAGGCCGCATGGCTGGAAGACGAGTGCCAGCCGTGATCGGCATGGCTTCCCGTATAGGTGCCGATGCCGATATGGGGATACAGGGAGCTCGGATCGCTGTACGTGATGAATTCCCGTCCGTCGGCGGTGTAGATGTGGTAGTGGTCGCCATGCTTCAGGATGCGCACGACATCGTTGCCGTTGACGCGGCGCAGCTCGTCGGCAGATACGACCTTCGCGGTGTTGGTCAGGTCGGATGCACTCGTGGCTTTCGTGGGATCGGTATACGTGATGATCTCGCGTCCGTCTTTCGTGAAGACGTGCCAATGGTCGCCATGCTTGACGATCTTGACGATTTCGTCGGACGATACTTCAGCGTCTATCAGGACCTCGGTCGTATCGTCGACCGCATAGGCTGCCGGCTTCTCCGGAACGGCGGCAGGCCGAGGATCGCTCGGTGCCGGGGCTTCGTCGGCCGCCGTCCTTTCCGTCAGGCCTGCCGCGAAGACGGCGCCGATCGCAAGCGACGCGGCAAGCACGCACGCCAACGCCGCTCCTGTTTTCTTTCTCATGTGAAAAGCTCCTTATCGAACCATCGCGCCATACGCAGGAGGCGCGAACCCGAACCGTAAACCGCATGCGCCGCCCGATGCGGCATGCATTACTCGAACGACCGCATCAACGCCTCCAGATTCAGCTCCATGAGCTTCAGGTAGCCCATGTCCGCCTCCTCTTCCGTCAGGCTTTCCATCGTGTACAGCGTGTCGGTCTTCGTTCCCGTGTTCTCGGCAAGCGTCTCGGCCACCTTGGGCGTCGCCTTGCCTTCAAAGAAGATGGTGCGGATGCCGTGCTGCGTGACGTAGTCGGCGATGGTGGCAAGCTGGCTTGCGGACGGCTCGTCCTCGGGCGAGATGCCCGTGACGGCGACCTGCGTGAGACCGTAGTCGTTCGCAAGGTAGTTGAACGCGGCGTGCGACACCACGAAACGTTTCTTATCGGGATCGACCTTCGAAAGCTTGTCTTCGAACTTCTCGTCGAGCGCCTTGAAATCGGCCTGCGCGGCTTCGAGGTTCGCACGGTAGTAGGGCTCGTTCCCAGGATCCATCGCGCTCAGCTTCTGGTAGATGGTATCGAGTTCCACCTGCGCGTTCTTCACGCTCAGCCAGGTATGCGGGTTCACGCTCGAGCGATCGCCCAGATCGGCGTCCTTGCTCTCGAGCAGCGTAAGCCCTTGGGACAGGTCGAGGAACCTGTCTTCGTCTTCCGCCGCATCCTTCAGGCCGTCGATGAAGCCCTCCATGCCGGCGCCGTTGTAGACGATCAGATCCGCTTGGGAGATCTTCGCCATCTCATCGGCCTGAAGCTCGAAATCATGCGGTTCCTGATTGCCCTTGATGACGGTGCGCACGTCCATCTTGTCTCCCGCGATGCGCTTCGTCAGATCGTACACGGGAAAGAACGTGGCGTAGACGACCGGCTTGTCCTGGGCCGCCTCCTTCCCGCCATCGTTCGCAGCCCCAGCTCCGCATGAGCAGAGCGCGCATGCGATCACGCCCGCGACCAGAGCCGACACCACCTTCTTCGCTGCATTCCCCAACACGTCTTCTCCTTGCTCCTTTCGTGCTGTAAAACGAATTTGAATATCGTTTTCAATTTATAACCCGCAGAACGTACCACGTCTCTCACGAATAGTCATCACCCGATATGAAAAAACCGCCCGGAGGTTATCCGGGCGGCGTACGCGAATCTCCTAGCCCAAGGCCTCTGCCGTCGCTACAGCTCTCCGTGCCATAGGGCGAGGCGCTCGTAGAGAATGCGCGTCGAATCCTCGTAGGCCGCGGCACCGGCCTCGGAGGTTCCTCCGAGCATGATGTCCCATCCCGATCCAAGCCCCTCAAGATCGGGCGAGAACGCATGGCCGGCACCGGGATAGACGTGCGCCTCGAAGCGTTCCGACTGTGCTGCCAGGCCCTCCGCCGCAACCTCGCTTTGCCACATGGCATCCTCGTCGCCGGCGAAGAACAGGGCGTTGCCTGTGAACCCCGAGAGGTCTATCAATGTATTCTCGTCGGCATTCGCGGCGGCCGTTTCGTAACACGCGCGATACGAGGGAGGATAGCCGGTGGCAAGATCCCACAGAAGAAGGGCCGTGATGCCGGCGTCGGCATTCCTCTGCGACACGAAGGGCACGGGATCGCCTTGATAGGTGAAGCTCGGAAGCTCCTCTGAATTCTTATAATCCAAGCCGAAGTAACTATGATCGGCCGGAGCGAAGTTGACGAGGTTGTCGATCGCGAAGCCGTGCGCAACGAGCTCGGCGCTGAATTCCGCTCCCTTCGACGAACCTACCACGGTGATGGGCCTCGGATGGTCTATGGAACCTTCGATATATGCCTCGACTTCGTTAAATTGCTCGAGCGGAACGTTCGCGAGCGTAGAGGCCTGGCCCTCCTGGCCCCAGAAGTAAAGCGCAATCACTTCATAGCCCTGCGCGCAAATCGCCTCCGCCTGGTCATAGGCCGGCGACCCTTCGGAACCGCCATAGACGACGACGGTGCCGGGATGCGTGCGCCGCTCGGGGATGAAATGGAACCCCTTGAGGTAATCGCCCTCGATCGCCCTGATTCCGTCGTTCGTCTCGTACGAGGCTTCCGCACCCATTGCGGCGATATTGCCCATAACCGTATACATAGAAGCGTTATGCCAGCGCAACCCGGCGATTGCGATTATGATGAGCACCACGGCGAAGATGATGGCGCCCATCGCTCGAAGCAGCATCACCTTGACCTTGCCCGTAGACCTTGCCTTTCCCATGACATCCTACCTTTCTCCGCCGCTTCGATAACGCGCGAGCGCTTCGTCCAACGCGCGACGGGCATGCTTTTCCTTGAAATGGAACAAGACGCTCAAGAACACCAGAACAACCAGGAAGACGACCGTGAACGTGGCCCATGAGACGACGTTTCCGATGGGGAACCATCCTGCCAGGATCGCGATTGCGGCGAACACGGTATACAGGCTTATCCCGAAGAGAATCGTACGCAGGACGTATCCCATCCGCTTGATGACCGCAGAGGTGAAGAACACGAATTGCAGCCCTGCTGAGATAACGCACGCGCCGAGCGTCCCCCAGCCATACATGATGCCCGGCCGAGCCTCTTCGTCGCCGAAGACGAACCCGAGTGCCAGGCCTGTAGTCATGAAGATCGTGAAGAGCACGCATACCATGATCAGGAATGTCTTGACATGCTGTTTCGGCGTTTCTTCCTCATACCCTACCATATCGTCGCGATTCATGGCGCATTCCTTCCCATCGAGGCCGGCTAGCGCAGGCCGAGCTTATGCTTGATATCGGATGCATATTGACGCGATATCACGACGTCCTCCCCGTTCTCGAGCGTTGCAAGGAGGCGACCATTGATATCGGGTCTTAGCGCCTTGATGCATCCGAAATTCACGACGCACGACCGCGAGACGCGCAGGAAGTCGCATGCGCGAAGGCGCTCCTCGACCTCGTAGAGCGGCATCCCCACGTCGAGCACGCCTTGCTCCATGTAGGCGAACGTCTTCTTGTCCACCGACTCGACGTAGAGCACCTCCGCCGCCGCCGCGACGCGGGTGCGCCCATCCTCATCGACGCCGGTGATCTTGCTATCGCGCAGGCGCAGGCGCGTCACGATGCCGGCCACCTGCTCGTCGATCGCAGGGCAGCGAATCGACACCTCCACGTCTTGAAGACCCTCGTCTTCGATGATGGTTATCTTCATGGTCCGTCCTTCGTGCCGGTTTCCTTCAGACCGAGCGTTCCTTACGTTAAGGAGCATACGCCATGGCATCACCCGACCGCACGATGGCGAACCAAGGTGCATCCTGCGCATCCTAAGGCGCGCGAATCGACGATGGCATGCCGAAGACGCGATTCTTCCGTGCTATCATTCGTGGCCTGCACGCATGATTCCGCCTACAGCGAAAGGGGGTTCTTTTGGTTCGCGAGGTACTGGAAGAGAACCCCGCCGTCGGGTTTCGCCTCGCAGCCTTCCCCTGCTTCTCCCTCGCGTTCTTCGGCATCGGCTTGACGAGGCTTTGGTATCAATACAACCTCTATAACCTGCATTTCTCCGCAGACTCGGGCATCGCCACCGTCGCCGCGAACCTCATTCGCGTCGGCGTCATCGTCGTTTTGCTCGTTATCGCGCGGAAGGCGGAGCTTTCGCAGAGAGCGAGGCGGATCCTCGTCTGGGGATCGATGGTCCTCATGACGCTCGCAAGCCTCTGCTACTTCGTCGAGCTGCATGTCGGAACGACCTCGTTCGAGTATCTGCGCTACGTATTCACAGGATTGGGCCTCGTCTGGGGCGCAGGCATGTGGATGGATTTCTTCGACAGGCTGAAACCTTCCGAGGCGCTGCTGTACTGCGCGGGAGGACTCGCGCTCTCCTGTCTGCTCTCGCTTGTCGCAGGCTACCTCACGACCGACGTCTTCGCGCTGTTCAATCTCTTCTTGCCGGCGCTCTGCGTGCTGGCTTGGCTCAGGGCCATGAAGGTGCTCGATCTCAGGGGCGATGCATCGCGCGCCCATCGTCCCTTCGACATGCTCTTCGAAGGGACCGAGAAAAGAGGCGTCGCGCAGATCGTGGCATCCCTCATGCTGTTCGCCTTCGCATTGGGCATGGGGCTCGGATACCCCGACGGCAGCCTGAGAGAGCTGAGCCAGACGATCCGCAGCGTTCACCAGCTGCTCGTGGTCGCAGCCGTCGCCCTGCTGCTGCGGTGGGCGCTCGTCAGGAAAGGCCGTTTCACGTTCACCGCCTTCTGGTGGTTTATAAACGTGCTTATGATATTCAGCATCCTGCTGCTCATGAGCGATTGGGGTCCTTCGATCGACGCGAGCGCGTTCCTCCTCACGAACGCGATCAGCTTCTTCTACAGCTTCGTCTTCTTCACCTGCTATATGATCGGGCGGCATTCCGCGCGGCATCCCATGTACCTGCTGGGCATCGCCTACGGCGGAACGCTTCTGACGATGTCGCTCGGGCGCATCCTGGGATATGCGACCTACCAGATGCTGAGCGATTCGCTCCCCGTCGTGATAACCATGTCGATCGTGGTCGTCGCGGAGATGGTCATGGCGCTTCGCCCCGACATGCTGCACGGACGCGAGCTGTTCGGCACGAAGGAAGAATGGTCTTGGGATACGGGCGGACGCGCCTCGATCGAACGCGACGGGAATGGGCATGAAGACGCGGACGTCAAGGACGTGCGCGCACGGAGCGGAAACGACGGCATGGGCGTTCCCGTCGAGAAGAGTTTCGACGGGTCTCGGCCGCAGATCGCGGGGTTCGCCGATAGATTCGGGCTATCGGACACGGAAAGGCGCATCGTGACGCTGATGTCCCACGGCCGAAGCCGGAAGATCATCGCGTCGACGCTCGGGTATTCCCAGAACACCATCAGAAACTACACCCGCAACATCTACGCGAAGGCCGGCGTGCATTCCAAGCAGGAGCTTCTCGATCTTCTGGATCCGGAAACCAGCGTATGACCGCACGGCAGCGGGCTGAGATGCGATTCTTCGTGTCTCGAGCTGCATGAATCGACGGCAATACGCCGACAATGCATCCATGCGAGAGGAACGAAGATCCAAGCCGGAGGTTCATCGCGGCATGCAAACCCCGCGCATCGAGAAAAGACGATGCGCGGGGACCGAATCAAGCGAATGCCGCCGATTTCGATGCGCCTCTCTGCGATCTTGGACGTACGTGCCCGTGATGCCGCGCGCCTAGGCGGTCGTGCCGGCGTATTCCGCGGCGTTCTTGCCCGCGTTGCGGCCGAAGGTCATGCAGTCGCAGATGGCGTTGCCGCCCAAGCGGTTCGAACCGTGGATGCCGCCGGTGCATTCGCCGCAGGCATACAGCCCTGCGATGGGATTGCCGCCGTCGTCGACCGCCTGGGATTCGACGTTGATCTTGATGCCGCCCATCGTATGGTGCACGGTCGGCACCTTCCTGCAAGCGTACCAGGGCCCTTCGGTCATCTGGGCGTCGGCCGTGTTGTCGGCCTTGAAGCCGAACTCGTCTTCCTGCGAGCCGTCGACGATGGCGTTGTAGGCGTCGATGGACGCCTTGAGCTTCGCGGGATCCATGCCCGTCGCCGCGGCAAGCTCCTCGAGCGTGTCGGCTGCGACGATATGCTTCTGGGCAAGCATGTTCTCGATGGTGGCACCGTTGCGGTCGGGCGTGGTCGGCGAAGGATAGCGCAGGACGTTCACGACGACCCAGTACGTCGATTCGGGCTGGGCGAAGATGGCCTTGCAGAGCGCGTCGCGCGCCGCGCCTTCGCTCACGAACCGGTCTCCATCCTTGTTGACGAAGATACGATTGCGCCCTGACGTGCGAATATCCTCCATCAGGCCTGTACCGGGCGTTCCGCATGGATGCAGCTGGATGTCGGCTAGGCCGGTAAGCGCGGCCCCTGCCCCCTCGGCAAGCTTCAGGCCGTCGCCCTGCGCGCAGGGTTTGATATTGGTGCAGCCGATGCGGTCGTCGAGCACGACGTCCTTCCAAACCCCCGTATTGACCTCCTGGCGATACGCGACATTCGCTCCGAAACCGCCCGTCGCGATGACGACCGCAGGAGCCTTCACGGTGACCTCCTTGCCGCCGCGATGCAGGCCCGCAACGCCCGTCACGGCACCGCTCGCATCGGTGACGAGGGTCTGGGCGGCCGTCTCGTCGACGATCTGCACCGTGGCGCCGGTGTCTTCGATGTAGCGCTGGAACGCCCGGATATACGCATTGCCGTACGGGGTTGCCGGATAGTGGCTGCGCTGGCCGAGCGAGCCGGTGGCCGAACCGACCTCGTCTTTGAAGCGGACTCCGACCGATTCCATCCAATGGACCGAATCGAGCGCATTGTCCGTAAGGAAATGGACGAGCTCGGGGGTTCCTTCGTTATGCCCTCCTTCGAGGGTGGCTTCATAGAAGGTCTCGACCGAATCCTCGATGCCCTGCTTCTCCTGACGTTCGGGATCGACGGCGTTCAGAGCGCCTTCCGAGACGTTGGTCGATCCGCCGAGGATGCCGCATTTCTCCATGACGACGACGCGCGCGCCGGCCTGGGCGGCGGAAATGGCTGCGGCGAGGCCCGCCCCGCCTCCGCCGACGACGCAGACGTCGGCCTCGTATTCATCCATGACGTCGTCGACCGGACCGGCCGCGGCCTCGAGCTCGGACGTGTCTCCGGCCTGCGACGCGCAATCCTTGACGCCCTGCAGGAGGGCCGCGCTCGTGATGCTCGCGCCCGTGACGGCATCGCATGCAAGCGACTGCGATTTCACGATCGCGTGGGAAAGCGTCCCGATCGCGCTTTTGCCCACGCCGAGCGATTCCTGGCTGCCCGAGGCGTCGATGTCGCCCAACGCATGCTTCGTGAAGCTCACCTTCACCGTGAACGGAGCGTTATGTCCGCTCACCTCCGCCGTATAGTCGCCCGGAACATACCCTTCGAACCCGCCGGCGCCGGATGTTCCGCATCCGGCCGCGAGACCCATGGCGCCGGCCGCGCCGACGAGCGCCGACCCTTTCAAGAACGAACGCCTGCTGTACTCTGCCATGCTTTATCCCTTCCCTTCGAAGAAAACCGGTCCGTCGTCGCGATGCGCGAAGCGGCGGACAGACGCCCGGGATTCCCTCCGCCCGAACGCATGCCCTCGAAGGTAGCGGCGTCATGCGGGAAGAAACAGGCCCAAAGAGGCCCTTCCCTTCGTCCAAAATGTACCTTCTTGGTATTTTCCCTGATTGAAACGTCCCATCGAAACCCTGACGCGCGATCGGCGCAGCGGACGCCGACGCGCGCATCGTGATAGGATGCCTTCATCGGCCCTCGTACGAGAAGGTGGTTCCATGCTCATCGTTTTCATCATCTTCGCCGTCATCGCGGCCTTCGCTGCGATCCTGCTCGTCAACGCCGCGCGCGTGAAGCCCACGCCCGCGCGCCATACGCTGCCGCCGACCACGGCGCGCGGCTCGGATGCGGCGGTCGAACGCTTCCGCGAGATGCTGCGCATCCCCACCGTATGGGATCGCGAGAACCCGCACGCCGACCACGAGCCCTTCGATCGGTTCGTTCCGCGCATGCGCGAGCTGTATCCGCGCGTCTTCGGGCAGCTCGAGCTCGAGATGGTCAACACCTACGGCATCCTGCTCGCATGGAAAGGCACCGATCCCGAGCTCGCCCCCGTGGTGCTCATGGCCCACCATGACGTGGTCTCCGCCGATCCGGCCGGCTGGACGCACGATCCCTTCGCCGCCGACATAGAGGACGGGCGCATCTGGGCACGCGGTTCGGTCGACAACAAGGCGCTTCTCGCCTGCCTCTACGAGTCGACCGAGATGTTGCTGTCCGAGGGTCACGTCCCGAAACGCACCATCTATCTCTGGTCGTCGAACTGCGAGGAAGACAATGGCGACACCACGCCCCTCGTCGTCGAGCTCTTCAAGGAACGCGGCATCCATCCCGCCCTGGTGCTGGACGAGGGCGGCGCCGTCATCGACAATGCGCCGCTGGGCGTGGAGAACGAGTTCGCCATCGTCGGCTTGTCGGAAAAAGGCATCCTGAACGCCTTCATCACCGTGGAGGCGGATGGCGGGCATGCCTCGACGCCTTCGCCGAACGACTCGACGGCACGGCTCGTGGCGGGGCTGAACCGCATCCGGACGAACCCGCACCCCTTCCGCATGTCGTCCGTGCTCGATGCCATGCTGCGCGAGCTCGCAGCTTATGCAGGCTTCGGATACAGGCTCGTCTTCGGCAATCTCTGGCTCTTCCGACCCCTGGTCGTGCACATGCTGAAAAACGATCCTGAAACCGCCGCCATGCTGCATACGACGACCGCCATCACCGAGCTTGAAGGGGCGCCCGCCGCGAACATCATTCCCCGCCGGGCGAACGCGACGGTGAACATGCGCATCGATCCGCGCGACACGCCCGAGGCGGCGCTCGCGCGCGTCCGGGAAGCCTTCGAAGGCGACGTCGCCATCCGCACGCGCGACGGCATCGCGCCTTCGCCGATATCGCCCGGTCCGGGAGACGCAGCCTACGAGTACATCCGCGACATCGTGCATGCGGCCTACCCCGATGCCGGTATGGCTCCTTACGTCCAGGTCAGCAGTTCGGATGCCCGGCATTTCCATCGCGCGTTCCCGCGCGTCTACCGGTTCGCGGGCATACTGTTCCGCGGCGATCAGCGCACGCGCATCCATGGGCAGGACGAGAACCTCGACGTGGAAAGCTTCAAGCGCGGCGTCGGCTTCTACTACGAGTTCATCCGCAATCTGGATAGGTTCGGTGAATAGCATGCAAAGCGAATCGGCACGCGAGGAAAGGCCCGGCCGCAGACGTCCGTTCTTCGGCTGGTGGATCGTGGCGGGCGGGTTCCTGCTCATGGCCACCTGCTATACGGTCTTCGTGAACTGCATCCCCCTCTTCCAACCGCGCATCGTAGAGGACCTGGGCATACGCGTCGGACAGTTCAATACCGGCGTATCGCTCTGCACGGTGGTGGCCGTGTTCGCATCGCTTGCCATAGGGCGCCTCATCGATCTGACGGACGTGCGCATCCTCGGCACGTTCACCGTGCTCGTCGCCTTCGCGACGCTGCTCGGCTTCTCGGCGGCTACGCAGCTCTGGCACCTCTATGCGCTCTGCATCCTGGCCGGCATGGTGGTCGTGGCAGGCACGCGCCTGCTTGCGAGCGTGGTCATCGCGAACTGGTTCACGCTCAAGCGCGGGCTCGCCGTCTCGATCGCGCTGTCGGGTTCGGGCGTGGGCGGCGTGGTCCTCTCCCCCGTGACGACGATGCTCATCGAGCAGACCGGATGGCGCACCGCCTTCGTGACGCTCGCCTTCGTCTGCCTCGCGCTCGGGCTTCCCCTCGTGCTGGCATGCTTCCGCAATAAACCGAGCGACAAGGGGCTGGAACCCTACGGAGCCGGTCAGGTGGAGAAGACCAAGGTCGACCGCTCTCCCGATGCACCCGTACGCATCGCGCTCGGATGGAAGGCCCTGCGTCGCAGCGGCGCGTTCTGGATCATGGTCCTCGGCTTCGTGATGATGGGCATCGATAACGGCGCGATCATCACGAACTCGATCTCCAACATGACCTCCGTCAACCTGAACGGCGTCGACGTGGTGACGGGCGGTCACGATCCGCAATGGGCGGGAAACGTCTGGGCGTTCTATCTCGCCTGCGTCATCGCGTTCAAGATCCTGCTCGGACACATCTACGACCGCTGGGGCATGCGCGCAGGCACCGTTCTGGGCACGATCGCGTCGCTTGCCGCCGCCGTTGCCCTCTGCTTCCCGCAGACCGACGCCGGCCCCATCCTGGCCTGCCTGTTCTTCGGGTTCGGCACCTGCATGGGCACGGTGGCGCCGCCCATCCTCACGGTCAAGGAATTCGGCAAGGCCGACCTCGGCACCGTGGTCGGCATCGTCACCGCCTTCGAGATGTTCGGTGCGGCGGTCGGGGCCGTGGCGTCGGGCATGCTCTTCGATGCGTACCTCAGCTTCACTCCGGCCTGGATCATGGTCATGGGAGCGACCCTCGTCATGGGAGCGGCGCTTCTCTGGTCGATCCGCGCGTCGCGCAAACTCGTGAAACGTGCGACGGCCGAGGGCGCGCCGCTTCTCGTCGAAGGCGAAGGAAGGAACTGAAGCCGGAAGGACCGATCGGACGAGAAACCTGAGCCGGAGAGGAGCCGAGAACCCATGCGACGCACGACGACGGCCGCGCTGAAGCGCACGTTTTTATGCTTCACGCTCTGCCTCGCCCTCCTTGCCGCGGGGTGCGCATGGGGGCCTTCGCAGACGCAGGAGCCATCGCGCGAATACGGAGTGTTCCTCGGCATCAACGCGACCGATATGGAACGACTCGAAGGATACGACCTCGTCGTGATCGAACCCTCCGAATTCCAGGCGGAGCAGATCGAAGCGATGCATGCCGCCGGCCAGACGGTCTACGGCTACCTCAACATAGGGGCCATCGAGACATATCGGCCCTATTACGGCCGATTCCAGGGCATAACCCAAGGCGTCTACGAAGATTGGCCCGATGAGCGTTGGGTGGACGTGACATCGCCTGAATGGCAGGAATTCATCGTCGACGACCTGGGCAAGACATACGCCGACATGGGTCTGGACGGTTTCTTCCTGGACAATGCCGACGTCTATCATCACTACCCTTCGGAGGACGTGTTCGAAGGGCTGCGCCTCATCATGAAGGGGCTCAAGGAATACGGCCTGTCCCTTGTCGTCAACGGCGGCGACGACTTCGTCCTACGGTGCATCGACGAAGGCGCCGCACCGGGGCTCTTCGACGGAATCAACCAGGAAACGGTCTTCACCCGCATCGATTTCGAACAGGGAACCTACGGCGTGCAGACGAAGGAAGAAAACGCCTATTGGAAGGATTACCTCGCCACCGTCAAGGACAGCGGCCTTTCCGTCTACCTCTTGGAATACGGAGCCGACCGACGGCTTGCGAAGCGCATAGACGCATATTGCCGGGAACACGGCTTCCTCTGGTACGATGCGGAAGGCCTTGCGCTGCAGTAAGGATGTCGCCGAGACCCGGAGCGCAACCGCCCCCTTGTCGCCTACGCCTTTTCGGCGGGAATCGTCTTTATGGCGAAGACGAAATACAGCACGTGGATAACCCAGATCGCCCCGAGGATCATGCGCCCGATCGCAACGCCGTTCATAAGCACGAAGGCGACGCCCATCACAAGAGTCACGCTCGCCATGATGCTCAGCTTGGTCTTCATGGTCATGGACTTCGATCGCACGAAGCTCGCCAGATGCTTTTCATACAGGCTCGTCCCTAAAAACCAGGCATGCAGGCGCTCGGAACCTTTCGCGAAGCAGAACGCAGTCGCAAGGTAGAACGGCACGGTGGGAATGAACGGCAGGAAGATGCCGATCGTGCCCAGGGCGAGGCAGATCATCGCCAGTCCGACCCAGAACGCCTTGGTTAGCCTTCTCACGTCTCCCGCCTTCATCGTCCGATGACGCGTCCGGTGGACGCAGACACATTCAATAGATAGATGCGGGTAACTTTATCACAGCCCTTCGGTTTGCACCTGCGCCGCTGCGTTATGCGGACATTACAAAATATCCTATTGCTTTATGTTCGCTAAGGTAGTAGATTAGGACATAGCCTAATATTAGGATATATCGAAACCACGGAGGAACACGCCGGCAAAACAGAAGAGACGCGCCTCGTAATAAGGAACCATGACTGCGTTCAAGGAGAGGCAATGGAAGAGAAGAAGCTTGGGCTTTTTCCCCTTGTCGCCGCGATCCTTGCCGGCATGATCGGCTCGGGCGTATACGACATCGGGTATCAGCTGGCCTCGGTCGCCAGCCCCGGCGGCGCGATTCTTGCATGGATCATCTGCTTCGTAGGCATGCTGTTTCTGGTCCTTTCTCTGCAGAATCTTCTCGAGAAAGAACCGGAAGGCGACGGCATGTACATCTACGCGCGCAAGGTCGCAGGACCCATAGGCGAGTTCATGAGCGCTTGGGGCTATTGGGTGTCCGGCTGGATCGGCAACATCGCATTCGCAACCATCATGATGATCGCCCTGGGGACGTTCTTCCCCGCGCTCGGCGACACGGGAGCAAGCTGGCCCGCCATCGCCATCGCGTCGATCGTGCTCTGGGGAATCTTCTTCTTCATCAGGCAGGGCGTGGAAAGCGCGATGATGATCAACTCCATCATCACGATCCTTAAGATCGTGCCGCTTGCGGTGTTCGTCATCGTCACCGTCACGTCGTTCGATTTCAGCGTCTTCACGCAGGACTTCTGGACCAATTTCGCGGGCAATGCGGCCGCAGCGGGTGAAGGGTTCAGCTTGGAATCGGTCTTTTCCCAGGCCACGAATTCGATGCTCTCCATCATCTGGCTGTTCATGGGCATCGAATACGCGGCGCTGATGTCCAGCCGCGCGAAAAGCAAGTCCATCGCTTCCAAGGCGTCCATACTGGGTCTCCTCGTCGGCACGCTGCTTCTGTTCGTCATGTCGATGCTGCCCTACGGCCTCTACTCCGCAGACGAGCTGGTCGCCTTGGGAGAACCCTGCGTAGGAAAGGTTCTCGTGGACTTCATAGGCCCGGTTGGTGCAGGGTTCGTGGGAGGCGCGATGATCCTGTCCATCTTCGGCAGCTGGATCAACTACACCTACGGCCCCACCGAATCGCTGCAGACCCTTTCCGAGCACGGCCTGCTCACCGAACGCTGGGGCAGGAAGAACGCGCACGGCGTCGCATCGTTTTCGCTGCTCATCACGACGGTGCTGTGCCAGCTGCTGCTCATCACGATGCACTTCACGGAAGACGCGTATAACTTCGGTTTCAGCCTGTCCGGATCGGCCATCCTGGTCACCTGGACCTTCATCGTGCTCTATAACTTCGTGCGCGCCGTCAAGAACCCGCATGAGAAAGGCCGGACGAAAAACCTCGTTATCGGCGGCATCGGCACGCTGTACATGCTCTACGCGATGATGGTCTCGGGCTTCGCGTACATCCTGCTGCTCAGCATTCCGTTCGCGATCGGTCTGGGCTTCTATTTCAACGCCCGCAAGAAAGCCGGAGACGAGCACGTCTTCAGCGCCAAGGAGAAGATCGTCGTCGCTGCGGTGATCCTCGTGGCGATCGGAAGCGCCATCGCCTATGCCGCAGGCCTCGTATAGAACGAACGTCACGAACGAAAGGAGTCGAAAACGATGGGTGCCATCAAGGTGTATTCGGAGGTAGGAACCGTCGAAAAGATCTTGGTTTCGCGACCTACCCGCTACTTCGATGCCGTCCGACCCGAATCGCGCGAGTTCCAGCTGGTCGATGATGTGGTCTGGGGCGAACAGGCCGCGCGGGACCACGATGCGTTCGCAGCGCATCTGCGCAGCGTGGGCGCCGAAGTCGTCTATTTGGAAGACCTGTTCGAGCAGTCCCTCGGCGACGAGGCCGACCGTCGCAGGTTCTTGGATGAATACATGACCGAGGACCGCATCTACGATGACGCGAAACGCGAGCAGATCGCAAACTACCTGCTGCCCATGAACGCGCATGATTTCGCCACCACGCTTATGGCCGGCATAGAGAAGACCGACGTGGCGTCGGTGGAGAAACCTTGGAGCCTTGCCGATGTCCTGCCCGACGATACGCCGGACGATCCCTACGCGATGCATACGAGCTGCAACTTCATCATGTGCCGCGATCCCGGATGCTCCGTCGGCTCCAACTTCACCCTCAACCGTTTCGTGCAGCGCACGCGCAACCTGGAAACCGTCGTATGGAAGCACGTGTTCGAAAACGTCGAGGAGTTCGCTGGAGGCGCCCAGCTGCTGCATACGAACGACCCGCACGGCGAAACCATCGAAGGCGGCGATATCTGCATCCTATCCCCCGAAGTCATCGCCGTAGGACATAGCTGCCGCACGCTGCCCCAAGCCATCGAACGATTCGCGAAAGCCGTGCTTTCCAGCGGCGACACGTTCAAGAAGGTCGTCGTGTTCGAAATCCCCAAAGGCCGCGCCTGGATGCATCTCGACACCGTGTTCACGCAGGTGGACATCGACAAGTTCACATACTTCCCCGGCATCATGGGCGGCCTGCAGCTCTTCGAGCTGACCTTGGATGCCCATGGCGGCCTGAAGGCCGAATTCACGCAGGAAAAGCTCGGAAAATGCCTGAAGCGTCTGCTGCACCTGCCTGCCGTCGACCTCATACCCTGCGCAGGCGGCGACCCGTACTGGGCCGCCTACGAACAGTGGAGCGACGGAAGCAACACGCTGGCCATCGCGCCGGGCGTCGTGGTCACCTACGATCGCAACCACCGCACCAACGCGGTGCTTGCCGAGCATGGGGTGAAGGTTCTCACCGTTCCCTCAGGCGAACTATGCCGCGCACGCGGAGGCCCGCGCTGCATGAGCATGCCGTTGAGGCGCGCCGACGTCTAACCCTCCCTTACTACAACCGATGAGGGCCGTCATGCCGAGCGGGAGACGGCCCCCATAGCATCGACGGAACACGATTGAAAGGATAGGACTGCCCATGATCACCAAGAAAGACTTCCTCGACGTGCAGGACTTCACCAAAGAGGAGTTCCTCGAAATGCTCGAGATGATCCGTCTGCTGAAGGAAGCCGACCAGAAGGGCATCCAGCTGCCGCTGCTTGCCCGCACCACGATCGCCCTCATGTTCGACCAGCCCTCCACGCGCACCCGCGTGAGCTTCGAGAGCGCAATGGACAAGCTCGGAGGCGATGCGCTCTATCTTGAGACCAAGACGTTGCACGTAGGCGAGAACCGCGAGACCCTGAAGGACACCGCGCTCGTGCTTTCAGGCATGGTCGACGCCGTCATGATCCGCAATGAGAGCCATGATGCGATCATCGAACTGGCCAAATGGTCGACCGTACCGGTTTTCAACGGCATGAGCAGCGCATGCATGCATCCGACCCAGGCGCTATGCGACGTGTTCACGATCATGGAGAACATGCCCGCTGGCAAGAAGCTCGAAGACGTCAACGTCATGTGGATCGGCGACAATTCCGTCGACCGCAGCGAAGACAACCTGCATATCGGAGGCGTGTGCCGCTCCAATGCGCTTATCGCCTCCATCATGGGCTACACCTTCATCAGCTGCGCCCCCAAGCCAGCTGAAATGCTCCCCCAGGACGTGGCGCTCGTGCAGGCGAACTACGAGAAGAGCGGCGGTCGGTTCATCCAGACCGATGACCCGTACGAATACATCGACCAGGTCGACTTCATCATCACCGATGCGTGGTGGTACCACGGCAGCGACCATCTCAAGGACAAGAAGCTCGACGAGTTCTTCCCCACCTACGCCGTGAACGACGAGCTGATCGCGGCCGCACCGGCATGGGCGAAGGTCATGCATCCGCTGCCCGGCAACCGCGGCTACGAGATCGCCGAAAGCGTCTGGGACGGGCCGCATTCGCTGCTCATCGAGCAAGCGGCGAACCGTTTCCATACCCAGAAGGGCCTGCTCGCCACGTTCATGTATCCGCGCGTGCGCGAGCAGAAAGAAGCGCTGGTGAGCTACTACACCGCACAGGTGGAGCAGGCGCTCACGCAGACCGTGGACAAGATCGCCGGCACCCATTACGACGCGTAGGCCTCGCATGCGGCCGGCGTTCGTTGCGAGAACGTCGACTCCGAAACGCGCGTCGTGAATGGGAAACCCGTCTCCTTGTCCGTCATTCATGCGGAAGCAAGTCCCGTGCAGGGACCTGCTTCCGCATTTCCCTTATGGGGACATAGATCGAGGCGATCGGTTCGACAGAACGCCAGGACGTCCCTTATCGGACACTCTTCATCGACCTTTGTTCCCAAACCCTGCTAGCTTCATCGTTTCCGCTGCATCGCAGGTATAATACGTGCGGTATGAATCAGCTTATCGACCGAGGTACCCGCATGCTCATCGACGCAACGACCGAATCCCTCCACCCTCTTGAACAGATTTTCTTCGAATTGAAGTACAGTCCGACGATCGAGATGGCAGCAAGCCTGCATGCGATGGAATGCCCGAAACACTTTCCGTCTCAAAAGGACCGGGTGGACGCTACGCGTGCGAAAATGGGTCCCGATCTGCGCTCGGAGTTCAATTGCATCGCGCGGGAGACGCTTGGGTTCGCGCCCGTGATGGATCTTATCGACCATCTGGAACGAAGCGACATCGACAATATCGCGCTTTTTCTCGACCGCCTGGCCGATGTGGATCCCGTCGAATTCGCCTACGGATATTTCTCGGGGCTCATCCCCAAAAGAACGATCCGCGCATTGCTCAAGGACCCCCAGGCCCGCATCCCGGAAGGCGAGGCGCTCGGCCATTATTTTCCCGAGAAGAGTCTGCGTGCGTATTTCGAAATCCAAGACGAGCTGCGCCCGCGCATCGCTTCCTTCTTGAAAGCATACTGGACGGACGTGTTCGCCCGGGAATGGGACCATATAGGCGCGGTCGAGATCAGGCGGCTTTCCGAGGAGAAGCATGCGCTCGCGGCGATCGGGCACCGGGCGTATCTCGCAGGCTGCCATGCAGGAATCTCGGTCGACGACGATGCCGTGCGATTGCAGAAATCGATGGGATTCACCATCCCCTACCGCAGCATCAAGAAAGTCGAGATCGTCATTTCAGCGTACGTCCGTCCCCATCTGATGATGAACTGCTTCGACGACGTGCTCACCATCTATAAAGGCGTCGACATGGCGATAAGCGATCGGGAAACGTCGTTTGCCGAAGTGGAGAAATTCGTCAAAGCCATCAGCAGCGTCACCAAGCTCAAGATCCTCTTCGAGCTGAATCGCCAGGAGCAGACGACAAAGGAGCTGGCAGAACGATTCGACGTGGCATCGAGCTCCATCTCGGAGCATCTGAAAGCGCTGCGCGAAGCCGAGCTCGTCTATCCGCAACGCGTCCAAAACCAGGTGTACTACCGCTTCCTGCATGAAAACTACGATGCCCAGCTCACCTATCTCAAGGACGCATTCCGGGAACGCTAGAATCCACCGTCGGCATTCGCCCGATGCGCGGGCGTGCGCCACGGATCCTGCCGGGAGGCTCTGAGGCGCGCATGCACCAGGGCCTTCCGGCAAGGCCTTGGCGCGCATGCGCACATGCGCTTCGTCGGAACATCCCGACGCACGGAAAAGCGCGCGAGCCTTGTTGCAAGACCCGCGCGCACGGAGGGGAAGACTATTTCGAAGCCGGCGATTACAGCCGGAAACGACGGGGTTTTCAAACGACCGGCCCGCGGGCGGCTATTCCCATGCGGAAAGCGCCTCGATCTCGGTCGCAGCGATCTCGCCGAAGGCGAGCGCAGGGCCGAGCGTGCCGCCGCCTCCGACATAGCATGCGCCGCCGGCGCCGATGCCCGCGCAGTTGCCCTGCGCATAGAGGCGTTTGATGACGTTTCCTTCCATGTCGCGCGTCTGCGCGCGGGCATCGGTCTTGATGCCTCCCATGGTGCCGAGCACCACGGGAACGATTTCGGCCGCATAGTAGGGCGGCGTGTCGATGGGCTTCAGCGTGCGGGCCGGACCGTCGTAATCCACGCTCGCATACGTGCAGTACTTGCCATAGTAGTCCTGGCCACGCCCGAAATCGGGGTCGACTCCCTGTTCGGCATTGCCGTTGTAGCGCTCGATCTCGGCGAGCAGGCCCGCCTCGTCGATGCCGCAGGCAGCGGCCAGCTCTTCAAGGGTCTCGTAGCGTGCGTAGCTCGTTCCGGGCGTGCCCTTCTCCCCTGAATTGAAGGGATGCTCGTCGGCGGCCGCCTGATCGATGATGGCCCAGGCGGGCAGGTGCTCCCATCCGCGCTCGCCCCCGTTGTTCTCGATGCTCGTGAAGCTGCGCCCGACGCAATCGTAGCTCGCGCATTCGTTCGTGAAGCGCTTCCCATGCTTGTTGACGAAGATGATGCCGCGCTTCGCGTCGTCGCGTATGATGGTCGAAAGCTGCGATTTCCCCTGTTCATGCGCTTCTTCGAATTCTTTTTTATAACCCGGCGACAGGAAGGATTCGGCCATGAGGTTCAGATCGGCGCCCAGTCGCATGGCCATCTTCTGGCCGTCGCCTTCGTCCGTCGCGATACCCCAGCTATAGCGGGCAGGAGTGCGCAGGAAGTTCTTCATCATGGACATGTTCCAGTCGAAGCCGCCGCTCGCCATGACGACGGCGCGACGGGCGCGCACGTTGATGGTGCTCCCGCCTGATGCGGCGGACACGCCGAGCACCTCGATCGAACCGTCCTCGGCCGTCCTGGACACGATATCCGTCACCCGGGTGCTCGTCAGGAACTCGGCGCCGAGGGAAGTCGCCGCCTCGATGACGGGCGTGTTGAGCTTGCCGACGCTCGTCTCGCCTTCCGCGACCTTGGGAAGGATCGAGCGGCCGAGCTCTTTCGCCCCGGGGAGAAACATGTTGTAGTCGATTCCCGACTTCCAGAGGGTCCATTCGACGCCGGCCATATCGGCCACGTTGCGGACGGCCGTGTTCACGTTGTCGACGAAGGCCGCGGCTTCTTCGGGCATGTACGTCTCGCCGGACAGGGCCTCGATATAGCGCAGGGCCTCTTCACGACTGTCGTCGATGCCTTCCGCCACCTCGAGATCGTTCATGGGAGCCCAGACCACGCTCGAGCTGAAGATGGTCGAGCCGCCCGTCTGCGCATTCTTCTCAAGGACGATGACGCTCAGCCCGGCATGCGCCAGGCGCATGGCCGTATAGGATCCGGTGCCGCTTCCGATGATGACGACGTCGGCTTCCTTATCCCAATTCATCTCTCCGGATGCGGCTTTCGCGCCCGCGTCCTTCGGCGCGCAGGCGGCAAGCGACGCGGTCAGGGCGCCAAGCCCCGCGAGACCGCCTAGCTTCAATGCATCGCGCCTGCTCATTCCCTGTGCTTCCGGATTCATACGCACCCTCCCAAGTCGTGGCCGGGCGCTCCCCTCCTGGAGCATTCGGCCTGCATTGAGCGCACCATACGATGCGTCCGCCGATTGGGGAAGATGGCGCTTTTCAATAGTTGGATTCCGAAGTTTTACCTGTTCGGACTGCTTAATGACGCGAACGTGGGCGAAGGTGTCGATTTTCGATACCTTCCGCTTCTCCGAACGTGCGGCGTAATACGGCTACGACGGCCTCGGCTCCTCGCGCGACGAGAGCACGGCGCGCAGGCAGGCGGCCGCGCGATACGAATAGGCCTGCCCGTCCACGAACCGCGACAGCAGACCTGCATCGGCAAGGTTTTCGAGATCGCCGCGCGCCGTGGAATATGCGATGCCGTACGTCTTCTGATGCGAGGATATGCGGAACGTCTTGTCAGGAATGAGCACCGCGCTGCGAAGCACGTCTCTCTGCCTATGGGCGAGTCCGGGGATGCGGCCGATTCCCGCCACGACATCCTCATCGACACGCGCCTTGACGGAAAGCGAGCGCGCGATCGCGCGCACTTCCTTCAGCATGAGACGCATGACGACATCGTAGTAAGGCGTCCAGTCCCCGTTTTCCTCGGTCGTAGCCAGAGCTTCCTCGAACGTGAACGCGGCCGCGTCCCCATACCCCCCTGCGCGCCATTTCTCGAGGATACGTATCTTCGGAACATACCGGAAGACGGGATGGCCCTGCTGCAGAAGGTACAGGCGGCTCGCCACGCATCCCATGAGGTTGTTGCACGAAGGGAAAAGCGCCGCTCGCCAGAATTGGCAGTTGACGAGCATGGAATTCATGAGGGGATAGCGGGGCGGGTCGCTCGCGCAGCCTGTCGCCGCATCCACGACGATTCGAAGCGTGGGACGCCCGCACCCGTCCCGTCCGCACTCCATCGCGTAGTGCTCGAAGAGCGGGGAGCGAGGCAGGGCATCGGCCGCGGCAAGCGGGCCTTGCGTCCCCTCCGTCAGCTTTTCGTACAGCCCTTCCAGCGTCGCCTCGTCGAACGGGGCGTTCTCGAATTCGTCGAGCCCGTACATGATCCGATGGAAATTGAGGGCGAGCATCTCCGCGGCGTCCAAAGGCGGGCGGTCGCCCAGGATGACGGCGCGAAGATCTTCGTAGCCGACCTCGAAGCCGTCGAATGAAAGGTTGCAGACCATCTCCTCGACGTACTGCTGCGTGATGAACCCTCTGCCCTTGCGTTCATGAGCGCGCAGATCGAGATCGGATCCCTTCCGCGTAAGCGCAGAGATCTCATCGAGGGTCCGCTGAAGGCTGACCGGAACCGTATGCCAACCGTCACGCGATTCGATAGACGAACGCAACGCGCGAGGACTATGGAACGACTGCGCGTAGCGCACGGTGGTCAGCGCCTTCCATGCGTCTTCGATGCCGCAGCCTTCCGGCAGTTCGGAGACATCGATGTCCGCCTTGCGCAAGGGCGCGAGCCATGCGCGCCTCATCAGGCTTTGGAATGCCGTCGTATCGAGAATGCCTCTCATCTCCCTCTCCCTGCGATCTCCTCGCCGCGCTTCGTCCGTGACCATCGAACCGTTCGGCATGCGGCAAGGCCGTCACCCGAGCGGACGCATCGGCATATATTACAACCCGCGCGCCTTCAGGTCGCCGACGAGCTGCACGTAGAACTCGCGCACGTCGAACCCGGGTATGTTCTCGCGGTTGAGATCGACCATATCGCCGTGGCTTATGCCGCGCTTTCCCTCGATTTCCAGGAATCGGTACGAATCGCCCCAAGCGAACGACCGCTCTCCGACCAATCCGTCATTCGGGCCGTCGAAGTACCGTGCGATCAGATACGTGAGATTGAGCGGGAAGGTGCCCGAAGACGCCTTGTTCAGCTTCGAGCCGTAGCTTGCGCACCAGACGCCGTCGACCGTCGGCGGAAGCTCCACGTTCAGACGGGCCGCGCCCGAGGCCGTAAGATCCCTGACTGCGGATATGAAATCGGGCGCGGGGTCTCCCAAGGCATGCGCTGCGGTATCGTACGCGCGCGCGATGGCCTGCTGCTGCGCCGCAGGCATGATGCCAAGCAGGTAATCTGCGAACTCACACCCCCTATGCGGCGTGTTGATCGTGACGAGCGATGCGACGTGCGCAGCGATCTCGGGATCGGCGAGCGCGGCGCGGCAATCCAGGCCGCCCTTCGAATGCGCGATGAGATTGACCTTGTCCGCACCCGTCTCGTCGCACACCTCGCGAATGCGTCGCGCAAGTTCTCGCGCGCTTTCCTTGACGGGAAGGGCAGACGAATGGCATCCGTAGAAGATGCGCGCGCCGTTGCGTTCGAGCGCTTCGGGAATGCGGCCCCAGTAGTTCACAAGCTTGGAGTCGCGGAAGAACACGCCGTGCACAAGCAGCAGCGGATAGTTCGTCGCGCAGACGCGCAGAGCCGCGCGGCTCTCGTCGAGGACTTCCCTCTCGTATTCGAAGCGCGCCTCCGCATCCACGGTCGAGATGATTCGTGCGAGAAAGTACAGATGGACGAGGGGAACCAGGCCGAAAACGCCGCCAAGGACGCGCAGGCGCACGCCGAGCTGCATGCTGAATACGTAGGCCCTGATCATGCCACACCAGAAGACAAGAGCTTCGATCGCGCACGCGATCCCGAGGCACGCCAGCCAGAACATCGGATCGATCGGCGCGCCTCTCATCGCGCCGAACAGAGCGGCCCCGAACGCGACGAAAGCCGCCGCGCACACGATGCCGCACGACATGAGGAACACGATGAGCAGCTCGCACGCCCCTCGGCATGCCTTGATCCGACGTATGCGAGACGCCTCGCCATACGGTGCCGGCCAGGCGCACAGCGCAAGCACCCAGCATCCCAGAATCGCCACGACCGCTCGCGGCACGACGGCATGCAGGCAGGCGCATGCCACGAACGCGCTTACGGCAAGCGCGTTCGCGATGCGAAATGCCCATGCAACAGTGCGATTCATGCTGCCATCGCCTTGATGCAGTAGTCGATGAAGGCCTTCATCTCAGGCGTGGGCTTTCGAGATGAAAGCTGCGCAATGCCGAAGCGCCACGTCACGTCTTCAAGAGGAAGGGCAACGACCGAACTATCGCGCGCGAACAAATCCATCTTTACCAGATGCTTCGCAGAGAACCCTAGCCCCTTGCCCGTACGAGCGAAGTCGAACATGCGGAAAATCTCGGCTGTCGCATAGACCTCGCCAAACTCGATCCCGGCATCCTTCGCCATGTTCCTCAGCGTTACATTGCATTTGAATTCCTCTCCGGGCATGGAAATCCTTCGATCGAGAAAATCCTCGATGTGCAGGCGATCGTGGCTGGCAAGCTCGTCTTCGGCTGAAATCCAGAAATACATAGGCGTCGAATATAGCTCATAGGTCAAAAAATCGGGATTGTACGGAGCGACCGTCAAAGCAATATCGAACCGTCCCGCCTTCAAACCGATGTCGCAGGCGCAGTCGTTCAATTCTTCATAACGAACAGCGATGCGTGGATGCTTCCGCCTAAAGCATTGGATGAAATCGGGGCCAAGGTACCCGAGAATCCCCAAGCCTATGCCGACGCGAAGTTCATGTCGCTCGGCCGCGCGCATAGCCTGGTATTCCGCACGAAGATTCGCATAATTATTCTCGAATACGCTCACGAAATCCAACAACAGATCGGCTTGCGGCGTAGGACGGAGGCGTCCCGCCGAGTCGGATTCAAAGAGAATCACCTCAAGCTCGGATTCGAGGGAATGAACCGCTTTCGCCAACCCCTGCGATGACATAGGAATCTTCTTCGCAGCTGCCGAGAAGCTGCGAAGCTGATACGCAAGCGCGAAATACTGTAGTTGCTCCCGATACATGGCGTTTCCTCCTGAAGGAAAGATGCCATTGCACGTAACGAACCTATAGTACAACGTCGTGCTTCATTTCGACTGAAACTGATTCTTACACGCCTCTCGCTTCTGGTTGGCGCGTCTCCCATTGCCGAACCTCTATTCTTTCTGCATTCTAAAACCAGGTGAAGAGCTCTTTCGGGCTCTTCGATATGAGCTGAAGGAGGGGTTTGCATGAAGGTGAGGGAATCGAGCATCAGCCGTCGCAACTTCATGGCGGGAACAGGGCTCGCAATCGCGGGGCTTACCGGAGGAGCGCTTATCGGATGCACACCGGCTGACAAGGGGGCGTCTCGGACTGGCGACATGGGCGGAACCGCCGAGGGAGGAAAGAACGCATTCGGTTTGGATGAATCGGTATGGAAGCTCGACGAGATCGGGGGACCGACTGAAACCATCGATGCCGACGTCTGCATCATCGGCGGAGGCGGAACCGGCATGGCCGCCACCATCCAGGGTGCGGAACTGGGCTTGGATGTCGTGCTTCTCGAAAAGGGCAGCAATCTGGGCGGCGCGTTCTCCGCAACCGAGGGAATGTTCGGCGTGGAATCGCATTGGCAGAAAGAAGCAGGCGGAGGCGGTACGGTGGGCGAAGCGGTTCGCCGCTGCGTGAACTATCACCACTACATTCCAAGCACGCAGCTATACTACAACTTCTTCTCCCAAACCGCCGAGACCATCGAATGGTGCGAAGAGCACGACTGCCGCTTCCGCGCGGTCGTCGACTATGGCGGGAATCTAGCCTGGCACGTGTATTACTACGATGAAAACGCGTCGAGCCCTGGCGCATACTTCACGGACAGCCTCATCAAAGCGACCGAGAAGACAAGCGCCAAGATCATCACCGACTGCATAGCGAAGAAGATCCTAATGGAAGACGGCAAGGCCGCAGGTGTCCTCGCTGAAGCGAATGACGGCACCGTGTACCAGGTGAACGCCCCGGTCGTTATGCTCGCATCGGGCGGCTTTCCTAGCAACATGGAGTTCCTGCATGCTATCTCGCCGTACACCGTGAATAAGAATCTCGTATCCCTTGGCGCACCCGGGCGCGATGGAGACGGTCTGCGTATGGGCGTAGATGCCGGCGTCATGCTGTCCGAAGGCTATGGAAGCGTCATGTGGTGCGGGCCTGCAGCTATCGGCGCGCTCTGGGCGACCGACGCCTATTCCGCGTCTGTCCAACCTACGCTCTGGGTGAATCAGGATGCCAAGCGTTTCATAGCCGAAGACCTTTGGATCGGTAATTTCGCCGCTGGCGGCATCGCCTGCCGCGACCAGGAACTTACCTACGTCATCTTCCGCGAGAAGGACCTCGCTGCCTGGGAGCAGAACGGCCCATACGGCACCGTGTTCACCTTCGGCACACCGGGTGTCGCCATGGATAAGGCTCGCGAACAGCTCAAAGGCCTCTCCTCGGTACATACCGCGGATACGCTCGAAGAGCTTGCGAAGAGCGTCGGTCTCGATCCGAAGGCGCTCAAGGAGACCGTCGATGAGTACAACAAGTTCTGCAGCGACGGTTCCGATCCCATCTTCGGAAAGGCAACGGAATACCTGACCCCCATCGATGAGGGGCCGTTCTGGATCCTCGAAGTAGCCGATGGCTACTACACCACGGTCGGCGGATTGGAAATCAACGAGAACCTCGAAGCGGTCGACTGGAATCGCAAGGCCATTCCTGGTCTCTATGTGGGCGGATGCGACACCGGTAGCCTATATGGCGATTCCTACGACGTAGCCACCGCACCCGGATCCCAAGCATCCTGGGCCATCAATTCAGGACGTCTTGCCATGAAGAATGCTGCAACGTACCTCGGTAAATAACCTCAATCTGCGGCGCGGTCCCATCCCCTCTTCCTAAGGTCGCGCTATAGGGGAATGACGGGCCTTCCGATGCTTCGGAAGGCCCGTCGCACGTACACGGACCGCGACGACGCACGCAAGGGCAATGGAGATGTTTCCTTTTGAGAGGAGGTCCTTGGCTCGAATTGATCGCAGCAGGTTTTCTGATTGAAGAGCGTTCGTTGTATACCTTTCACCGAAAAGGTATTTTCTACCCCCCCCCCCCCCCCC
>NZ_ALNO01000009.1:0-4353 GCF_000293015.1 Slackia sp. CM382
TTTCCGTCGCGGACGATACGACGATGACGGGTTCCGGCAAGGACGGCATCACGCTCGAAAGCGGTGCGTCCCTCGCATGCGACGACGGAAAGACCCTCACGATGAGCGGATTCAAAACCGCGCTCATCGTCAAGGCCGGCGCAGAAGTGAACGACGGCCGTTATAACTTCGACGGCAATACGTACGGCTTCAACCTCCAAGGCAAATTCAACGGCACCGGTCGCGACAAGCTGACCGTTTCCGCCTTAACCGAGAAAGGCAGCACGTTCACGGGCGCGACTGCCGAGCTCATCGGGTGCGATGTGAATGTTCAGGCCAAGAACGAAGGCGGCGAGCAGTACGGCGCCCTCACTATGAAGGACGCGTCGCTCACCACGCGCGGCGTGTGGTATTACTTCAATCCCGGCGGCGGCGTCCATCTGGACCACTCCGACTTCTATGCGTACAAGGCGACAGGCGCTTCCGCCTACAAGCAGGTCATGGCCATCCTCGCCGACTCCGACCTCAAGAACGGCTCCACGCTGACGGGCGACGGATCGCGCATCACGCTTTCCGCCAAGATGACCGTGGACGACTCCAAGGTCGTCATCAAGAACAGCAACGCCGGCGGCCTGAACATCAACTACACGCCCTCGTCGGCGACATTCACCAATTCAACGCTCGAAACCACCAACATGCGCTGGACCCCCTCCTATGGCGCGGGCCACTCCAGCGGCCCCTGCTCCATCACCTTCCAAGGCGATTGCGTGGTGAATACCGACGCGAAGGACAAGACGGCCGATGACGGCGGCGCGAACCGCGACAACGGGAGCTCCTACGTCGTGACCGGGGGCTCGTATCTGGTCGCCTATGACCCTGGGTACAACCACGACGTGACCACGCCGACCAACGGCGCAGCGAACGGCGATGAGTGGCTGTCCCTCTTCACGCTGACCGACACGTCCGTAAGCGTGCTCCATCCCATCAACAAGAACGGCGATGCATATGATTACGCGGTCGCGCATGCGTCCGCCGACGGCAAGAAGCATGTCTGGACCCCGGCTGCCAAGGTGACGTTCACGCTGAACAACACGAACGCCAAATTCGCGGACGGTACGGTCGATAAGAAGACGTATTCGACGATGCGCGGATACAAGCTCGGCGACGTCGAGGGCAATGCGGCCGCCGCCGACCCGGGCACGCCCGTGGATGCGAACGGCACTGCGTTCCTCGGATGGTTCTACAAAGATGCTTCGGGCGTCGAGCATGAGTATGCGTATGCCGACGATGCCTTCGCCGCCGATACCGAGGTGTATGCCAAATGGGACGCGAAGACGGTCGTCTACCATAACGGCAAGGGCGAAAGCTACATCCAGACCGTGGATGCGGCCGCCAGCTCCGCCAAAGCGGCTTCTTTCGAAGATGTCGTGAAGGCCGATGCCGATTTCGCCGTCCCTGGCAAGAAGTTCACGAAGTGGACCACGGCGCCTGATGGATCGGGCGATGCCGTCGCGGCAGGCGCAACGCTCACGTTTGCGGCAGGCGTTTCCCAGATCGACCTGTATGCGCAGTTCAATGACGATGCATACAAGGTCGCGTTCTCGGCGAACGGCGGAACGTTCGCCGACTCCAGCGTCTTCAAGACCAATCCTGGCGTCTTCACGATAGAAAAGGACGCGACCGGCGGAGAAGTCGCCGTGCTCAAGCAGACGGCGTCGTACGGGCAGAAGCTGCGCGAGCTGTTGGGCGGCGTTTCCCATAACGATCTCAAACTTAATAAAGATATAGCGTCGAAGCCTGGTTCGGTGATCGCGGACACGACGAACTGGTATGCAAATGCATCGGGGACGGGCGCCAAGTTCCGGTTCGACGAGAAGACGTTCTTCGGCTTCACATTCGGCGGCGACAATCCCAAAATAACCTCCGATACCACCTATTACCTTAAGTGGAAGGACGATCCTTCGGTCGAGCTGATCAAGGCCGACGGCACCCTTGACTCCGACATGTGGGGCAACGCCGGCGTCGGCAGCCAGAAGGCCAGCACGTCGGTTCTCAAAGTCAAGGCCGACGGCTCCTCTACGTTCAGCCTGACCGGCGCGGTGGACGTTTCGGGCATCAAGAAGCAGATGGAAGCGATCGAAGCGCAGTTCGGCCAGGACGCGGACGATTTCTCCAAGATCAAGCTCACGGATGCCAAATCCACGTTCACGGCGACCTTCGAGCTTCCTGCGGGCGTCACCGTGCCCTCCGATCCCCAAGTGACCGATGCCTATCTGGGCGATTGCTACAAGGTTACGGACGTGTCCGTCTCCGGGCAGAAGGTCACGGTGACCTTCGAGCTTAAGCAGGCATTTGCCGATTACAAGCAGCTTAAGGATGCCGTCGATTCGACGGGCAGCCTCAACAGCCACGATGCAGGCGATTCCCTGAACACCATCGACGATGCCATCCTTCTTACGCTCTCCGGCCTCACGTTCGATAAGGATGCGGTCGCGAACGGCGACGAGCTTACGGCCGTCGGCACCGTGGCCGGCGACTTCTCGGCCGTCGCCCAGGGTTCTACCGGCAAGGCCAAGCGTTTCGCCTTCGCCTGGAAGGGCGAGCAGAACGCCTCCGGCAAGGACGTCAAGGCCAAGGATGCCGTCACCATCCAGCAGACCATGCTCGTGAAGAAGCCCTACGAGCTTGAGCTCGGCGCTGACATGCTCGTGAGCGCGCTGCCGGACGAGCCCACTGCCGAACAGCTCAAGCAGGCGGGTACGAACACCGAGCACGACAAGGTGTTCGGGGTCTACCAGGGTTCCAAGATCAACATCACCGGCACCGTCGACGTCAAGCCTGTGAAGGACCAGATGGATGCCATCGAGGCCCAGTTCAATAACGATGGCTCGAACGTCACCCTGTCCAACGACATGGATTCGTCCTTCACGGCGGTCTTCAAGGTTCCCGAAGGCCTCACGTTCTCCGAGGATCTGAGCGCCGACGACCTGGTTCTCGAAGGATTCGACAAGACCTTCACCATCACGAACGTCGAGGTGGACGAAGGCAAGATCACTGTCACGATGGGCCTTAACAAGGATCTCGTCAAAGATGCGGGCGGCACCTACACGTATCCGCTTCTGAAGGCCGCGGTCGGCAAGCTCAGCGACACCATGAAGCTCACCATCCCCGGCATTCTGGTGGAGGACGATGTGTACGACGGCTCGTCCTTCACGACGACGGGCACGGTCGAAGGCTCCTTCAACGCTGTGGCGACTTCGTCCGGCGGCACGGAGAAGGATTTCGATTTCAAGTGGAAGGGCGTGCAGACTCCCGAGGGCAAGGATGCGACGGCCGAAGCGAACGATAACACCATCCAGCTCACCGTTCAGACGCCGAAGCCGACGGATGTTCAGCTTCCGGCCGACATGCTCGTCGGTGCCGACACCGAGCACGCGGCCGTGTACGACACCTTCCAGGGTTCCACGCTCGATCTGACGGGCGCGGTGGACATGAGGACGGTCCAGGGCCAGATGGCCGCCATCGAGGCGCAGTTCAACAACCCTGCGGCCCAGGATATTTCCGTGGACGTCAAGGATTTCGGCTTCACGGCGACCTTCAAGATTCCCGACGGCATGGAGCTTCCCGGCGGGCTTGACGATCCTTCTGATCTTATTGCCGAGCACTTCGGCAATGGGTTCAAGGTCGAGAGCGTGACGGCCGATGACACCACCGTCACCGTCGGCTTCTCGCTCGCCGACCCTGGCGCCATCAAGACCTACGCCGACCTCAAGGCCGTCGTGGACGGCGCGGGCGACAGCGCCTCGGCCGACCACAGCTGGATGAAGCTCACCATCCCCGGCGTCAAGGTCGCGACGAACCTCGCTGAGGGCACGCAGCTGACGTCCGTCGGAACGGTCGACGGCTTCTTCAAAGCCATCGCGACTTCGCAATCCGGTACGCGTAAGGCGTTTTCCTTCAAGTGGACCGGCGTGCAGTGGCCGGACGGCAAGGATGCCGTGGCCCCTGCGGGTGACGACTCGATTCGCCTGACGGTCGAGCTGACGAAGGCGGTCACGTCCATCAAGGCCGAGAAGGTCTGGGACGATTCCGATGACAAGGACGGCTCCCGTCCGAGTTCCGTCGTGCTGCACCTGCTGCGTGCGGACGGCACGGATACCGGCAGGACCTTGACGCTTGATGCCGATGGCGACTGGAAGGGCAGCTTCGACGGCGTTCCCGTCTACGACGACAACGGCGACGTGGCGGACTATTCGGTTTCCGAGGATGTCCCCGAGGGGTATAAGGCCGCTATCGGCGGAGATGCGGCGAACGGGTTCGTGGTCACGAACTCCCATACGCCGGGAGTCACGCCCAACCCCAACCCCAACCCCA
>NZ_ALNO01000010.1:0-69996 GCF_000293015.1 Slackia sp. CM382
AGACCTCGCCCTCGGCGCGAAGAAATATACTAGGCATTCCCCGTGCGTCTGTCAACGGATGAAATGAACTTTTTCTTGCACCGCCTTGTACCCGCCGAGGATCGATGCGGCATTCCCGCCTTTGAACTGGAAGTTCATCTATAACGGAATCCAAGTCCACCCAAAGCAAGCCTCTGCACGCATCATGCGTAAATCCAGATGGAACGAGAGCGCGTGGGAAAACGCAGCTTTGCCGACACGACCGATCGACCATGCAAAGCAGCCCTCGTTCCTCTGCGGGGAAACGGCGCAAGCAAGGGAGACGCGCAGGTGCAACGCAGCAGTCCTCGCTCCCGCGCAGGGGAGCGAGGACTGCTCGAATGCATCGATGGCGCCCCAATCCTGCAGCGGATCCACGTCCGCCTCTGCAGCGGACGTGGATCCGCCGGCAAGCTCCGTTACGGCAGGCGGAAGAACTTCTTCTTCCCCACCTGTATTTCCGCATGCGCAAGCAGGGAAGGATCGAGGCTGTAGGATTTCGGCGCGAGCGCAACGCCTCCGATCTTGACGCCGCCGCCGTCGATGAGACGACGCGCTTCGGAAACGCTTCCGGCCGCCTTCGCCTCGACGAGGAGCTTGGCGAAATAGACCGTCCCTTCCTCATTCGGTTCGAGGGATACCTCCACGACGGGCGCATCCTCGGGGAACCCGTGCTTTTTGAATTTGAGGTCGAAATCGGCCTCGGCGGCCCGAGCCGCTTCGGCGTCGTAATACGCCGCGACGATATTGCGCCCGAGCGCACGCTTCACCGTATTGGGGTGCAGCTCGCCTGCAGCAAGGCCCCGTTCGATGCCGTCGATGGCGTCGACGTCCTCGGTCGACGCGAGCCGGTAGTATTTGACCATGAGCTCGTCGGGAATGCTCATGACCTTGCCGAACATATCGTTCGGCTCGTCGGTGAGGCCGATGTAGTTGCCGTAGCTCTTGGACATCTTCTGGACGCCGTCGGTTCCTTCGAGAAGAGGGAGCGTGAGGGCGACCTGGGGTTCCATTCCCATCTTTTCCATCAGTTCACGGCCCGCGAGCAGGTTGAACAGCTGATCGGAACCGCCGATTTCGACATCCGCCCCGATGACGACGGAATCGTACGCCTGCATGACGGGATACATGAATTCGTGCAGGGCTATGGGGCGACCTTCGGTGTAGCGCTTATGGAAGTCGTCACGCTCGAGAATGCGCGCCACGGTGAAGTTGCTCAAGAGCTTGAGCAGGTCGGCCATCTCAAGGCTCAGAATCCATTCGGAGTTGTAGCACAGCGTCGTGCGGTCGGGATCGAGGATCTTGAATGCCTGGTCGACATATGTCCTGGCATTTTCCGCGATCTTCTCGGGAGAAAGCTGCGGACGCGTGGCGTTGCGTCCCGACGGATCGCCGATCAACGCCGTTCCGTCGCCGATGATGAGCGTGACGCGATGGCCGAGATCTTGGAACTGGCGAAGCTTGCGCAGCGGGACGGCATGCCCGAGATGGATGTCCGGCGCCGTAGGATCGACGCCGAGCTTGATGTTGAGGGAAACGCCCTTTTTCAGCTTCTCGAGAAGAAGCGGTTCCGGAACCACCTTGTCGGCACCGGAAGAGATGATATGAAGCTGTTCTTCGGGAGTTATCGGACTCATCTCCTCTATATAAGGTTCAGTACGGCGATTCGTGCATCCTAGCACAACGGTCCTGCGCCGCAGGACGATGGCGGATCATTCGACCGGACGGAACATATGCCCGGTCGTCCTGCCTTTGAGCTTGTCGACCGCCGATCCGCCGTTGAGCGCGAGCGAGCGAGCGCGAACCGCCCGCGAAACGGCCTCGGAGGCCTCTTCGACGCTCAGCAGCGTCGCATCGACCATGAACGAGGAAACGCCCGCTTCGATAAGCTCGGGAAGCAGATGGACGATGTCGAGCGCGATGCCGTTATAGAGATGGCTGCGCCCGCAGACATCCGTGATGATCGGAAAGCGGTAGCCCTTGCGGTCCTTGTAGTAATGCGCGCTGCGTCTGCGCACGCATTCTCCGCAGCGCTGATCGCAGGGGCCTTCGCTCATGAGCATGCAATGCTCGGCGACCATGAGCTCTTGGAAGCCGGAAACGGTCAGGCCGAGACCGATCGGCGCATCGGGCGCGAGATCCTTGATCTGGCGAAGCGTGAGCTCGGGCGAAAGCCACGCCGTTCGCGCGCCGAGCATGCGGACGGCATCGAGCGACCAACGGTTCGTCAGGGGAACGTGCGGGCCCACTTCGACCGCGGCTCCTTCTTCGATCCCCCGAACGACCTCGCCGAACGATTCAGCGAGGAGGGGTTTGCCGGATTTGACGTACTGCCAGGGATCGAAGTCTCCCCCATCCTTGTTCATGGCAGGCTTATCCACGACAGGCATCGCCACGATCTTGCGCCCCGGATATCCCGCCTGATCGACGGCATCGACCAGGCATCCGGCAACCGTCGCCGTGCCGCGCTTGTAGTTAAGCGCGGGAACGTAGACATCGTCGGCCCCGGCCTTGCGCGCGGCTCGTGCGCATGCGGGATTCGACGCCATCGCAACGATACGGATGTCGCCCGTTCTCGCAGGCGGAAGAGAGCGTCTCTTCGTCCGCTTCGCAAGGACGCGTCCCCGATATGCGGCAAGCATCTCGTCCTCAAGGGCATTGAGCGCCTGGGTCCGCGCCTTATGCAGGGCCGAGAATCCGATGCCGACCCCTTCGTCGAGATCGACCTCGAGAACGGAGAATTCGAACGGGGTGGCGCCCAGGCGGTCGATGTGCTCGCGCGCCTCATCGAGCGTCACCGGCTTGGTGCGGGCCGCCTCGATGACGGCTCCCGTCCAATCCACGCTCGTCGAGCCCGATGAAAGGCGGATGGCAAGAGGCTTCCCGATGTTCATGGCCACCTGAGCGCGGACGAGTATCTTCGAGACGGAGGCGCGAGGGTCGAACGCAAGCGAAGCGTTCCGCACGCGGAACACGCGATCGCCCTTGAACGCGCGCTTAGGCACAGAAAGCGTCACGAACTCGCCCTCGGATGCGCCTTCGGGAACCTCGGAGACGAAATTGCCCCTGCTCGTCCAGAATTCGAGCAGATCGCCTGCATGCAGATCGACATCGGTCACGAAGCCGACGCCGCCTTCGGTCGAGTCGGCGATGCGGCCGACGAAGACACCGCGATTGTTCGGCCGCCCGTAGCCCATGATGTCGTTTCCGCGCCTGCCGGACAGATACGCGGTCGTGAACCCCCTGCTGAAAGCTTCGGACAAAGCGCGTCTGTCTTCTTCGGGAACGGCACGCGCCGTCTCTGCCGCATCCATGGCGTCACCCATGCCGGAGCATTCGGCGTCGAAGGCGTCGGCGAGCCGATCGAGCGCACGGCGATAGATCCCCACAACCGTATGAACGTAGTCGGCGGATTTCATCCGGCCTTCTATCTTCAGGCTGTCCACGCCCGTCGCGACGATTTCGGGAATGGCGTCGACGACGGAAAGGTCTTTGGGAGACAGCAGGTGCTCGCCTTCGGAAGGAAGCGCGCCGTCGACCGACGCGCTCCGCAGCTCGTAGGGAAGCCGGCAGGCCTGGGCGCACATGCCTCGATTCGCCGAGCGCGAACCGACCATCGAGCTCATGAAGCACTGCCCCGAATAGCAGACGCACAGCGCGCCATGACCGAATGTTTCGGTCGTCATGCCGAGCGCATGGGCCTCTTCGGTAAGGCGGGCCAGCTCGTCGAACGCAAGTTCGCGCGCGAACGTCACCCGGCTCGCCCCGAGGGCGGCCACGGCGCGGACGCCGTCGACGTTATGGATGTTCATCTGGGTCGATATATGAATCTCCAGGTCGGGAAGCACGCGAGCCACCTCGCTCGCAAGCCCGATATCCTGGACGATGGCCCCGTCGATGCCGCGACGCCACGCCTGGCATACGAGTTCAAGCGCCCGCTCCTCTTCGCCCGGAAGGATCTCCACGTTGATGGCGAGATAGATCCGGACCCCGCGCAGGTGCGCGAAATCGCATGCCTCCCGAAGGGTTTCGAGCGTGAAATTCCCCGCGTTCCTGCGCGCATTGAAATCGTCGAGGCCGAGATAGGCCGCATCGGCTCCGGCCGCCACGGCCGCGCGAAGGCATTCAGCGTCTCCAGCTGGGGCTAAGAGCTCGATCGTTCGGTATGGGTTGAGCATGGTGTTTTCCTTAAAGAAGGTAACGTGGTTTTGCGCGAGCCATGCGTTTCAGGTATCGTGTCTCGCATGAGAACACGGAGAAAAACGCGCGATGCGCGTACCCACGGAATCTCGTGGGTTCTTATCATCATTCTTGTCAGCCTCTGCGTCGTTGGATACGGCGGATATCGCGGCGTCCTCGCCCTGTTCGATTCATGGACGGACGATCTCCCCGACGTCAACGATGCCGACGCGTTCCAGCTCGCGGAAAAGACCACGATCCTCGCAAACGACGGCTCCACCGTACTTGCGGAATTGTACCTCGAAAACCGCGAGCCGATCACAATCGACAAAGTAAGCCAATATGTTCTCAACGGCACCGTCGCGACGGAGGACGAACGCTTCTATCAGCATAAAGGCGTCGACCTCCAAGGCATCGCGCGCGCCGTCGCCGTGAACCTGACCGGCGGGCAGGAAGGCGCATCCACGATCACGCAGCAATTCGTGCGCAACACGCTCCTTTCCTCAGAGATGAACGACATCACGGTCAAGCGCAAGGTGCGCGAGATGGAGCTGGCCATACAGCTCGAGAAGATCTACGGCAAAGACGAGATCCTGATGATGTATCTCAACACCATCAACTACGGCGACGGATGCTACGGCATCCAGTCGGCCGCGCAGCATTATTATTCCGTCGATGCCTCCGACCTGACGCTCGCGCAGGCCGCGACCCTTGTCGGCATTCCGAACTCCCCGACGCTCTACAACCCCGTCCAGAATCCCGACAACGCGTTGCAACGCCGCAACCTCGTGCTTTCGCGCATGCTGACCAACGGGTATATAACGCAGGATGAATACAACGACGCCGCCGCCGAGGACCTCGATCTCGACGTCGAAGAGCCCAGCAGCAGCGACGGCATCTACAAGTACCCCTGGTTCACAAGCTACGTCCGCGACACCCTTGAGCAGCAGTACAGCACCGACGTGGTGTTCAAGGGCGGCCTGACGGTCACCACGACCATCGACCCCCAGATGCAGGAATACGCCGAGGAGGCCGTCGAGAACGAATACAACTCCGGCACGATGCTTGATGGACAGGAGATCGCGCTCACCTGCGTCGATCCCCATACGGGATTCATCAAGGCCATGATCGGCGGCCGCGATTATTCCGAAGACCAGTTCAATATCGCCACGAGTTCCAAAGGAAGGCAGACGGGATCGTCCTTCAAGATGTTCACCCTGGCGACCGCCATCAACCAGGGAATCGACCCGAACAAGACCTTCATCGACTGCAACGGCCCCGTCACGGTCAGCGGAGCGACCATCTACAACTTCGGACACCACAACTACGGCACGCTCAGCATCGCCGACATGACCGCATGCTCGTCGAACACCGGCTATATCAGGCTGGTCACCGGGAAAGGCGGCGTCGCGCCCCAGTCCATCATCGACATGGCGACCTCCATGGGGCTGTCCGGCGCCACCCTGAAGCCCTATCCGTCCATCACGCTCGGCACGGGCGAGGCGAACACCACCGAGATGGCGAGCGCCTACGGAACGCTGGCAGCCAACGGCGTCCATCATGAGGCGACCGGCATCGTGAAGGTGGTCGACAGGAACGGCAACGTTCTCGTGGACAACACCAACGGAACCGATGGCAAGCAGGTCATCTCGGGCAATGTCGCCTATGCGGTGACGCAGGTGCTCAAAGGCGTCGTATACAAGAGCAACGGCACCGCGCATGCCGCCGCCCTCCCGAGCGGCCAGGTCGTCGCCGGCAAGACCGGCACGACCGACTATTGGCGCGACCTGTGGTGGTGCGGTTACACGCCGCAGCTCTCCTGCTCCGTCTGGGTCGGCTCGCGCGACAACACCCTTATCCAATACTCGAGCACCTGGGCTCAGGATGTCTGGCGCCACTTCATGACCGATGCGCTTTCAGACTATCCCATCGAAGACTTCAAGAAATACGATCCGCCCGCATACAGCTCCAAATTCGCAGGTTCGTCTTCCGACAAGAAGAGCGACGATACGAAGACCGCCGAGGAGAAGGCGGCCGACGACTCATCGAAAGATACGACTGAGACGCAAACTCCCGCGGCCACGGACAATCCCGGCACCGATAATTCGAATACGAATACCACCCCGACCCCGAACCCGAACCCGGGCAACGATCAGCCCTCGCCGACCCCCAACCCCGGTGGCGGCGAGACGCCCAACCCCGATCCCGGCGGCGGAGGTGGTGGCACCGAACCCGGCGGCGGCGAGACGCCGGCCACGCCCTAGCGCATCCTATGCACCGCCATGCGAAAACCCCGACCATGCGGCCGGGGTTTTCGCATATCCCGCGACATCGCGGCGCAGCGCACGAAGACGCAGGCGTATGTTCCGGAGCCGGATGCAGACGGGGCTTTGGACGAGCATTGCCGGGCATCGGCGATCTTCATCTTCCGCAGTGGTATCATCGCCTAGACACACTGCTCCGTTCTGACTTTCATCAAGGGGGATGATATGAGCGAAGAATCGAACGAAACGCCGAATCCGGAAACCTGCGGCCACGAATGCAGCGGATGCGCGAGCGCCAGCAGCTGCTCATCGCGCGCGCCCGAAAAGCTCAAGCCGAACGCCGTTTCTTCCATCGATCACGTCGTCGGCATCGTAAGCGGCAAAGGAGGCGTCGGCAAAACGCTCGCCACCTGCCTTCTCGCTTCAGAGCTGCATAAGAAGGGAATGTCCGTCGGCATTCTGGATGCAGACGTGACCGGCCCTTCCATCCCGAAGTCGTTCGGCGTGAAAGGGCCTCTGCGCGGAACCGAGACCGGCATCAATCCGGGTATGAGCAAAGAGGGCATCGAGATCGTTTCCACCAACCTCATGCTTCCCGAGGAGGACATGGCGGTTGCATGGCGCGGTCCGGTCCTTTCGGGCATCATCAACCAGTTCTTCAGCGAAGTGAACTGGGGGCATCTCGATTACCTGCTCGTCGACATGCCTCCGGGAACGAGCGACGCATTCCTGACCGTCTTCCAATCCCTACCGGTGGAGAAGATCATAACCGTCTCCACCCCGCAGGAACTCGTCGCCATGATCGTCGGCAAGGCCGTCAACCTCGCAGGCGAGATGAATATCCCGGTCGTCGGGCTCATCGAGAACATGTCCTACTACCTCTGCCCGCATTGCGGCGAGAGGCTCGGCATCTACGGAGACTCGAAAGCCGAGGAAGTCGCTCGACGCTACGACATTCCCACGTGGGCAACCCTGCCGATCGATACGCGGTTCGCGCAGCTCGTCGATGCGGGGGATATCGTTTCCTACGAGCTCGACGGCGCGCTCGATTCGATCATCGAAGCGATCTAGCTCAGCGATCGATAGATTCGAACCGGAGCAAGGCCGGATTTTCCCGATCTCGCTCCGGTTCTCCGTCGCCTCATCCAATATCGATTGCGGCTATGAAGAAAACTCGACGTGCGCGAATTTCTCCTTGCCTTAGCCGAATGCTATGAGTATTATTACGGAGTTGCCTTTCAAGGGCATCTGTTCGGGGCCTTAGCTCAGCTGGGAGAGCGCATGGCTGGCAGCCATGAGGTCAGGGGTTCGATCCCCCTAGGCTCCACCATATTCCGTCTAAGGGCCGAAGCCTCGCTTCGGCCCTTAGTTTTTGCATCATCCTCTTCCTCGCATCAACGCCATGATGGATCCTCGCGCATGAAGACGCATCTGCAGTCTTCATGGGGCCTATCGTCGGGATCCGTTCGGAAGGCGTGCGCATCGCATTGCGAATGCGCACGAACGAACGGCAAGAACGCATCGTCACTCCGTCCGTCTTTCCCGAAGATATCAAGGGCATTCGCTCCGCATGGCCGCAAGATCTGTGCAAAACCCCGGCAAGATGTCCTTGATAGCCTCCCTTGCATCTGAGACAGAGGGAGACTATAGGAGGATCTATGCACTGGCCATACTGCCTGCAACGCCGAAACGTCATCGCATTTCTCACGCTGGTCGCCATGGCGATCGCGGCGTCGATCGCAAGCTACGCGATGCAACCGCATGACGCCGAGGCCGCGGAAGGGACGATTTCAGGAACCGCGCATGTCGAAAGGATCATGGGAAGCAAGGATCCGACGCTTTTCAACGTCACCATGCCCGACGGCCAGGTGCTTGTCGGATCGTGCCTCGACCCTGAGCTTCCTGCGCCGAAAGACGGCGACTATGAATTCGTGGCTACGCGAAACGACGAAGGAACCTACGATGTCGATGTCAAAACCCAATACACGACCATGGATATCCATGAAGTCCATGAATGGAGCATCCCTGCCATCGAAGCCGATCCACCTTACACGACGCAACGCGTCGGCGATTTCCGATGGGACGGAGGCAAGGGATCGATCCGGCTCGTCAAATCCTCTTCTCTCCCTGATTTCACCGAAGGAAACGACCTCTACGACCTCGCCGGAGCCGAATACGGCATCTACGCCGACAAAGCGTGCTCCAGCCTCGTCACGCGGCTGAAAACGTCGTCGGACGGCACCGCGACCGTCGAGCTTGCCCCAGGTCGCTACTACGCGAAGGAAATCGCGCCTTCGAAGGGATACGAGATAAGCGAAGAGGTCATCGAGGTCGCGATACATGCCGGCAAAGAGACGAGCGCCAAGGCCCAGGAAACGCCTCGCTGCTACGATGCGGACATCATCGTGAAGAAGATCGACCACGAGCTTGCCGAGACAGGATCGGAGGAGAACGGGGCGGCGCAAGGGTCGGCGACGCTCGCAGGCGCCGTCTTCGAAGCGACGTTCTATCCGGGAACGAGCGACCGCGCGATGCGCACCTGGAGATTCAAGACCGATACGCACGGCATCATCCGATTCGACGAAGCGCACAAGACCGAAGGAGACGCGCTGTTCTTCCATGATGGAAAGCCTGCGATACCCCTCGGCCGAATCGAGATGCGAGAGGTCGAGGCGCCCCAAGGATACCTGCCCGTCGACGATACGATACGCCTCGATCTATCCGATGCATCCCAGAACCCTCGCCTCGTCGTGAACCCTGCAACCGTTTCCGAACGCGTCAAACGTGGAGGAATATCCCTGCAAAAGCTCGACAAGGAAACGGATAGGCCCGAACCCTCGGGCAAAGCAGCGCTCGAGCGCGCGACCTATGACATAACGTCAGATAATCCGGAGCCCATCATCGTCAATGGCGCAATCGTCAAGAAGGGAGAGGTCGCCCTATCGCTGACGACCGATGCGAACGGCTTCGCGACGACGAAAGACGACGCGCTCCCCTACGGTCGCTACGTGGTTCGCGAGACGGTCGCGCCCGAAGGGTACCTGATCGATGATGCGTTCGAAGCTCGCGTGGATGTATCCGACCATCATGCCGTCGTGGAGGCGCCGCGCGCAAAAGAACAGATCAAACGTGGAGACATCTCCTTTGTGAAGCGCGCGAGCTCCGGGCAGGAAACGATGCCGAACGTCGTGTTCGCGATCACGTCAGAAACGACGGGCGAAAAGCATGTCATCGTGACCGACGAGAACGGAATCGCATCGACGTCGGCGGAGCATACCCTCCATACGCTCGAGACGAATGGGAACGATTCGGCATTGGATGAAGATGCCGGCAGATCCTCGCTCCCGAAACGAGGCGTCTGGTTCTATGGCGTGAAGAATCGCGCCGACGGACAAGAGCCCCATGACGATCTCGGCGCCCTGCCCTATGACTCCTACACGCTCGAGGAGCTGCGATGCGCCGCCAACGAAGGCAAGGAGCTCGTGACGCAGAAGCACATCACGATCACTTCCCATGCAAAGACCATCGATCTGGGAACCATCGAGGACGACGACATGGTCGTGAAGACGCCCCGCATCGGCACCGTCGCGAAGGATGCCGACGACGGCGATGCGATCATAGACCCGACTGCCGACCGACGCATAATCGATACGGTCGCCTATGAAGACCTCGAGCCCGGCACGACCTATCGCATCGAGGGGCGGCTCATGGACAAGGAGAGCGGCAAAGAGCTCGTCGTGAACGGTACCCAAGCAACGGCGCAGGTGGAATTCACGCCTCAGGAGTCGAAGGGTACGTGCGATGTCCCCTTCGACATCGATGCAGGCGATCTAGGCGGAAAGAAGATCGTCGTATATGAACGGCTTCTCGAAAAAGACGACGTCGTGGCAACGCACGAAGACATGGACGCAGCAAGCCAAACCGTCTCCGTCGCGCCGAGGGAATCTCCTCGGGGACCACTCCCGAAGACCGGGCTGTTCGTTCTTGAACATGGGAAAGAGATCGCAGCGACGATCGGCGCAGGGCTTCTCATCGTTGCAGGATCGGCCGTCCTGAGAAAACGGAGATCCGCATCCAAAAGCGCGTCGCGCTATCGCTGGTAGGCATCGGCAGAGAGCGACATCGCATATGAGAGCACGATTCCTCTATACCATCGGCGCAGCATGCATCCTACTGGCCCTCGGAGGAGCCATCTTCATCGCCCGCGCGCCTGCAGACCAAGGAGCTAGATCCCCCTTCGACGGGAATGCGTCGAACGATCGCGGAGATATGCCGGCAGCTCGAAGCAACGAGCCGCCGGCAGGCGCGGCCGCTGGCGACGATGGAAGCGACCCTTGGCAACGCCTCGCTATGGTGAATCCCGATGCGATCGGATGGATCGATGTGCCGGGAACTCGCATCGACCACGTCGTCGTCGCAAGCCCGCCCGGGTATCCGGACTGGTATCTTTCCCACGACTTCCAAGGACGGAGAAGTTTCGTGGGATGCCCCTATCTGGACGCAGCCTGCGGGAATTCTCTAAGCGATACGCCGGGATGCTTCATCGTCTACGGACACAACCTCGGGCCGATCGACGGCGGCATGTTCGGCGATTTCGAGAACTACCGAGATGAGGACTGGAGAAGCGATCGATTGCGCGGGACCTTGCGGACGCCTGCAGGCGACATCGTCCTCGAATTCTTCGCCGCGGAAACCGTGGACGCGTCCCGAACAGGAATCGAAGACCTAGGCATCAGCATGAACGACCTCGAAGGATCCATGGCCGCCATAGCGGCCCGCTGCGGATTCAAGGAACTGCAGAAGTCGAAGCAGAACGCGACGCTGCCGACGTACGTCGGCAGCCAGGCCGCGGATGATGCATGCGGAATCGAAGGAGGACCGACGGCATGCGCAGACGGGCATGCGGGCGAACCGCGCGCTGAAGACAGCCTCTTCGTGTTCTGCACCTGTTCGTACACGACCTGGAGCAACGAACGAACGCTCGTCTACGCGCGAGGGCACATGAAAGAAGCCCCTGACGGGGCTTCTTCCTAACAGGCAAGAACCGTATGCTCGGCCTAGAGGGCTTTCTTGGCAACCTCGACCAGCTGGGCGAATGCATCGGGATCGGTGATCGCCATGTCGGAGAGGACCTTGCGGTCGAGGGTGATCCCGGCCTTTTTGAGCCCGTTCATGAACTTGGAGTAGGACAGGCCGCTGATGCGGGCGGCCGCGTTGATGCGGGTGATCCAAAGGCGGCGGATTTCGCGCTTCTTATTGCGACGATCGCGATAGACGTACTGCAGTGAATGCTGGACCTGCTCTTTAGCCGCACGATACGAACGGGACTTGGCGCCATAGTAGCCCTTGGCACGGCTCAGAACGACGCGACGCTTCTTATGAGCGTTGACTGCACGCTTTACACGAGGCATTGAAATTCACTTCCTACTCTATTATTTGCAGAGACGGGCGCGGACGACCTTCTTGTCGGCGCTGGAGACCAGGCCGTCGTGGCGGAAACCACGGATGCGCTTGGGGCTCTTCTTGGTCTTGATGTGGCTCTTGTAGGCCTTGCCACGGACGATCTTGCCGGTGCCCGTAACGCGGAAGCGCTTCTTGCTGCCGCTGTGAGTCTTCATCTTAGGCATGAGGGTTCCTTTCTCATTCATACCTTAACGCCGATTATTCTTCGACCTTGTCGCTTTCCTTCGCCTGGCCCTTGGGAGCCTTCTTCGCCGCCGATGGAAGCGGCGCGATCATCATATGCATATTGCGTCCCTCCATCTTAGGAGCGCTTTCGATGACCGCAACGTCCTTCAGGTCGTCCGCGAGGCGTTCCAAAATGGAAAGACCTTGTTCGGGATGCGCCATCTCGCGTCCACGGAACATAATGGTAATCTTGACTTTGGCGCCATCGGCGAGGAAGCGCAGGACATGCTTCTTCTTGGTCGTGTAATCCCCGATATCGATCTTCGGGCGGAACTTCATTTCCTTGATTTCGACCTTGGTCTGGTTCTTACGCGCCTGCTTCGCCCTGATGGCCTGATCGTATTTGAACTTCCCGTAATCCATGATGCGGCACACGGGAGGATTGGCGTTAGGCGCGATCTCGACGAGGTCGAGACCCTCCGTCTCGGCGATGCGAAGCGCCTCGCGCGTGCTGAAGATGCCCATCTGAACGCCGTCATAGCCGATGAGACGACACTCGCTCACCCTGATCTCGCCATTGAGCCTAGGCTCTTGAGCTGCTATTGCGCTCACCTCCTTGGCCGTTTCCGGCCGCTAGAAAAAATTCCCTGCGCGGCATGCGACAGGGAATTCGAAACGTGGATCTATTCGAAGAACCCATCGGCATGGCCGAACCAGGTGGAGGACCTACGTCCCCTCTTGTGACGGGTGGCATGATACCACATGACAGCGCTCGCGCGAGCGCGAAGAAGCCTGTCGCGCCGCGCAAAGGCATAGACGCTCCACAAGCATCCCCTTCGCCGGATCGCGCACGATGCTCGCTCGGTGCTCGAACGCAGAGTGGCATGTCGGCGGAAACGGCCGGCGAGCAGAGGATCATGGCCCGCGACGGAAAACCGTGCACACCCGTCGCGCCCTCTCATAGGGACGGCGACGCTACGCCTTCGGTCGGTCGAGATCGAACGGCCAGGCGATGCGATGCAGATCGGCGGGATCGATCGAAGCGAGCGAGGCTTCGCCCTCTTCGAGGATCCTGCGTCGCAGGCCGACGGAAAGCGCATGCGACCACAGGCCTTCGGCCTGCGCCATGACCTGGACGGCAGGACCGTCGGCAGCAAGCCCTTCAGGGGTGTAGCAGATAATGGACGAGCGCTTCACGAAATCATCCACGGACAGCGGATTGGAGAAAGCCGCCGTGCCGCCCGTCGGAAGCGTGTGGTTCGGCCCGGCGACGTAGTCTCCTAAAGGCTCGCTCGACCAGGGACCGATGAAGATGGCGCCGGCGTTACGGATGCGACCGAGCAGACTCATGGCATCGACGCAGTGAAGCTCGAGGTGCTCGGGAGCGATCACATTCACGGCATCGACCGCCTGATCGAGCGTCGGAGCGACGATGACGACCCCTTCGTCTGCAAGGGATGCGGCGGTGATGCCCGCGCGCGGACTCGCCTCGACCATCGAAGGCAGAAGCTCCTGCACCTGAGCAGCAAGTGCAGCATCGCAGGTCACAAGGTAGCAGGCGGCGAGCGGGTCGTGTTCGGCCTGAGCCATGAGATCGGCGGCCACGACCGCAGGAAGCGCCGTGGAATCGGCGAGGACGCAGACCTCGGAGGGGCCGGCGACCATATCGATCCCGACATCGCCCGACACCAGGCGCTTGGCTGCGGCGACATAGGCGTTGCCCGGCCCGACGATCGTATCGACTTTGGGAATCGATTCGGTTCCGTAGGCGAGCGCGGCGATGGCCTGCGCGCCGCCTACCGCGTAGATCTCGCTCACGCCGGCGATCTTGGCGGCGGCCAACGTATAGGGGGAGATGCCGCCTTCCTTCTGAGGAGGCGTGACCATGACGACCTTCTCCACGCCGGCGACCTTGGCAGGTATCACGTCCATAAGCACCGTCGAGGGATACTGCGCGCGTCCGCCGGGAACGTAGACGCCGCTTGCAGCGACGGGCGTCACCTTGACGCCGAGAATCGTGCCGTCAGGTCTTGTGGAAATCCAAGACTGCGTCACTTCCCTCTCGTGAAATTCCTTGATCTGACGTGCGGCTTTCTCAAGCGCTTCGACGAAACGCGCGTCCACGCGCTCGAAGGCGGCGTCGACGAGCGCGGGATCGACGCGGAAATCCTCGACCTCGATGCCGTCGAATGCGAGGCAGAAATCCTTCAGCGCGGCATCTCCGCGCTTTCGCACCTCTGCCACGATGCCCGCAGCGCTCTCGAGCACCTCAGCAGGAAGCGACCCTTGGCGAGGCAGTTGCCCGGGCTGCAGATATTCGCCTTCCGCAAGCGTGATATTCCTCATGTCCGCCATCCCCTCCGTCGGATTCTGCATGAAGCACCGATGAAAAGATGCTCCATGTACGTAAGAGCACTTTATCACTCTATTCTAATAAAGTACTCGAGAAAAACGACGGCTGGAAAAGCACACACCTATGCATGCGTGCATATCGGACGGGAAGACGGAGGCGATCAGCAGGAGGCGGACAGGCGAGCAACCATCGCTTCGACGAATCGTTCGGCGACGGCGGCAGCGGCTTCGCGATTGCGTAGATAGACATCGAATCCCGGATCGGCAGGCGTGTCGGTCACACCCCTGACCGAGATGAAGCCGGCTCCCAAGACCTTGCAGACGTGCGCCATCGCGGCCGTTTCCATGTCGGCGGACAGAGGCGCCAGAGAGCGCGCGAGCTTCTCATGGTCGCCCTCGCCGATGAATCGCTCCCCCGTCACCATGCAGCCGAATCCGACGGTGCGTCCGAACGACGCGGCGACCTCGCGCGCCGTTTCGAGCAGAGATTCGTCCGAGGCGAACCATTCTTCAGGAGAGACGGTCATGTGGGAATCGGACATGAACGAGGCGTCCAGATCATGATAGGCGCTCCGGTCGGCCACGACGATATCGCAGACGTCGAGCCCCTCGACCAGGGCGCCCGCCGTCCCCGCATTCACGACGACGCCCGCGCCGAACGAATCGATGAGCGTCTGCGTCGCGATCGCGGCGTTGACTTTGCCGATTCCGCTGAATACAAGGAAGACGTCGGCACCCGAGAGGCGGCCTTCGTAGGCGACGAGCATGCCGTGCGCATGCTCGCGCACGTCGGACATGCGCGCAAGGAACGGGTCGCGCTCGGTCTCGGTGGCGCAGACGATGCCGATCGCGGGCTTCTCCATGCCTACTCCTCGGTCGACGCGTCGGCGGCGGGAGCGGCCGCCTCGTCCTGGGAGCCTTCGAGCTCGAAGTCGACGCGCGGGGCATCCGTCCAAACCTCTTCGAGGCGATAGTAATCGCGTCCTTCGGGCTGGAAGATATGCACGATGAAGTCGCCGAAATCGAGCAGCGCCCAGAAGCCTTCCCGAGCGCCCTCGACGCCGAACGGCTTCACGCCCGCCTGTTTGAGCTCCTCTTCCTCGATCGCATTGAGAACCGCGCTGATCTGGCGATTATTCTGCGCCGTGACGATGACGAAGTAATCGGTCACGTCGACGAGGTCGCGCACGTCTTGGATGATGATGTCGGTCGCTTTCTTGCCGTCCGCCGCGCGGGCGGCGATGAGCGCCTTATCCAACGATGAGAGGCCTTTATCCTGAGCCACGTTGATTTCCTTCCGTCGAAGCGACCCTGTCGGCCGCGTTGCATTCGAACGAATAGGATACCAGCTGGACGCGCATCCCGCACGATGCGCACGTGACGTTCGCGCTAAACGCATGCCGTGCCGCTGCGTCACGCGCATCGCCGCGTCGCAGCGAATGCCGCATCCTCGGAAGCGACGGCGAACGACCCGAGGGACGAACCCGCCTTATGCAGACCTTCCTGCGCGGACGCGCTTGAGCGCAAGCGCGTTGTATACGGAAAGCGAATCAGGATAGACGACCATGCCGGCGCCGATGAGATAACGCAGCGTGGATGCGTAGGCCTGGAAGAAAAGCTCGTCAAGGCTTACCGTTCCCACCGCATCGCGCAAAGCTTGGACGTGCGGATACGTACGCCCCGGCTCTATCATGTCCGCGATGAAGACCACCATGTCGAGTCCGCTCATATCCTCTGCGCCGCAGGTATGGCGCGCGACGGCCTGCAGGACGGCGTCGGAAAGCTCCGGGAATTCGTCGCGCAACGTCGCCGCGGCCGTGAACGAATGCAGCACCCCCGGCGCGTTCTTGCGCACGTATTTCGGGGCGCAACCGAGCTTTTTCGCCTTGCGACGCAGCTCGTCGGTGGAAAGCGCCTTGTCCCAGTCATGCAGAAGCCCCGCTACGGCCGCAGCATCCTCATCGATGCCGTAGATGCGGGCGAGACGGACGGCGGTTTGGGACACGCCCAGGCTATGGCGATAGCGCGACGGCTTCAGGCGTTCCTCGAGCCGCATGCGCATCTCTTCGAATCGTTCGGCGTCCATGAACGAAACCTCCTCAGGCTATCGGGAAACCGTCCGGTAGAGGCCGCGGTCGCGGATGAAGTCGAACACCTCGCGCGGCACGAGATAACGGACGGAGCGACCCTCGGACACCATGCGGCGCAAATCGGTCGAAGAAATGGACAGCGCCGTGACCTCGACCTCGGACACTCGGAAGATACCCGCGTGCGTACGCATGTAGCGGCGCCGCGAATCGGTCACTTCGAATCCAGGCCTGGTCACGCCCACCAGATGCGCCAGGCGCCCCAACTCATCGGCATGGCGCCATTCGAGGATGCGGAACAGCGCATCCGCCCCGGACACGAAGAACAGCTCGACGTTCTCGGGAAAGTGAGCGCGCAGCTCGCGCAGGGTGTCAACCGTGTACGTCCGACCTGGTCGATCGATCTCGAGCCGGCTTGCATCGAACCGTGCGTTCCCCTCGATGGCGAGACGCACCATTTCGTACCGAAGCTCGGCCGCAGTCACGGGCGAGCCGTGCTTCATCCATGGATCGCCCGTCGGCATGAAGACGACGCCGTCGAGCCCGAATCGATCGGCAACCTGTTCGGCGCAGGCAAGATGCCCCACATGAATCGGGTCGAACGTACCGCCCATGATGCCGAGGCGAAACGAGGCGTCTGGATCGTCGAAGCCCAATCGATCGAACCGGGGCGATACGCGCACGGGATCCCCCGGACGGGATGCGTATGCGGAAAGACCGGCGTTCATCATGCCTCGCTACTTTCTGACCTGGCCTGAGCCATGCACGATATACTTGGTCGACGTCAGCGCATCGGTCGCAAACGGCCCGCGCACGTGAAGCTTCTGGGTCGATATGCCGATCTCGGCACCGAGACCGAAGCATCCTCCATCGGAAAAGCGCGTCGAAGCATTCGCGTATACGACGGCCGCATCCACATCGCGAAGGAAAGCCTGCACGGCATCATGGCCCCGAGGGTCGTCCTCGTCGGCGACGATGCATTCGGAATGCCCTGTTCCATAGCGGTTGACGTGCGCGATGGCCTCGCGGACATCGTGCACGGACTTCACGCTTATATCCAGGGAGAGGTACTCGCGCCCCCAATCGCTCTGCTCGGCGGCGCGGAAGGGAATGCTCTCCTTGTCGAGCAGGGCCGCCGTACGGTCGTCGGCATGGAGCGTGACGCCGGCTTCCGTCAACGCACGCAGGATCACCGCAAGGGGAGCTCCCGGCACATCGGCAAGCGATGCGTCGTAGAGCAGGGATTCGCAGGCATTGCACACGCCGATGCGCTGGGTCTTGGCGTTGACGAGGATATCGCGCGCCATGGACGGGTCGGCCGATCTATGCACGTAGACATGGCAGTTGCCCACCCCGGTTTCGATGACCGGGACCTTCGCATGTTCAACGCAATGGCCGATAAGAGCCGCGCTTCCGCGAGGAATGAGCACGTCGACCGTGCCGCGAAGCCCCATGAGCTCGTCGGCGGACGCATGGCCCGCGTCCGCAACGAGGCTGACCGCGTCGGCGGGAAGTCCGGCGGACACGACGCCTTCGCGCAGCGCATCCGCGATGGCGACGTTGCTGAGCCGCGCCTGCGAGCCGCCGCGCAGCACGCAGGCGTTGCCCGCCTTCAAACAGATGCCGGCCGCATCGGCCGTGACGTTCGGACGCGCCTCGTAGATGACGGCGACGAGCCCGAGCGGCACGCTGACCTTCGCGAGACGGAGGCCTTCGTCGATCGTGCGTTCTTCAAGGATGCGCCCGATCGGATCGGGAAGCGCGACGAGATCCTCCAGGGCGCATGCCATGGATTCGACACGCTCGGGCGTCAAGAGCAAGCGATCGATGAGCGACGGCGCCATGCCGGCCGCACGTCCGGCCTCGATATCGCGCGCGTTCTGGGCGCAGATGCCGTCCTTGTGCGCGCGAAGGCATCCTGCCATGAGCCTAAGGGCCTGATCGCGCACCTCGACCGAACTTGACGCGACGGCGCGCGACGCCTCCTTGGCCGCGAGGGCGAGCGCCCGGATGCCGGAAGATTCGGATTCCCTCGTCATTCGAACACCACCAATTCATCTCGATGCACGACGGTCCCCTTCTCGATGCGCGCCGCTTCGGACGAGACCTTCGCGAGACCTCGAGCCAGAACGCCGCCGGCAGGCGTCGCGACGTCGATGACGTCGCCTGCGGCGAATTCCCCGACGACGTCGACGACGCCGACGCCGAGCAGAGACGATCCGCCTTCGACGAGGGCGCACGCCGCGCCTTCGTCGATGATCAGACGGCCTTTGACCGAATTGCCCAGCGCGATCCAGAGCTTGCGCGGCGTCATTTCATGACGTTTCTCGCGCGCTTCGAAGAAGGTGCCGATCGAAGGTTCGTCCGCAAGCGCCGACGCAACGGCGTCGGTGGCGCGCCCCTGACAGATCACGAGCGGGATGCCGGCGGCCTCGAGCACGCGGGCCGACGTGAGTTTCGTGACCATGCCGCCCGAACCGACCGTGCTGCCCGGCCCCGACGCGCCTTCCATGATCCGCGACGTGACGTGCGTGACGCGGGAAAGCAGCCGCGCATCGGGATCGGTCTGGGGATTCGCCGTGTATAGGCCGTCGATGTCGGAGAGGATGACGACCCGGTCGGCATCTATCATGCACGCGACCAGGGCTGCGAGCGTATCGTTGTCGCCGAATCTGATCTGCTCGACCGATACGGTGTCGTTCTCGTTGACGATAGGGACGACACCGAGTTCGAGCAGACGCCGAAACGTGTCGCGCGCGTGCAGATACGCGTGGCGATCGGCCGTGTCGCGGCGCGTGAGCAGCACGAGCGAGATCGTGATGCCGTACAGCGAGAAGACCTTGTCGTACGCGGAGAGCAGCGCACGCTGGCCGACGGAGGCCGCGGCCTGCACCGTCGGCATGTCGCGAGGACGTTCCACGGGAAGCCCCAGGGTCTCAAGCCCTGCGGGGATGGATCCCGAGCTCACAAGCACGACCCGCCATCCCGCCGCACGCGCCGCATGGATCTGGCGTGCAAGGTCGACGAGATACGGCTCCTCTATGCGCCCGGAATCGCCCGTGAGCGTCGAGGATCCGACCTTGATGATCGCGGTGCGGGCGGTGCCGCCGGCTCTTTCGCGTGGCGCACGAGCCATCACAGATCGAGCTCCCTGAACGCATCGTCCGCATCGTCGGCCGTTTCGAATTCGAAGGCGCGGCCGAGAATGCGGATCTCGTCTCCATTGCGCGCACCTGCGGCGACGAGACGCTTTTCGAGACCGATGCGCCCGAAGCGGTGCTGCAGAAACGAGAGCGCCTCCTCGTTTCCCCAGTCGGTCTGCACGACCCAGCGCTCGATCTGCGGGCCTTCCACGCGGAAGATTCCTTCGGAGAGCCGATGGACCGAGAAGCGCTTGTCGCGCGCTTCGCGCTCATGTTCCCAGACCTGCTCGTATGCGACCCTCTCGGACTCCTGGACGCGGGCGGCCTCGCGCAGCTCGTGGACCTTTTCTCCGAGCGCATGGACGAGAGGGTCGATGCCTTCGCCCGTAAGCGCGCTTATGCGGTAGACCTTGGCCTCCGCGACGCTGTCGGCATACTCGTTCCCGTCGGCGGCCGCAACGGCATCGGAGCGTACCTCGGCTTCGAGTCGACGGACGGCATCTTCCACCCCGGGAGCATCGCATTTGTTCGCCACGACGATGCGAGGCCGAGCCGCGAGATCGGAAGCGTACATTTCGAGCTCGCGGTTGATGATGCGGTAATCCTCCACCGGATCGCGGCCTTCGTATCCGCCGGTCATGTCGACCACATGGACGATAAGCGCGGTCCGTTCGATATGGCGCAGGAATTCATGCCCAAGCCCCCTACCCTCGGATGCGCCTTCGATCAGGCCCGGGACATCGGCGACGACGAAATCGTATTCGTCGCCCTTGACCACGCCGAGATTCGGAACGAGCGTCGTGAACGGATAATCGGCGATCTTGGGGCGCGCCGCGCTGATGCGGGCGATGAGCGAGCTCTTGCCGACCGACGGCATGCCGACGAGCGCAGCGTCGGCCATGAGCTTCATCTCGAGCTCGATCCAAGATTCGGATGCCGGTTCGCCAAGCTCGGCGAACGAAGGCGCGCGACGGGTCGACGTGACGAAGTGGATGTTGCCACGGCCGCCCATGCCGCCGTTGGCAACCGTGACGCGCTCGCCGTCGTGCGTCAGATCCGCAATGAGCGCGCCGGTTTCTTTGGAATCATCGTTCCATTCGCGCACGATCGTGCCGAGCGGCACCTTGAGGATCAGATCCTCGCCGCGTGCGCCATGCATGCGGCTTCCCTTGCCGTGCGTGCCCCGCTCGGCCTTGAAGTGGTGCTTGTACCGATATTGTATGAGCGAGGAAAGCGCTGCGTCGGCTTGCACGACGACGTTGCCGCCGTGCCCGCCGTCGCCGCCGTCGGGTCCGCCCTTCGGGACATGGGCTTCCCGACGGAAGCTCATGCAGCCGGCCCCGCCGTCGCCGCCCCTGACGTAGATATGGACCTTGTCCGTAAACATTCGCTCACCCTTATCCGCGCGCGTCTTCGATCGATTGACATGCCATTGTATATGCAAAGAGCCCGCCTAGGCGAGCTCTCATGCGGTATCGCTGAAAATGCGAGGAAGCTATTCAGCGGCTTCCTCGGAAACGGGAACGACGCTCACGATGCGACGGGGCTTCTTGGTGCGACGCGTCTGCTTCCTGAACACGACCTGACCCTCGACCAGAGCGAACAGGGTGTCGTCTTTGCCGCGGCCGACATTCGCGCCGGGATGGAAATGGGTGCCGCGCTGACGGACGATGATGTTGCCGGGGATGACGTGCTCGCCGCCGAAACGCTTGACGCCGAGTCGCTGCGCGTGAGAATCGCGACCGTTGCGGGAGGAGCCGAGACCCTTCTTGTGTGCCATGATACTACCTGCCCTTCGTTATTCTTCGGTCTGCGCGGCTTCAGCAGGCGCGGCCTTGACGGGAGCTTCGTACGTAACGTCGCCGATCTGGGTGATCTGGATGCGGGTCAGCCTCTGGCGATGACCGCGGAGCCTCTTGTAGTTCTTGCGCTTCTTGAACTTGAAGACGAGCTGCTTCTCGCCTTTGAACTGCTCGAGGACGGTCGCGACGACCTTGGTCTTCGCGGCATCGGTAAGCTCGACGGAAGCACCGTCGACGACGCAGATGGCTTCAAGCTCGATGTGCTGGCCCGGCTCGACATCGATCTTCTCGATGTTGATCTTATCGCCAGGAGCCACCTTATACTGCTTACCACCGGTTTTAACGATTGCGTACATGTAAATCTCCTTGAATGAGTCAAAACGCAAGCCGATATTGTACATACGCCACCAAATCGCGTCAACGACTATTGCGACCGTGGCCATATTTTTCGCAAGATACGGGCTTCTGCGAATGCGCGCCATCGGGACGACGGTTCGAAGCAGACGAACGTCCAAGGGGAAAGGGACGCAGGAGACTTTCCGGCGACCTTCAAGCAGCCGTCCAATTGTACGCTAGTTGCCCGGCAAGCGCACTATCACCTGATGAATTCGCCGTTTCATCGCAAAACGCCGACAAGGCGCCGCGCGGGCGCTAATGCGCCTCGGCCCAGGTCTTCGCGCTCTGGACATCGACGATCAAGGGAACCTCGAGCGTGACGACGTTCGTCATCGCATCGCGCACGAGCGCGCCGACCGCATCGAGCTCGGAGACCGGGACGCTCAGGTCGAGCTCGTCGTGGACCTGGATCATGACCTGTGCGGCGAAACCGCCGTCGACGAGCCTGCGCTGGACCTCGTTCATGGCCATCTTGACGATGTCGGCCGCGCTGCCCTGCATCGGATGGTTCATCGCCGTGCGCTCGCCGAAGCCGCGCTGGGCCGGGTTCTTCGCCTTGAGTTCGGGAATATGCCGGCGCCGCCCGAACATGGTCGTCGCGTATCCGCACGCGCGCGCCTCCTCCACCGTGCCGTCGAGGAATGCGCGCACGCCGGGATAGGCTTCGAAGTAGCGATCGATCATCTCCTGGGCTTCCTTGAAGCCGATACCCAGGTTCTGAGCCAGGCCGAAAGCCTGCTGGCCGTACACGATGCCGAAGTTGACGGCCTTCGCGCGGCTGCGCATGGACGGCGTGACCTCTTCGAGGGGCACGCCGAAGACGCGCGCGGCGGTCGAGGCGTGGAAGTCGGCGCCGGAGCAGAAGGCATGCACGAGGTGCTCGTCTCGCGACAAGTGCGCGAGAAGCCGAAGCTCGATCTGGGAATAATCCGCCGACATGAAGAGATCGCCTGTGCGCAGAGGCACGAAGCACCCTCTGATGCGGCGGCCGAACTCGGTGCGCACGGGAATGTTCTGCAGGTTCGGATCGGATGAGGACAGACGTCCTGTGGTCGTGACCGTCTGGTTGAAATGGGTATGCACGAGACCGTCGCCCGCGCGCATGCGCGGCAGCGCCTCGATATAGGTCGATTCCATCTTCGCGAGCTCGCGGTAGCGCAGGATCTCGCGCGCGATGGGATGCACGTCCTCGAGCTTCGAAAGGGTCTTCGCATCCGTCGAATATCCGCGCTGGGTCTTCTTGCCGTGCGGAAGCCCCAGCTTTTCGAAGAGGACGACGGAAAGCTGCTTAGGGGAATCCAGGTTGAATTCCTCTCCTGCGAGCTCGAAGACACGCGTGCGGATGCCGTCGATCTCCTCGGCGACGGAACGGCCCATCTCGGCGAGGGCGTCGACGTCGATGCGCGCGCCGACGCGCTCCATGACGGCGAGGACCGGCACCAGGGGAAGGTCGATGTCGTAGTAGCAGGAACGCGTGCCGACGGAGCGGCCGGACATCCCGTCGGGCGAGGCCTCTTCGGCATCGCGCGCCATGGCGCCGTCGAGCGCACGGGCCAGGCGGGGCGCCACGAAAGCGTGCGCGCAGGCCTCGTCGCACGCGTCGTCGAAGGCAGGCAGGGACGCCGCCAGGTATTCCTCGCACAGCGTGGCGTAATCGTACGAAGACGCGTTCGACTGGAGCAGATAGGCCGAAAGCCCGATGTCGAAGGCGCGCGCCGACAGAAGCTCGGCAGGAGCGACGAAGGCCTCGCGCGAAGAATCGGGAGGATACGCGCGCTGCATCGTCGCCTTCGCATCGAGCGTGCAGAAGCACCCGTCGCGCACGATGCGGGCCACGGCGGCGATCGCATCCTCGTTCTCGAAACGGACGACGTCATGCCCGTCGGACACGAAGGCGATGCACGCGCTTTCGAAGAGAGATGCCTGCGCAGGCTCCACGACCTCGACGCCGAGCACGGGCGCACCTTCGTCCGCGAGCATGGAGGGGACCGCATCGGCGCGCGGCGCGAGCCATGCCTCGAGCAACGCCCGAGCCGCATCGTCCGTCGCGGGATCGATGTCGGGCAGCTCGATCGACGCGGCCGAGGGAAGATCCCCTTCCCCGCCGATAAGCGCGAGCACGCGCGCCAGATGGGACGAGAACTGAACCGCGCCGAAGGCCTCTGCGACCGCGGAGGCCTCGAAGGAGGGAAACGCCGCGGATTCGAGATCGAGCTCGAAGTCGAGATCCTGCACGATGACCGCGAGATCGCGGCTCAAATAGGCCTGATCGCGATTGTCGGCGAGGTTCTGGAGCTGCTTTCCCTTGAGCTTGTCGAGGTTCTCGTAGATGCCGTCCATGCTCCCATAGGCCTGCAGCAGCTTGGTGGCGGTCTTCGGCCCGATGCCCGGCACGCCGGGGATGTTGTCGGCCGTATCGCCCTGCAGCCCGAGGAAGTCGGGGAACTGCGCCGCGGTCACGCCATACCGCTCGAGCACCTCGTCGGGACCGTAGATCACGACATCGGTGATGCCCTTCCTGGTCGTCACAACGCGCGTATGGTCGGAAACGAGCTGATAGGCGTCTTTATCGCCAGTGACGAGCAGCGTGTTCCAGCCGAGCGCCTCGTCGCGCGCCGCGATGGTGCCGAGGATATCGTCTCCTTCCCAGCCCTTGACCTTCACGACGGGAATGCCCATGGCATCGAGCAGGCCTTCGATGACGGGGAACTGCACGCGCAGCTCGTCGTCCATCGGAGGGCGCTGGGCCTTGTACGCCTTCATCGCCTCGATGCGGTGCGTGGGCTTGCCGGCGTCGAAGGCGCAGACGATGGCGTCGGGACGCGCGTCCTCGTAGAATTTGAGCAGCATCGACATGAACCCGAACGCAGCGTTGGTCGGCGTGCCGTCGACGGCGTTCATGGTGGGCGGCACTGCATGATACGCACGGTGCATCAGGGAGTTTCCGTCGATAACGGCGATGGTCCTCGGCATTCGGGTTCCTTTCGCGGGGACGGCGCCCCATCAGGATCGTGTCATGCCTGCCAGTATACGGCGCGGCATGGCGCCGGCAGGACGTCGGAACATCGAGCGAATGGAAAAAGCAGGGGCTCGCCGAGCGGGCGAGCGCGATGGATGTCAGCGCTTCTGGGGACGCGCCGTCGCGTGAAGCCTGTCGTAGCGCTCGACGTTCGGGTTCGCTCCGTTGACGTAATGCTCGCTCAGCTTTGCGAGGATCTCGTCGGCATGGGCCGAAGGATCGTCGAAGGTCAGATCGAGCTCCCAGGAATCGACCAGAGGAGAGATGCGTCCGAGCATGTAGCCGTACAGCTCGATGAGGGTCGCCCTGTCCGTTTCGTAAGCGCTGTTGGGCGCGAACACGAGACCGCGCATCTCATCGCATGTGGACGAGACGTCGTCCTCGAGGGCCTTGGCCTTCTCGTAGGCCGCCTGGCGGTCGCTCATGGACGAGGACTCGAAGGTTCCGTTGTAATCGTCGACGCAGGAAAGCAGGCGCGAGCGGAACCCGTCGAGTTTATCGTAGTAGCCGGTCAGCGCCGTATAGGCCTCGTCTTCGGACAGAGCCGTCGACGCCGTGTCGTTCACGATGGCCGCAGGCTCCGCCGAAGGCGCATCGCTCTCGGGCGAATCTGCGGCATCGTTCGCGGAACCGCCCGATGCGGCCGAGGGCGCTGAAGGCGCATCGGAAGCCTTCGTCGTGGACAGGAGGTAGCCCGCGACGAGCGCGCAGACGATGACGACGAGCGCGATCGGCACGAGGATCGCCGCACGCCGCTTGGGAACGGCGGTGTCCTGCGTGAAGCGACGCGCCTTTCCCGAGGAGACGACGACCTTGTCGGACATCTCGGTGATCTTCATGCGCTGCGTGTCCTCGACAGGAAGGCGCTCCCCCTCCACGATATCGAGGCCGCGCAGGGGATCGACCGCATCGGGAGAGCCGTCCACGGTCACGACCTGGGTCGTGCGCGCGCCGCATGACGGGCAGTACCGCGCGTTCTCGTCGAGGCGCGCGCCGCACCATGTGCAATATCCGGCCATGGAAGCCCTCCTTTCAAGCATGTCATCCCGCGCGGCGGCGGGAGTCCGGTTCTAGATGCCTTCGCCGTATCCGAAACGGCGGATCTGGTTCAGATCGCGACGCCAGTTCTTCTTGACCTTGACCTGCAGATCGAGAAACACCTTGCAGCCGAGCATCTGTTCGAGGTCGAGGCGCGCCTCGATGCCGACGCGCTTGATGGCCGCGCCGCCCTTGCCGATGATGATGCCTTTCTGGCTGTCGCGCTCGACGAAGACGGTGGCATAGATGCGATACATGTCTTTGGCGCGGTCGTATTCGAGGTCGTCGGCGACGACGCCGATGCTGTGAGGCACTTCGTCGCGATAGCTGCGCAGGATCTTCTCGCGGATGAACTCTGCGACGATGACCTCGAACGGCTGGTCGGTATCCATGTCGTCTGGAAACCACTTGGGCCCTGCAGGCAGGGCTGCGATGACCGCCTGGACGAATCCGTCGACGTTGAAACCGGTTTTCGCGGACAGGACGATCTCGTCGTCCCAGGAATCGAGGGCACGGGCAGCATTGAGCTGGTTCTCCACGATCTGCGCATCCACTAGGTCGGCCTTGCTGAGCACGAGGATCTTGCGCGGGGCCTTCGCCGCGCGCACCTGGTTCGCGACCCATTCGTCGCCGCGGCCGAAAGGCTGGCTCGCATCCACCACGAATGCGACGACATCGACGTCTTCGAGCGCCATGATGGCGGAGGTGTTGAGCTCTTCGCCCAGGGCATCGTGCGGTTTGTGCAGGCCCGGCGTGTCGACCATGACGACCTGCGCGTCATCGGTCGTGAGAATGGCGCGGAAGCGATGGCGTGTGGTCTGAGCGGTGCTCGACGTAATGGCGACCTTATGTCCGACCACGGCATTGATCAGCGATGACTTCCCCACGTTAGGGCGTCCGACCAGCGTCACGAAGCCGCTCTTGAACTGATTCGACATGAAGGTCCCCTCGCTCGCTTCCCCGGCCGAACCGACATCGGCCGCATCGATGGATCCGCTCCTCGGACGGCGCGAACGACGCACGAGATGCGGGATGAACGACACGATTATATATAAGAAGAAGGCCCGCCGAAGCGAGCCTTCTTACATCCGAGCGAACGAGCAGGCATCGAACGCAGATGCTACTTCTGCTCCTCGGCGAGGACGACGTGGCGCTCCACGTCGTAGTGCAGACCTTCATGCTCCTTGCCGAAGAACATCAGCTTGGAAGGCGCGAAGCCTTCGATGTTCGCCAGGTAGACATGGATGAAGATGAAGATGATGAAGACGAACATCATGAAGTAGTGGATGATGCGCACCGCCATCGTTCCGCCGAGCGCCGCGGTCAGGCCGGCCGTCGCGCCCATCGTGGGACCCCAGATGCACAGACCCGTGATGAACATGATGAGGATGAGCACGGGAATCAGCAGATAGGAGATCTTCTGGGGAACGCCGAGCTTCGCGGACTGCGGGTGATCCTTCTTCATGAACAGGTAGTACTTGATCCAGGCACCGAGCTGATGACGGTTATCGGCCTGCGGCAGCCAGGTCTTGTAGTCCTTGACGACCGCGCGGGTGCCGCCGGTGGGAGCGGACTTCACGACGAACGCCATGATGACGCGAACGAGGCAGTTGATCGTCAGCACGAAGCCGAAGAAGATATGCGCGCCGCGTGCGATGCCCATCACTCCTGGGACGAACGGAAAATGTATGATGCAGCCGGAAATGATCAGAAAGACCATGGCCACGAGGTTGATCCAGTGCGTGATGCGGAACGGCAGCGGATGAGCCTCGTCGTAATGCGCGAGATGGGCCATTTACTTCACCCCCCAAGGGCTGGTGACGGTTTCGAACTTCTTGCCCGTCTTCGGTTCGACCACATGCACGGCGCAGGCGGTGCAGGGGTCGAAGCTGTGGACGGTGCGCAGGGCGTGGATCGGCTTTTCCATATCGGTCACGGGAACGCCGATAAGGGCCTGCTCCATGGGGCCGTGGACCCCGTCGGGATCGAGCGGCGCGATGTTCCATGTCGTCGGAATGATGATCTGATAGTCCTGGATCTTGCCGTTCTTGACCTTCTCCGAATGGTAGAGCGCGCCGCGCGGAGCCTCCCAGAAGCCCGTGCCTTCGCCTTCGACGGCATCGGACTTCGTGAAGTACGTGCTGTCGCCGCCCTTGATGGCTTCGACGAGCTCGGCAAGCCATTCCTTCATGAGCGTCGCGACATAGAGCGTCTCGACCTGACGAAGAGCCGTGCGGCCGATCGTCGAGGAGAACGGGGAGAGGTCGCCCGGGGTGCCGCCCAGCGCGACAAGGAGCGCGTCGACGTGCTCCTTGATGAACTTGTCGCCGCGCACGTAGGCGACGAGCACGCGGGACGCGCCGCCCATCTCGAGCGGCTTGCCGTCGTAGCGGGCACACTTGTTCCAGGTGTAGCGATCGTCGGTGTTGTATTCCGTGTATTCCGGATTGACGCCCTGCTCGAAGGGGGGCAGGTCCTCGGAACCCGAATACCAGGAATGGCCCACGTACTCGGTGATCTTGGATTCTTCCACCTCGGAGAGCTGGTAGTTGCCGTCGGGACCCAGTTCGATGACGCCGGAGGGCATGTAACGATCGGCCATCTTGAAGGACTCGCGCTCGAAGACGCCCCAGGCGCCGTAACGACGGCAGCCGGCACCGAAGTTGAACGCCTCGGGGTAGAACTTGCCGAGCGCGATCGAATCGGGCACGGCGACCGCGGCGACCCAGTTGTACAGACGATCGATCAGGCCCTTGAGGTCGTCGAGCTTCTGGTCGGTGGGAACGAACATCGTGCCGCCGGGAATGAGCGTCATGACGTGCGGCATCTTGCCGCCGAGCACCGCGGCGATCTCGGAGGCGGTGCCCTGCATCTCGAGCGCCTCGAGATAGTGGGCCGTCATGATGAGGTCGGCTTCAGGCGTGAGATTGTATTCGTTGGTGCCGTCGGCGTACTGCTCGGCCGTCGGGAACCAGTTACCGCTGAAGATGGACAGCTGGCCGTTGTCGGCGAAGCGGGCGAGACGGTCCTGCAACGAGACGAAGTCGGCGTTCTTCAGGCCGTATTCTTCGGCAACGTCATACGCGAGGCCCGTGTCCGCATTCAGCGCGTTGAGCGGGTTGACGTAGTCGAGCGCGGCGAGGTTGTACAGCCAGAGGATATGGCTGTGCAGGAACTGGGCGCCCTCGAGCATGTTGCGGATGATGCGCGCGCTGTTCGGAATCGCGATGCCGTACGCCTTCTCGGCGGCGATGGACGCCGCATGGGCGTGGGACACCGGGCAGACGCCGCAGATGCGCTGGACGATCTGGGCCGCATCCTGGGGGGTGCGATCGCGGACGACGAGCTCCATGCCGCGGAAGCATCCGCCGGAGACCCATGCATCGGTGACGACGCCATCGTTGACTTCCATCTCGACGCGCAGATGGCCCTCGATACGGGTAATCGGGTCAATCGTGGTGCGTGCCATATCCTATCGCCCTCCCTTCTTGATGTCTTCCAGAACCTTGTCGTCATACACGCCGATCGACTTGTCGGGGTGCTTGGCATCCCATGCGCGCACGGGTTCGAAGTCGGCGCCGTTCGGGACGCGCCCGGCGGCCTTCATGCCGAAGCCGTGCGCAACGAGGGCGACGGCTTCGATGCCGATGATGCCCAGCGCGAGCGTCGTCGGCTGGAAGATGAAGTCGCCGATGCGCAGATCGCGATGACGCTTGTTGAACGGAGCATTGACCTGGACCCAGTTGTCTTTGGGATTGTGCGGATCGGCCTCGCAGCATCCGATGCAGGGTCCGCCGGAACGGATGCACCAGCTGCGGCCGCGGTTGTACATCGCGACGCCGCAGTTCGCCTTGGTCTGAGGCCCGCGGCAGCCGAGCGGGTAGAGGCAGTAGCCCATGGCTTCCTCGGGAGAACCGTATTCGTAGACGAACTCGCCGTTCTCGAAGTGGCCGCGGCGTTCGCAGTTGTCGTGGACGGTCTGCGAGAACACTTCCTTGGGCTTGCCGAAGGCGTCGAGCTCGGGAAGCTTGCCGAGCATGACGACGCTCACGAGGCAGGCGACGAGCCACTCGGGGTTGCCCGGGCATCCGGGGATGTTGATGACGGGCGTTTCGATGCCGCGCTCTTCAAGGAGCTGCTGAACGCCCATGGCGCCTGCCGGATTGGGATCGGCGGCCATCCAGCCGCCGTTGACCGCGCACGAACCGATCGCGATGACGGCATTGGCCTTCTCGGCCGTTTCCGCCAGGATGTCGGTGCCCTTCTCCTCCGCGACGCGGAGGGCCCAGTCGTCGAAGCCGCGCAGGACGGCCCCTTCGTAGACGAGCACGAAGTTGCCCGCCTCCATGGTCTGACGGCGCGCCTCCTCCATGCTGTAGCCCGCGGCGGCGGACAGCGTCTCGTTGTAGTTGCATGAGATCATCTCAAGCACGACGGACGCAGGGTCGGGGTCGGCCGATCCCGCGAACGCCTCGGTGCAGCCGGTGCAAGAAGCTCCCTCGATCCAAATCGCCGGATAGAGTCCCCCTTCTGCAGCGCCGATCACCGATTTCTCGACAGCTTCAGCTACGCGTGGAGCAGCGGCTTTGCTCAAGCCGACCATGACCGCAACCGTACCGCACATCTTCATGAAGCTGCGGCGGCTGACGCCGCGAGATTCAAGGATATCCTGGAATTTCGTGGCAGTGGCCTGATTGTCCATACGTACACCTCCTCTTTCCTAACTGCTGACAAACCGATACCGCTATTGTGCGTGAAAGGAATGCGTACGATGCGTGAAATCAACGGATCGATGACGCCCTATCGTCAAAAGGCGAGAAGGTGTTACCCTGCAAACATAACTTCACACTGATTCGACGTTCCCCCTTGCGGCACAGATGCTACCCGATATACGCGTTCTTGCATGGGAACAGATGCACGGATTTGTAAAAATTCCTGCGCAGACGGCGCACGATTCACACAACCCTCACGCGCGTAACACGCGTCTCCGGGCGATCGGACCGCTAGTCGCACACTTTCCATGCATCGCCTTCGCGTTCGATGAACCCCTCGCGCGCAAGGTCGGCGAGGATCGAGCGCACGTCGTCTTCCGACGGGGCGTCGCGCCCCTCCGACCGTTCGAATGCGGAAAGCCGCTGCGCAAGCGTGTCGCCGTCCATCCGGCCGGCGCCCATGACCTCGCGCAGGAGCCAGGCCCGTTTCTGGCGGCGCGATCCCGGAAACGCGCTCTGGCGCACGTACGCCTTGGCTGCGCGGGCGGGATTGCTGCACGTCCGCTTGAGCTCGGCGCCGTAGTCGAGCAGCGCGTAATACCATCCGCGCACGTCGGCGTCCGGACATGTCGCCTCGACGAGGGGACGGATATCCTTGTCGGACACGTCCTGGGCATCGGGGAAGAAATGATGGATGAAGACGGCGCGCACATTCGTCTCGATATACGTGGATGGCGCGTCATGCGAGAATGCCATGATGCCGGCCGCCGTCGAGGGGCCGATGCCCGGCAGCGCGACCAGCGCTTCGTAGGTTTCGGGAAGATGCCCCGCGAAGTCGCGCACGCAGATGTCGGCGGCCTGCTTGAGCGCGAGCGCGCGGCGGTTGTATCCCATGCCCTGCCATTCCTCGAGCAGGTCGATCCGGGCGGATGCCGACAGCGCATCGAGGGTCGGGAACCGCGCCATGAAGCGCCCCCACCGCGTGAGCACGCGTGCGACCTGGGTCTGCTGCAGCATGACCTCGGATATCCAGATCGCATACGGATCGGTCACGTTGCGCCAGGGAAGATCGCGATACAGACGCGCGCCTTCTGCACGCACCTGCTCGCAGAAGGCGCGAAGGGATGCGTCGTCGATGCAGGGCGAGCCGTCCGTCGATGCGGGGCGCCTCATCGCCGGGGGTTTCTTCCGTGCCGGAAGAGGTCGTCGAGCGTGATGCTCGCATAGTAGGCCTTCAGCATGGATTCCGCATGCTTCCAGACCGCATGGAACTCGCAGCCGTCGCGGCGGTCGCAGAAGCGCTCGTCATTGGTGCAGGCGGTCATGGAGATGGGTCCCTGCACGCATTCGAGCACATGAAGGAGCGTGGTCGTGGACGGATCGCACGCAAGCGCCAGCCCGCCTCTCGCGCCGCGCTCGGCGCGCAGGAGACCGGCATGCACCAGGTCGTTCTGGATGCTGCGGGCGAAGGCGTACGGGATGCCCTCCTGCTCCGCCACTTTAGTGACCGATATGACCTTGCCGTCGTTCTTGTAGGCCGCGCGGATCATGCGGCAGGCATAGTCGGTGCGACGATTCAGATCCATGAACGTTTCTCCCCTGTCTCAATCCATGTGCGACGACGCGGCGCTCTTCCTCTCGCCGCGCCATCGTGCGCGCCGTCTTCCCACGCGGAGGCGGCGCGCCTGTCGGTGCGTACGGCCGCCGGCCCTTAGAGCCCCTCGGTCGGAGCCCCTGCCTGATCGGATCCGAAGCCGTCTTCGGACGTTCGTCCGACCTCCTGCTCCAATGCGGCGATCTCGTCGCGGAATTCATGCAGGACGGCCGATTCCATCTGACGGTATTCGACGGAGTCGAGCGGCTGGAAACTCGCCAGATGCTCGTACATCATCGCCTGGGTCACCGGGATATAGCGGCGCGCGCGCATGCCCTGCCGATACGCATCTTCGAGCGCTTCGCGCGCGGCCATGACGATATCGGTTCGCGCAAGGTTGCGCGACATCCGCGTCAGGCTGCCGAAGTCGAGCCCGCGGATGGACGGGTGGCGCTGCGCGATGGCGCGCCAGATACGGCGCCGCTCCGACTCGTCGGGCAGATAGATATCGATGACGTCGATAGGCTCGAGAAGGTCGTACAGAAAGCCGGAATCGTTCGTCTCGCCGCCGATGGAGGCGAACACGTGAACGTCCGGGCTCTCGATCGCGGCGCGCAGCCACATGAGCGTCTGATAGGCGATCTGCATGGGCATAGGCAGAGAATGCTCGGCGTCGTCGTCGGAAGAGGCCATGGCCTCTTCCATCGGGGCGAGCCACAGGTCGATGTCCTCGAGTATGAGGACGCTCGGCGATTCCACGGTCATCCGACCGGGCGCGAAACGCGGGGAGCGATCGGCCGAAACCGTGAACGAAAGCACAGGAAAGCCTTGCGAACCGCTTTGGATGCGCATCCGCATGGCAGGAAGGCCGACCTCGTTGGCGGCGGCTTCCATGAATTCCGCCGCATCGGAGCGGGCGGAAGCCCGCAGGACGATCGAGCCGACCGCGGAAAGCCCGTCGAGCCCGTGGCATTCGCGCAGCATGCCCATGATCTCTTGATACGCCTCGTCGTGTTCGATGCCTATGCCGAGGGACCGGACGTCTTCGATGATGCCGTCGTATCCGACGAGATCGGAGAAATTGGGATGCCTGGGTTCGGCTGCCTCCGCCTTCGGGGAAGACCCTTTGCGGGAAGAGGCCGCCTTGGCGGCGATGATCTTCACCTTGGGACGCGACGGCCCCGCTGCGGATTCATCGGACGCCGATCCTTCCGGCTGCGGCGCGCCATCGGCCGGCATGCGCGGACCGTCTGGGCCGACAGCCGTCGAGGACAAGTCGGACAGGTCGGATGCCTGGGCATTCCCGGTTGCAGAGCCGTCTTCGCCGCGCATGGCATGTTCGTCCGCCGCCTCGGCAAGGCGTGCGAGCCCCTCGGCCATGGCTTCCACCGCCCCGTCGGGCAGCGAAAGCGCGGAGACGCTTTCGAGATCGACCGCTTCCCCGAGGGTGCCGGAGATGATGTCGGAGATGCGCTCGAGCTCGTCGCGCGAGAAGCCGAATTCCGTCGCCTTATCGAAGGCGAGTTCTTGCAGCATGGCGTTGCAATCTTCGAGCTCGGCATCGCTCAGGTGCGGCTCGAGCTTGTCGTAGGCGTATTCCGCGATGGAGCGTTCCTTGAGGCTGCATGCGAGATTCCACGCCTCGCGCAGCGCCTCGAGCGCGTCGTCGGGCACGAGGGGGGATTCTGCGACGAGCGCTTCGTAGGCGCCCAGATATAAATGCATCGCAAGCTCGGGGTTCACGGCCTTCGCAGCGCGCGCCTGGGCGAGATAGTCGGCGGCGGTCCGCGGCGCTTCGGCGGGATCGTTCGAATGATTCGCGAAGTTCATATCGTCATGATGCCTGTCGAACATTCTCACCAGCCCCCTTCGATGGTCGTAACTCGCTTGGCAGATCATTTTATACGGTTACCGCAGCGCTCACAAATAAAACCCGCCCATGCACACGCACTGCGCACGCATGGCGGATGCGGGCATGCGCAGCCGGCGAACGACATGATGATTCCTTGAATCGAAGCGAAGCACGGTATGCTTGAAGCGCGAAGACGAAGCGATCGGCGCTCGGCGCGACAGATCGCGACGAGGCCGCATCCTGCGCGAAGGAGGCTCCATGAACGAAGGCACGCAGAACGGCGAAGGGGCATCCACGTGCAACGATACGCTTGGCCGCGCATCTGAAAAGGATGCCGCAGGCCATACCCGATGCGCAGAGGAACCGCAGCGCATCGCCTCGGGACGCACGCTTCCCGACGGAAGCGTCGCCTACGACGCGCGCGAAGCGCACCCGTTCATCGCGCTTGCAGCGCCCGTCGTCGCCATCATCGTCGTCGTCTGCTTCGTAGCCGCCTTCATGCACACCTTCACCGGCGCGACCGAAGCGGAGCCGCCCACGCAGATCACCGACCAGAAGACCGCGAACACTCCGGCCGACGCGCGTTTGAAGCCGAGCGTCGAGACCGACGCGGGCAGCCCGGCGCGCTTCGACGCCATCGAACTCGAGGACGGCACCAGGCTGACGCTCGCGATATCGGAAAACGGAACGACGGTCGTCGCCGACGAGGCGCTTGTCGGCGAAAAGATCGGCGACGGCATCGCGACCGACGACGACGCGCGCGACGACGAAGCGTGCGCGGCGTACGCCTACGACGACCTTTCGCATCCGTATGCGGTGTATTTCGAGAGCATCGGCATGAGCTTCGCCGCAGACGCAGCGTAGGCAGGCGCGCCGAGAAACGTCATTTCTCCACCGGACAGGTCCAGTCGAGGACGTTCCATCCGCGGCGCTTCGCCTCCCGTTCGAGCGGGTTGTCCGGAGAGACGGCGAAGGCGTTGTCGGCGGCGGCGAGCAGAGAGATGTCGGAATGATGGTCTCCGAACGCCGCGGCAAGACGCCACTTCCCCTCCCCATAGCGCGCCTGAGCGTAGGCGCGCAGCGAACGGACCTTATGGATGCCTTCGATGCACGGACCGTCGACGCGCGTCGTGTACAGGCCCCGCCGATCGACTTCCATGCGGGTGCAGATGCAGGCGTCGAAGCCGCGCTCCTCGCGCGCGCGCTGCACGATCGGGTCGAACGTCGCCGAGACGATGACGACCTCCGCGCCGATCGCGCGCAGCTCCTCCATGACGCCGGCGGCCTGCGGACGGAAACGCTTCTGCCCTTCGATGACCTCGTCGTAGAAATCGCGTAAAAACGCATCGACCTCTTCGCGCGCACGCCCCTCGAACGCGGTGAACACGAGTCCGCGCACCCACGCCTCGTTCTGAGGAAGGCGCAGCTTGTAGGCCGCCGCCCACGCGAGGATCTTGCCGATGACGCGTTTGCCGAGCATGCCGCGCTTCTGGAGGTAGCGCACGAGAAGCACGGGGGAATTCCCCTGGATCGCGGTGCCGTCGAAATCGAAGGCGGCGATCAAGTGCTGGCCGGGATGTTCGATCGCGACGCGCGCGACCTGGTCGATGACGGCGTTGTCCTGATCGTCGAGCATGGCCTACTTGCTTTCTATGAGGGGGATCTCGTCTTCGCAGGCCTCGTCGAGATTGCCGTCGTAGACGTAGTGCCTGGTCTCCTTGGCGATGAGCGCGGACAGGGCCAGCACCATGATGATATTCGGAATGGCCATGAACGCGTTGCCGATATCGGAGATGGTCCAGACGACATCGCCGACGCCGATGGCGCCCAGGAACCCGACGATCACGTACACGATCTGATAGGGACGGATGGCCTTGCGGCCGAAGAGGTAGGTGATGCAGCGGTTGCCGTAGTAGCTCCAGCCGAGGATCGTCGAATAGGCGAACGACACCATGCCGAGCACCAGCACCGGCGTGCCGACGTAGGGCAGCGTGGAGAAGGCGGCGCTCACGAGCGCGGCGCCTTCGGAGATGGATCCCGCGGCCATGATCTCGGGATGCGCGAGCAGGGCCGAGACGACAACGACGCCCGTGATGAGGCAGATGACGACCGTCGACCAGAACGTGCCGGTCATGGCGATGAGCGCCTGGCGGGCAGGGTTCTTGGTCGCGGCGGCGGCGGCGACGATCGGCGCGGTGCCGAGGCCCGATTCGTTGGAGAACAGGCCGCGGGCGCAGCCGAACTGCAGCGCGATCATGATGCCCGACCCCACGGCGCCGCCGAACGCGGCCTTGGACGTGAACGCGCATTCGATGATGGTCGCGAACGCATCGCCGATATAGGGCGCGTTCCACGCGAGCATGACGAGGCAGCCGCCGACGTAGGCGACGGCCATCACGGGCACGAGCTTCTCGCACACCTTGGAGATGGACCGAACGCCGCCGAAGATGACGAGCGCGACCGAGACGGCGATGACGAGCCCGATGCCCCAGGCAGGCAGATCGGGGAAGCTGGATTCGATGATGCCCGTCATGGCCGCGGACTGCACGGCGGAACCGGTGCCGAGCGTCGCGATGACGGCGAAAACGCAGAATAGAACGGCTCCGAGCTTCGCCCACCAAGGCGTCGTCCCGTCGGAGCGCTTGAACGCGCGCTCCCATGCGTACATGGCGCCGCCGAGCATCTCTCCGCCGGAATCCTTCACGCGATACTTGACCGAAGCATAGACCTCGGAATACTTGGTGGCCATGCCGAAGACGCCGGTGAGCCACATCCAGAAGACGGCGCCCGGGCCGCCTGCGAGGACGGCGGTCGCCACGCCGACGATCGATCCGGTGCCGATGGTGCCTGCAAGCGCCGTGACCAAGGCTCCGAATTGGCTGACGTCTCCTTCGGCCCCATCGTCGTCGGTCACCGACATCTTGATGGCGAGAGGAAGCTTGCGCTGGATGAAACCGGTGCGGACGGTCATGAACAGATGCGTTCCAAGAAGCAGAACGATCATCGCAGGGCCCCACACGGTTGCATCGATTGAGTTCAGTACACGTATGATATCCATAGTCGATGGATTATAGGCACGTTGAACTTTCAAAAGTTCAAGATGCCGCCGTTATTCGAATCTGTAAGAAATATATTTCCGAACGCTTACCGCACCGTATGGGCGAAAGCCTCCCGAAAGAGGCTTTCGCCAGGATGTTCATGCATGTTCAAGAACGGTGCGCCGGCAAAGCGATCCGCAAGGGAACCATGAACCGTTCCTATTCCCCGGAAGACAGGAGCGCCGCCGCGATCGGTCCCGTGGGAGACGTCGGGCACATGAGCACGCGGCCGGTGCCGCGATAGACGTTCACGAGGCCTTCGCCGCTCGCCGCGGATCCGATGAGCGATTTGGTCGTGCGCTCGACCGTGAACTGGAGGCTCGGAGACCAGGCGACGGCCATGGATCCGTCGATCTTCACGACGTCGTTGTCGAGATCGATCGTGATGAGCTCTTCCTGCGGGACGGGGCTTTCGAGGGCGACGACGCCGTCGCCGTAGAGACCGAGGCTGAACAGGCCCTCGCCGCCGGCCACGGCAGACGATACGTTGGAGCGCATGACGGCCTTGGATTCGACGTTGCCCATGGAGGCGAGGAACATGCCGTCCTCGACGACCACGCCGCCGCCCCAGTTCGCCTTGAGGTCGTGGAGAAGGATGAACTTGTACGTCGGCTCCAAGATGACGGTGCCCGTGCCCGTATAGCGAGGCTTGATGGCGCTTTCGCTGGTGACCATGCCGCGCGCCATGCTCTTAAGGAGCCCGCCTGCGCCCTTGATGTCGGTCGTGGCCTCGACGGAACCGAGGATGACCTGCATGGCGCCCGCCTGGGTGATCAGGTCGCGGCCGTCGCCGGCGAGGTTGGCGACGACCTGGCGCTTGCGCACATGCATCTTGCCCATGAAATATTCGTTCTGGGCGTTGAAATGGCTGACGGAGGGGTCGCGCTCGTATTCGAGGACATCGAATCCCCCGACGCTCTGGGTGACGGAACGCGTCTGCGTGGTGAGTCCGTACAGGTTGAAGCTCATAGGATCTCCTTCGTGCTACGGCCCGTGAAGGGCAGGCGTGCGACCCCGTCGCAGGGGGTCCTGACCCCCGCATTCTACCATCGCAGGCACGGGTTCCCTATCGCGCCCCGAATTCGATTCCGTCGTCGCATCCCTCGAACTGCGCATTGTAGAGATCGGCGTAGAACCCGCCTTCGGCCAGGAGGGAGCCGTGCGTGCCTTGCTCGACGACGTCGCCGCGGTCGATGACGAGGACCAGATCCGCCGAACGGATCGTGGAGAGGCGATGCGCGATGACGAACGCCGTGCGACCCGCCATGAGGTTGTCCATCGCCTTCTGAATGCGCTCTTCGGTGCGCGTATCGACCGAGCTCGTCGCCTCGTCGAGCACGAGGATCGACCGGTCCGCGAGGATCGCGCGTGCGATGGTGAGCAGCTGGCGCTGGCCGGACGAGATGTTGCTCGCCGCCTCGTTGATGACGGTGTCGTAGCCGTGCGGCAACGTGCGGACGAAACGATCCGCATGCGCCGCTCGGGCCGCCGCCTCGACCTCCTCGTCGGTCGCGTCGAGGCGGCCGTAACGGATGTTCTCGCGGATCGTGCCGTTGAACAGCCAGGCGTCCTGGAGCACCATGCCGAAGGCCGACCGCAGGTCCTCGCGATCGAAATCGCGCACGTCATGCCCGCTCAGGCGGATCGATCCCCCCTGAACGTCGTAGAAGCGCATGAGCAGCTTCACGATCGTGGTCTTCCCCGCGCCCGTCGGCCCCACGATGGCGACGGTCTGACCGGCCTTGATCCGAGCCGAGAAGTCAGCAATGACGGGGCGGGCGGGGTCATAGCCGAAGCGCACATGATCGAAGGCCACGTCGCCCGCGATATCGCTCGACGAGGCGCACGGCACGGCGTTTGCGGCCTCGTCGGCCTCAAGGAACTCGAAAACGCGCTCGGCTGCGGCCGCCATCTGCTGCAGCACGTTCGCGACCTGCGCAAGCTGGGTGATCGGCTGCGTGAAGTTCCTGACGTACTGGATGAACGCCTGGATGTCGCCGACCGTGATGACGCCGCGAATCTTGAGATACGCGCCGAACACCGCGACGACCACGTACCCGAGATTCGCGACGAAGTTCATGACCGGCATCATGAGCCCAGAGATGAACTGGGATTTCCATGCCGAGGCATAGAGCACGTCGTTGGTGCGGTCGAACTCCTCGACCTCCTTGCCCTGACGGTTGAAGGCGCGCACGACCTCATGGCCCGAGAACGTCTCCTCGATCCGAGCGTCGATATCGCCGAGGCTGTCCTGCTGGGCCTTGAAGTACTTCTGCGAACGTTTCACGAGCTGCGAGACGAACAGCCCCGATACGGGGATGACGAGCATCGCCACGAGCGTCATGGGAACGTTGATGGACAGCATCATCGCAAGCACGCCCACGACCGTGACCGTCGACGTGATAAGCTGCGTCAGGCCCTGGTTGAGGCTCTGTCCAAGCGTGTCGACGTCGTTGGTGATGCGCGAAAGGATGTCGCCCGCGGTGCGCTTCTCGATGGATGAAAGCGTCATGCGGCCGATCTTCTCGGAGATGCGGCGGCGCATCTCGAAGGCCGTCTGCTGCGACACATAGGCCATGAGCCAGCTCTGCACGAACGAGCAGGCGGCCGACACGAGATAGAGCGCGAGCGTCGTGGCCAGGATGCGCGCGACCGCTTCGAAATCGATGCCGCCCGTCCCGGCGATCTTGGCGGCGATGCCGTCGAAAAGCTCGGTCGTCGCCGTGGAAAGGACGCGCGGGCCGACGATGTTGAAGACGGTCGATCCTATGGCGAAAACGACGAGGACGACTATCTGGATCTTGAAACGACCCATGAAGCGCGCAAGCTTGCGCATCGCGCCTTTGAAATCGACGGCCCGCTCGCCTTGGATGAGGGCGGCTTCGGGACCGCGCGGGCGAAAGCCCCTCCGGTTCTTCCGCGAAGGATCCTGCCTGTCCGCCATCACGCACGCTCCCTTCCGAGCTCCTCGTCGGAAAGCTGGGAGGATGCGATTTCCCCATATGCGGAGCAGATCCTCAGGAGCTCTCGGTGGGTGCCCGTCCCCACGACGCGGCCTTCGTCAAGGACGACGATCCGATCGGCGTCCCTGATGGTGGCGATACGCTGGGCGACGATGATGACCGTCGCGTTCCCGAGGGCTTCGCCGAGAGCGCGCCGCACCGCGGCATCGGTTTTGTAGTCAAGGGCGGAGAAGCTGTCGTCGAACAGGTAGGCGCGCGCATCCGCCGCGATCGCGCGGGCGATGGCGAGACGCTGGCGCTGGCCGCCCGACACGTTCGCGCCGCCTTGGCTCACGGATGAATCGACGCCCTCTTCCTTGGACGCGACGAAATCGGACGCCTGAGCGACGTCCAGGGCGAACGATGTCCTGTCGGCCGACATGGATTCGTCGGCGAACGACACGTTGCTCGCGATGGTCCCCGCGAAGAGAAACGCCTTCTGCGGAACGTATCCGAGTTGAGCGCGCAGATCGGCCTGTGCCATATCGCGCACGTCGACGCCGTCCACCCGGACGGATCCGGACGTCGCATCGTAGAAGCGTTCGATCAGCTTGAGGACGGTCGACTTGCCCGATCCGGTCGAGCCGATGATGGCAAGCGTTCGGCCGGGCTCCGCAACGAACGACACATGCTCGAGCGCGGGTTCGGCATCGTCGCCATAAGAAAAGGAGACATCGTCGAATTCGATGCGTGCACCGCCGAGGCGATCGAGCATAGAGGATGCATGCGCGTGGAACCCGTCTTCAAACGATGCCTTGGCGAGGGACTCGCCATCGGAGGACGCGGATGCCCGTCCCGACGCGGACGAGCGGCAGGACGCTTCCCCGGCCTCTCCCGCATCGAACGGGCGATGCGGCTGCGCAGGATCGACGATGGCCGGAACCGTCTCGAGCACCTCGTTGACGCGCTGGGCCGCCACATCGGCCCTCGGCAGGAAGATGAAGACGATGCCGATCATCATGAACGACATGATGATGACCATGGAATACGTGATGAACGCGATCATGTCGCCGGTCTGGATGGTGCCGTCGTCGATATACGATCCTCCCACCCACACGATCAAAACCGAAACGGCGTTCATGACGAGCATGATCGCCGGCTGAAGCAGCGCCATCGTCCGATTCGTGAACAGCTGCGCATCACGCAGCTTGCCCGATGCCGCAGCGAATCGTTCCTCTTCGTATGCACGCCGTCCGAACGCCCTCACGACCAGAATGCCCGAAAGCATCTCGCGCGCGACGAGGTTCACGCGATCGATGAGTTTCTGCATGCGGCGGAACTTGGGCATGGCGATCGCAAGGATGATGGAGAGCATCACGGCGATGACGACGACGGCAAGCACGATGATCCAGCTCATGGCAAGATTCGTGCGGGAAACCATGACGATGCCGCCGACCGCGAGGATCGGCGCATAGAGCACCATGCGCAGCACGATGACGAGCACCATCTGGATTTGCTGGATGTCGTTCGTGCCGCGCGTGATGAGCGACGCGGCGGAGAAACGGTCGATTTCGGCATCCGAGAACGAAACGACCTTCTTGAACAGGGCGCTGCGCACATCGCGTGCGATCTTCGCGGCCGTGCGCGATGCGATGAGGGCGACGAATACCGAGGCGACCACCATGACGGCGGTCATGCCGAGCATGCGCGCGCCGATCGAGACGAGCGCGTCCATCTGCATCGCATAGGTATCGTACCCGAGCGCCCGATACTCGGCGATAGCCGCCTGGATGCCCTGCTGTCTGACGACCTGGGTGAATGCATCGTCGTCCAGATCGGCGAGCTGCGAAAGGCGGGCATCGCCGCCGCCGGCCGCATCGGCCGCCTGCTCCATGGCGTCCTGGATGTCCCCTTTCGTCAAAGCGCCCGCATCGTAGGCCTCGCGCATCCGGGCAAGCCGATCGGCGTCGAGTCCTGCGACGGAGCCGTCTTCGGCCATCGAGACGACGAGCAGAGGAAGGCTCAGGGCGTCGTCGAGATCGGCGCGGTGCGCGCGGCCGTACGCGTTAAGTTCCCAGGTTCCTGCATCGGTTTCGTCATACGAGGATTCGATCAGGGCTTCATCGTCCTCGCTTGCGAGCATCGTGACGAAACTGCGGGTCGAATCGCGCATCTCGGTCGGGCTCGCGTCCTCGATGCCGGACTGTTGGATGCCGACGTCGATGATGTCCGACGTCAAAGCAGGCAGGGACAGATCGGCGAACGCTTGCACGATGAGCAGCGCGGCGATGGCGAGCACGGCCGGAATCGAATGCCTCAGATAGCCGAATACGCGCATATGACCTCGTTTCCCTGCGCGCACGCCATGTTCCCTGCGCGCACGCCATGTTCCCTGCGCACGCGCCATGTTCCCTGCGCACGCGCCATGCAGGCGCGCCGTCGGCATCGATGCGGCAGCGCATGCCCCCTTTTAATAGTTTTGAACAATTGTATTGTACGCCATGTTTTTGCGGGACACGAGGGGGATCGTGCGTCCGAAACGCGCGCGAAACCTATCCCTGCATGGGTTGAGGGATCAGAGGCCAGAGCAGCATGCCTGCGGAGGTCAGCGATACGTCCCCGCCCTTGCGCTTTACAAGTCCCATAGACTCGAGCGACGCGAAGAACGTCTCGGCATCGGGCTCGTGCGCATCGAACGGCACGCGCTCGAGCGCACCGAGCCGACAACAGGCAAGCCGGAGACGGCGCGCCCGGTCGTCTTCTTCGACGATACGTTCGAATACGGCGGCCGGCGACGCGGAGCATTCGATATACGTCGCATAATCCGATGTCGAACGGCAGAGAAAACCGTCGGCGACAATCCGGGCGTCCAGCCCGAGCTCGAAGAAGTCGCAGCCTTGAAGCCGTGCATCATCGAATGCGCTTCGCGCGTCGGATCGCGCGAACAGGTCGCATGACCGATGCACGAACCCTTGACCTGCGAGAAAATCACGCGCGGCATCGAAGAGCAGGGATGCGTCGTCGATGTCCGCGGCATGCGCCGCAAGCGTTTCATCGAGAGCGCCCGATCCTATGATCGCGCCTCGATACGGCTCGATGCGAATGCGTTTCGACTCGAAGCCCACGCACGCGCGCAGCGTTCGACGGAGGCTCTGAGGCGTTTGCCCGGGAATGCCGACGACGATGACGGCCTCGAGAGTATCGACATGGAACCTGTCGAGGAAAAGCACGGCGTTCCGCACGACATCTGCATCGTAGGTCGCGCCGATCGCGGCGAGCTCGCGTTCGTGCACGCTTCCCACGCGCAGCGATACCGCGTCCACGCCGCCCTGGGACCATCCGGTCAGGCTTGCGGTGCAGACGGTCTGGGGCAGCGCCTCCACGCAGGCTTCGCATCCATGCGCCAGGGGAAGCCCGCGACGCGCCGCCGCAACGATGCGGCCGAGGCGGTCGCCGTTCATGATGCTCGGGCTTCCCCCGATGACCCGCAGCGCCTCGAACGTCACGCCGTCGAAATCCCCGCGGCGCGCCGATGCGGCCATCTCCGCCTCGAGCGCGTCGAGATAGGCGCTCCTCGCCGCCGCGTCCCCTGTATACGACGCGCGATAGCCTGCAAGCTCGCGCGCCGACTCCTTCATCCGGAACGGGATATTGAGCGAAAGCGTCGCTCGGGCCCGCCGCGTATCGTCCATCGCCCTTCCTCCTTGCCGACCGTGCATGCATGTTCGGCGCTCTGCGCCATGAGAGCAGCGCGCCGTCCGGCATCGAAGGGAGGGGAGCCGAACGGCGCGTGCCATACGAAGATACGCTAGAGGTGGGCCACCGTCTTTCCGGCAAGCCATCCATGCGTCATGGCCATGCCGATCGAGTTGCCGGCGAACGGCGTGCTGTACCCGAAGCCGTAGCGGCCGCCCAGGCAATTCCCGGCAGCGTAGAGGCCCTTGATCGGCGTCCAGTCCGCCTGGCGCAGCACGTTCTGCGTCTCATCGGTGACGAGTCCGGACATGGTCACCATCATCGGCGCGGCGGTATGGGAAAGCTCGGCCTTCCCGCCGTAGAAAGGCGGCGTATCGATGGGAACCATGTAAGCCTTGTCCTTGCCGTAGTCGGTATCTCCGTCTGCGGAGGCGCACAGGTCGTTGTAGTGCTCGATGCTTTCGACGAACGTCTTGGCCGCATCGCCCGAGTACCCCAGAAGCCCGGCAAGCTCGTCGAGCGTGTCGGCGGCGAAGACGACGCTCTTCATCATCTTGCGCTCCGCCAGAGCCGCGAGTCCGACCTCCGTGCCTTGCGTAGAGCCGACCTCGACGGCCGCCATCTCGGATTCAAGCCGATCCATGTAGTCGTCCATGCCGAAGTTGGGCGCGCCGTGGTCGAGGGGCGCCTTGCCGACGGTCTGCTTCCAGTTGGCATCGGACACCCAGCAGGCAAGGCCTGCCGGCTGGCGCAGCCCCACCGGACCGAGCTGAGGAATGGCTCCCTCGTTGCAGAAGCGCTTGCCGTTGGCGTTGGCCATGTACACGGGCGCCGTGCCCCATGGGCCGCTGGCGCCGCCGCCGATGCTCATCCAGCCGCGCGGGGTCGGCTCGATCATGCCGCCCGCCCAGCATCCCATCTTATGGCCGGTGCCGGCGCGAAAGCCGCTCTGGGTCCAGTCGTCTTTGGTCGAACCCGCCCTCTCGGCCCATTCCATGCCTTCGTTAAGCAGCGCCCAGCACATGGCGGGATCGCCGATGAAATCGCCGGCCGCGAGAATGACGCCCTTGCGCGCCTTGAAGCGCACCTGCCCGTCGGGTCCTTCCGCGATAAGCCCGGTGACGTCGCCGGACTCGTTCTGCTCGAGCACGATGCCCGTGTGCTCGAAGAACCACTGCGCGCCGTTCTCCTGCGTGTGCCTGACGATGTACTTATGCACGAATTCGATGTTGTTGCCCTGGTAGCCGTAGAACTGGATATTGCACGGCCAGGTCTTGTAGCCGCCGCACTCGATCGGATAGCTGACATCGGCACCGCTCCAGGCCGCCTGGGTGTTGCAGAGCGGGTAGTCGAACATGTTCGACATGTCGAAGGTCCCCTCGTCGGGCACATCCTGATCCGGAAGGAGCACCATCGTGCCCTTCAGATACACGTTGCTGTCATCGGCCTTGCGGTCGGCCTCGTAGCTGTCGTAGATCTCCTTGTAGCGGTTCACCATGGCGCCCGAATTCTGCACGAAGGCGCGGACGATGTCGGTGTTGACGCGGCCTCCGGCACGCTTGCAGAACTCCGCGGCGATCTCTCCGGTGTTGAACGGACCGAAGCCGCGCTTGATGAGGATGTCCGAATTCACATGGCCGATATCCTCGCCATACCATCCTGCCATGTTCGTTCCGGTTCCGTCCAGGTCGACATAGCTCGACCAGGGCTGCATCTCGACGACGCCGACGGTGGCGCCCTCGTCGACCGCGCCGCATGCGGCCATGAGGCCGGAATGCCCGCCGCCCAGGACCACGACGTCGAACTCGTATTCGTTCACGATCTTCGATTCATCGACGGCCGGAGCCTCCCCTAGCCAGTCGCCCGGCCCGCAATATCCCGTCGTGCGATCGGCGGCGCCGGACTGGGCGGAACCCTGGCCCTGCACCTCCTGCGCCTGCTTCGGGCTGCACCCGACAAGCGCGGCGGCGGCGCCCGCCCCCATAGCTCCGACCGCGGCACCCTTGAGGAAGTTCCTGCGAGATAGCTTCGACATCATGTCCCCTCTCCTTGATCCTTCTTGTCCCATGCGCCCGATCGGACAGGGCGCATGGAAATCGTAGGCACAGGATGGAATCCAAAAGGGGCAATCTTTCCCATCAGGGGCCTCCCCTGAGGTTCCAAAATGTTCTATTTTTCTTGATTTAATACGTTTTCCCAGTTCGCAAGCAGAGAGGCATCGGAAGGGGCCGCGGAGGCGCGACCGCGTGCGACGGATGACGCTACAATGGCGATCGAACCGAGGGAGGGTCGAAATGTCGAACCGTTCGCGGGAAGGGCATGCCCTCCCGTCCATAGATCCGCGCGCCGCCGTCGGCTTCGCATGCACATGCGCATGGGGACACTATCTGACGGTCTTCGCGTTCCCCGCTTCGGCGGGCCGCCTCTTCTCGCCCCTTGCGATCCTCTTGGCCGCCGCGTGGCTGCCCGCGATCCTGCGCCCGCTGCGCGAGCTTGCGCGCCCTGACGGACCCCTGTCGCGACGCATCCTCGGCAGCGCAATCATCTATGCCGCCGCAACGTTCGCCGGCTGCCTGTCGCTCGTGCAGGCGGCCGCTCCTCTCCCGATCTCCGCCGCGCTTGCCTGCGCGACAGGCGGCGGCCTGGCATGGGCCGCTCTGGCATGGGCGCATGCGCTTTCCCGGCTGGATGCTCGCCGTCGCTTCGGCACGGCCCTCGCCGCGCTGCCGATGTTCGGATGCCTCGACTGGACCGCGGAATTCGTTCCCGAAGCCGACCTGGGCGTCATGGCCCTGGCGTGCGCGGCGATAGGCGCCGTCCTGCTGCATGCGTCCGGCGCCGAGACGGAAGCGATCGCCGACCAGGAACCGCCGACCGTCAAGGCCGAACGGCTCGCATGGAGCACCGTCCGTCCCTTCCGTCGCTTCGTCGGAGCCTACCTCGTCTATGCCTTCGTGTTCGGCATCACCTTCGGCGTATCGGGGTTTTATCACGCCTCCGGCGGATTCGGGGAGCAGGCCTGCATCGCCGGATTCGGGCCGGCATGCGTCATAGGCGGGTGCCTGCTGCTCGTCGCCTTCGCCGTTCGGCAAGAGAAATTCGGGCTCGGCACGCTGAGCCAGATCATAAGCCCGCTGCTTGCCGTGCTCTTCCTGCTGCATATGCTCTTCGACACGCTGTTCTCGACGTGGCTTCCGAGCATCACCTTCTCGCTCTGGTGGATCGTCCTGGCCTTCCTGTTCCTCACGATGGTCGATCTGGTATGGCGCACGCCGTCCGATGGACGCACGCTCGGCTTTGCGGTCTGCTGGGCGCTTGTGCAGACCGCTCTCGCTGCAGGCGCGGTAACCGCCCAAGTCACGTCGTTCGTCTTCGGAACCGCCACGCTGACCGCGAACGCCATCACGGCATGCTCGCTCGTGCTCGTCGTCATCGCGACGGCGATGCTCGTCGGTGCGCCCACTCCGTTCAGCAAGGCGCCCGACGAGCTCGGGTGCGCCGAGGGCGATGCGCCGCATGCGGCCATGCCCGGCACGGTCGCAGATCCTCTGCTCGGCATCTGTGCGGATATCGCTCGTACGCACGATTTGACCTCCCGTGAGGAAGAGGTGCTCGTGCTGCTCGCGCAGGGACATACGCGCAACGGCATCGCCCGCAAGCTCGTCGTTTCGGATAACACAGTGCGTGCGCACGTCAAGAGCATCTATCACAAGCTGCATATCCATTCGAAGCAGGAGCTCGTGAACATCGTCGATGCGCGTCGCGCCGCGCACTAGCGATCAGGCGTCGAATTCCGCAAGCGCCTCTCCAAGAAGCTCCAAGCCCTTCTTCAGGACCTCCGTGTCGGCGCAATAGCCGAGACGCGCGCCGCAGGGAAGCTCGAAGCGGTTGCCGGGAATCAGCAGCACGCCGCGCTCATGCAAAAGCTTCAAGCAGAACTCTTCGTCGGATATCGGGATGTCGAGGCGGATGAACGACGTTGACACGCCCTTGGGCGCCACCCAGGAGACGCGCGGCTGGGAATCGACCCATGCCTGCGCGATGGCGCGGTTCTCGAAGATGATCTTCCTGTTGCGCTCGAGGATCGCCTCGCGATTGCGCAGGACATAGGTCGCAAGCGCATCGTTGAACACGCCGCCGCAGATCATCGAGTAATCACGCAGGACGCGGATGGCATCGGACACTTCGTCGGGACCGATGACCCAACCGATGCGCGCCGCAGGAACCGAATAGGTCTTCGAAACGGAATTGGTGACGACGGCCTTGTCGTAGATATCGATCATCGATTCATAGGCGTCGGTATCCTCCATCGGAAGATAGACCTCGTCGCACAGAACGTAGGCGCCGACGGACGCCGCCACGTCGGCGATCTGACGGAGCATGTCGGACGAAAGAACCGTGCCGATGGGATTCGACGCGTTGTTGATGCAGATCAGCTTCGTGTCAGGACGCACGAGACGCTTGAGGTCCTCGATATCGGGCGCCCAGTCGAGCTCTTCCTTGAGTTCCCAGTATTCGACTTCGGCGCCGAGGGAGCGCGGAATCTCGTAGAGAGGCGAATAGGTCGGCCACTCGGCAATGACGTGATCGCCCGGCTTCACGAGCACGAGCAGCGCGTTCATGTTCGCGCCCGTGCATCCGTTCGTCTGCAGGATGTTGCGTGGGTCCAGATCCTTCTTATAGAGCTTCGCGACCTCTTCCTTGAACTCCGCCGAACCCTCGATCCAACCGTAGTTCATCTTCTCGTCGTTCAAACGCTCGTAGAACGTCGCCCCGTCCTTGCCGTCCAGAGCAAGGAGCTCTCCCATAGTAAGGGACGAGATCGTGGACTGCGCGATGTCCCACACCGCATCATGCTCGTTGACGTTGAGCCAGTCCTCGCAGCCGATGGTCTTGAATTCCATGCTTCAGCCTCCGATTCGCAAACGGGGCGCGGCGCCGGGACAGGATGTCCTATCGACCGGCGGCACGCCGATAGATGTGGAAAAGGCGGGGAAGCGCTCCGCTCCCCCGCCCTTAGAACCGCTGTGCTCGCTTCGTCCTAGAAAACCGGGATGAAGCCGGTGAAGGTCAGCGGGATGGAAATGATGCCGATGACGGACAGGATCACGGCAATGGTGATTTCACCCTTGCCCATGGTCGCATCGTTCTCGCCGCGGGCCTTCTTATAGAAGAACCAGCCGGGAACGTACCCGAGGCAGGCGAGCATCAGGAACGGCAGACCGGTGAAGATGACGCCGAACACCTGGAAGGCGAGCGCGAGCACGCCGATGATGCACTGGCCGATGTCATGATTCTCGATCGAATGCTTGACCTGGTACGCAGCGGCGTAAGCCCACGTGATGACGATGGTCACGGTGCACATGGAGATGGCGAACGTGTACGCATCCGCCGCGAACGTCGCGATGACGATGAAGATCTGCGTGCAGGCGCCGACGATGATCAGGGACATCTGCGGGGAGTTGTTGGCGTTGCGCTTATCCCACGCCTTCGGGAGCAGGCCGTGGCCGGCGAGCATCGAAGAGGTCTCGGCAGGAAGCATCGTGAAGGACAGCCAAGAACCGAGAACCGAGATCATGATGGCGACGGAGATGAACGTGCCGCCCCAACCGGGAGCCATGGCTTCGAAGACGGAGATCGTGGCAGGCTTGGGAGCCGCGACGAGCTCTTCGTACGGAAGAACGCCGTAGGGAAGCACGGAAGCGCCGATGTAGAGGACGAGCAGGACGAGCAGACCGACGATGGTGGCAGAGCCGATTTCAGACTTGACCTTCGCGCGACGCGACATGACCGACGCGCCCTCGATGCCGATGAAGACCCACATCATGATCAGGATGCAGCTCGTGACCTGGGTGGGAACGTCGCCGAGATCGACGCCGGTGGTCGCCATGACGGTGGCGTTACGGCTCAGGGTGCCCCAGAAGTCTTCGGTGAAGACGCCGGCCTGGAAGCTGAACGCGGCGAACGCGATGAAGATCAGGATGGAAGCGATCTTCACGAACATGACGAACGCGTTGAGGCCCGAAGCGCTTTCGACGCCGCGGATGACCAGGTAGGTCAGGCCCCACAGGAAGAAGGAGACGACGAGCACGCCGATAAGCGTGGGGTTGCCGGTCTCGACGCTCGAGAAGACGCCCGGCATGAACCCGCCGAGGCAGTAGTCGGAACCGAGAACCTGGGCGAGCATCGTGCCGAAGCCGACGTTGCCGAGCCAGGCGGACAGCCAATAGCCCCAGCCGGAGATGAAGCCGTGCACGGGGCCGAAGCCGGCCTCGGCGTAGGCGACGGCGCCGTCGAGCTCAGGGCGCTTCGTGCCGAGATTCGCAAGGGAAAGGGCGAGGAACAAGAAGCCGAGCCCGCAGACGACCCATGCAATGAGCGCAGCGCCCGGGGATGCGACGTTTGCGAGCTGCCCGGTGAGGGCGAAGACGCCCGAACCGATGCAGGAGGAGACGACGAAGCCCACGAGGCCGATGAAGCCGATGCCCTTGGGATTATCGACCTGCTTTTCAAGAGAAGCCATCGCATAATCCTTTCTGATGATCGTGTCCGGTACATCCGGACAATGAACGTTGAAGCCGCGAAGAACGGCGAGGACCGCGTCCGACCCGGAAGTCGGACGCGGGGAACGCGAGAACCCGGGCCCGGAGCGCATGCGCGCTCGCGAGCCCGAAACGATGCCGACGTTCGACTAGAGATCTTCGCGAGCGAAAGGCATGCTCATGCAGCGCGGGCCGCCACGGCCGCGGGAAAGCTCCGCCGAAGGAACGACCAGAAGGTTGAGGCCTTCTTTGTCGAGGACCTCGTTGGTAACGGAGTTGCGCTGATAGACGCAAATCGTGCCAGGCGCGACGCACAGGGTGTTGGAGCCGTCGTTCCACTGCTCGCGCGCAGCTGCGACGGGATCGCCGCCGCCGCACTGGATGAGCTTGACGGCGTCGAGGCCCATGGCCTTCGCCAGGACATGCTCGAGGGTGTCGTTCATCTCTTCGATCTTGACATCGCCCTCGGAGGCGCCCTTGGTCATCTTGAAGACCTGGAGGGTGCCCATGATGCCCGGGTGGATGGTGAACTTATCAATGTCGATCTGCGTGAAGACGGTGTCCAGATGCATGAAGGCACGGGAGACCGGGATGTTGAACGCGTAAATCGTGTCGATTTCAGATTCAAGCTCCTTATCCCAGAACAGGGTCTGAGCAAGGGTATCGATGGCGGCTGCCTGCGTGCGCTGCGAAATGCCGATGGCAAGCGTATGCGCATTGATGTTCAGGACGTCGCCGCCCTCGATGTGGTACGTGGCGTTGCGGCGATACCACAGAGGGGCTTCGTTGTAATCGGGATGATCGCGGAAGATATACTTGCCGAAGATCGTCTCGCGATTGCGCGTGACCGAGAACATGCGGTTCAGGGTGACGCCCTTGCCCACGATCGCGAAGGGATCGCGCGTGAAATAGGTGTTGGGCATGGGGTTGATCAGGAGATCGGTTGCAGAATCCTGACCGAAGCCGACAAGGTCGGCAAGAAGGTTCGAAGAAGTCGCGGCGGGGAGCTCGAGCTCGTTCTTGCGGATACCCGCGATGCACTTCTCGACGAAGGCCTGGGTGCCTTCGATGGAGTCCATGAACTCCTTGACGGCGGCGCGAGCCTTCTTGCCATGGAGGCCGGACTCGTCGAGCCATTGGTTGGTGAATTCCTCACGCGACCCCGCGGCATCAAGCGCCTCGGCGGTCAGCTTCTCGAGGTAGAGAACCTCGGTACCCTGCTCGCGCAGGATTTCGGCGAAACGGTCATGCTCAGCTTGTGCTACTTCGAGGAAGGGTACATCGTCGAAAAGCAGGCGCTCGAGATCATCGGGAGTGAGGTTCAGCAGTTCCTCTCCCGGACGATGGAGCAAGACCTTCTTCAGGCGACCTATTTCGCTATGGACGTAAAGCCCGTTAGCCATGGGTTCCTCCTACTCTTTCCGTGCCGCTGCGCGGCACATTCCGATACGTAGCGTGCATGAGAAAAACCCGGTGAGGCTCCGCGTTTTTCATTGCAGCCGCGAAGATATTATCATGAAAAAAATACATCTGATAGGTATTGTAAATATTGGATTACGTGTCAAAATAGCAGTACATATACACTTAAGAATGTGTCGTTTATGCATATTTCGGATGAAATATGCATTTTTTATTATGCTCTCATCTTCCGCTGCATAGGCAGCATCCGAACCTTCGATTGAATGACATGGGTTGATTCAATCCGCTGATTAGTTCATACAAAGAGAGATCCGTACAGCATCTTCCAAAAACGTGCATAACGCGACTGTTTTATCCGATTCCTGAGAAGTTTCCGAAGGCTTACATGCATATGCTCGGCACATTTGAACGCGTCGAGACAATCGGTGAATGAATGCGGGAGCGCTCGATCGCACGCAGGGCGTCGGGAGCGTCGGCTCCGCATGCGGCCGACGCGGTTGCACCGGCGCCGGGATGCGACCGCCGCGGTTGGTCGGCTCCATATGCAGGAGATGGGGCGGGCGGAAGGAACGGATGCCGGACCCGTCACCCCATCGCGCGCTTGACGGCGAGCAGCACGTCTTCGCGCGACGCTGCGCCGAGCTTGCGATAGATGTTATGGATATGGGTCCGTGCGGTATTGGACGAAATGAACAGCACCTCGGATATATAGGCGCCGCCGTGCCCGTCGGCGAGCAGCGCGAGTATCTCGCTCTCCCTCTTCGTAAGGCCGTACCGTTCGACGAGATAGGCACATGCGGCTGCGCGCGACGTCCGCGCCGGCCCTTCCTGGCTGGCTTCGCTCGCGCGGACCGGGCCTCTCCTCTTCCCTTCCGCTTCGCACGGCTCCTCTCCTGAAGCGGGCGCAGCAGCACGCGGCAACCGCCCGCGAGACGCATCGTCTTCCGAACCCGCACGCGCTTGCGCGACCATCGCGCCCGCTCCCGCAGGCTCGTGCGCCTCGTATCCTCCTCCGTATTGGCCGAGCGCGATCGCTATCGCATACACAGCGGTGATCGCAATCGACACCGCGTACACATACTCGTTCGGAATGAACTCCGCCGTGATGAGCCCAGCGATGGAGGCCCCGGAAAACATAGCGAGAACGAACGAGAAGACGAAGTCGCACGGGAATTCCCCCGCATGCGCGACGGCGGCGATGGTCGCGATGGCAAGCACCGCGGCGAAGGCGAACACGACGAGGGTCAAATAGCCGTTGAAGCCGTCGATCCCGAACGCTGCCGAAAGAACGTTGGTGCATGCGAGGGAAACGACCGAGATCAGAAGCAGCGCACGCCCATACACCGCGCGCGCAAGGGACGCTTTCCATCGAACGGCCGTGCACAAGAGGGCCACGATGCACGCGACGAAAGCGGCCGCGAGATAGGGCACGAACAGCTCGACGAACACGTTTCGCATGACCCCCATCATGAATGCGAAAAGCGTAAGCCCGACCGCCGGCACGAATGCGACCGATGCGAATGACGCAAGATCGGGCTTCGAATCATATAGGGCGAACTGAGCGGGCCGCCCTTCCCATTGCCGCGCGACGAGAAGCAGCGCCGTCGAGGCGGCGGATGCGGCACAGAAGACGACCGCTGCAAGCGCAGGCGGCGCCGTATGCATGGAAAACCTGATCACGAGCGATATGAGAGCTGCAAACGCGATATCGGCCATGGCAGGTCGAAGTCCGAACGCGGACAATTCGCGTCCCCAGAGAACTCCTAGGCCGATGGGGCCGCAGGCGCATGCCAGCCCCGTTCCCACCCCGAAGGGAACCGCGAACGCTTCCGGCACGCCCGCAAGGGAGCCGAATGCGAACGCCATGCCGGACAGGATGCTGCAGGGACCTGCCACCGCGATCGCCACCGTACCTGAAACGTTCACGCCGAACGCGCTTGCCGCGCACCACGCAAGCGCAAGGAAGAACGATGCGGTCAACGATGCATTCGCGAAGTACCCCACGACATAGGAAACGCCGGGAAACGACTGAAACGGCGTCACGGTCGCAGAATAGATGAGCACCGAGGAAAAGAAGCAGCCGAGCCCGATGACGAGCACCAGCCTCCGCAGCGCGGAATCGCGTCGTGATCCTTCCGTAGCGTTTTCCATCCTCGCCCTTCCGCTCGATCGGGGGGCTATTGTATCCCACGAAGGCGGCATGGTTCGCCTCAGGCGTCGACACGATTCTTTGAACTGGTATTTCGCTATATCTACGTAAAAACGTCGAGAAGAAATGAACGATAAATCAACGCCTGCCATGCTATCCGCGCGCCGCATTTCGCCCTATGCTCGTCAGTACGTCCCGCTCTGCAAGGCCCATCATGGGCGGAGGGGGTCATGCGAAGTCATGCAGGGGTGCGGTATCGCATCGCACGGAGCCGATGCACAATCGGCAGGGAGGAACATCATGGATCTTTCACGCAGGAACTTCCTCAAAGGCGCGACCGTCGCAGGAGCCGCCGGCGCGTTCGCCGGCCTCGTCGGCTGCGCATCGACGGGCGGAGAAAGCACCTCCGCCGCGGGCGGCTCCGGCAGCGCCGCATCTTCTGCGACGCGCCCGGCCGGATATATGTGCGACGAGGACTGGCTCGGCGCCGCCCCGACGGTCTCCGACGGCGACGTCGCCGACACCAAATCGTTCGACGTCGTGGTCGTAGGGGGCGGACACGCGGGAACCCAGGCCGCACTCGCAGCCGCCCAAGAAGGCGCGAGCGTAGCCGTCATCGAACGCCACAACGACGGCGAGATCGTCTATCGCGGCGACGATATCTGCTCGTATAATTCAGACTTGCTCGCAAGCTGGGGATTCGGCCCCTATGACCTCGAAGAGATCGTCAACGAGTACGTCCGCCGCGCGAACGGCAGATGCAACACCGAGGTCATCCGCTCCTTCGTCTGCAATTCGGGCGAGATGATGGACAACCTCGCATCCATCGTGCCCGATACCTCCACCGTATTCGACCGCGACGGAGGCCAGTGCATCGTTCAGATCGCCTACGACACCCCGAACGGTTCGAGCTATCCCCTCGAGGTCGAGGGATACAAGATGTGGGCCTCCACCGTGCAGACCATCGGCACCATGAACGAGCAGCCCGTAGGCAAGGCGGGGCTGACGGGCGTCTCCCGCCTTACCGAGATAGAGACATACTGCCGAGACGCCGCCGAGGATCTGGGCGCGACCTGGTTCTGCGGACACGAATCCGTCGTCCTTGCCCAGAACGACGCCGGCGCCGTGACCGGCGTGATCGCTAAGAACGCAGACGGCGACCAGGTCCTGTTCGAAGCAGCGAAGGGCGTCATCCTCGCGACCGGCGACTTCGGAGCCAACACCGATATGGTCTGGGAGCTCTGCTCCGAGTGCGCCGAGAACGCCGAACGCCACGGCATCGCGCGGGAAGCCCTCAAGGGCATGACGGATTGCGACGGTTCGGGCCACAAGCTCGGCTGCTGGGCCGGCGGCGCGATCGAAAGCCATCCGCGCCCCGTCGCAGGCGACGCCCCTTCGATCTCATTCGGCCCCTGGGGCTCCACCCCCTGCCTGTTCCTCAATTGCAACGGCGCGCGATTCATGAACGAATCCTACGCAGGCCTCGTGCTCGCGCAGTCGCTTCGCCAGCCCATTAACAAGGACGCAGGCATGGTCGGTAACTTCGCCATCATGGATAAGAAGTACATGCAGTACATCCAGAAGGCAGGTCTCGACCATGGAGCTCCGAACTGGGGCTTCCCCGAAGGCATCGAAGAATTCCAACAGGAGATGGAATCCGCCGATCCCGCAGCCGGCACCGTCAAGGTCCGCGGCCTTGAGATCGCGAACCGATCGATGCCTTTCATGAACGACATCTTCGTCGGCTCGACGGTCGAAGAGGTTCTGGCCAACGCCGGCCTCACGGGCGATGCCCTCGAAGCGGCCAAAGCCAGCGTCGAACGCTACAACCAGATGTGCGCCGACGGCGTGGATGCCGATTTCGGCAAGAAGGCCGATCTGCTCATTCCCATCGACGAAGCGCCCTTCTACATCGCCACGCAGGGCACCCAGAACCTGTACGGCCCGGGCCTCAACACCCTTGCCGGGCTGTGCGTCAACGGCAACTACCAGGTGCTCACCGCGTCGAAGAACGCCGTCATCCCCGGATTGTTCGCTGTCGGAAATTGCATGGGCGAGCGGTACGGCAACGCGTACAACTGCCCCTCCGCCGGAAACAACATGGGCAACGCGATGACGAGCGGACGTGTCGCCGGCAAGTTCGCCGCCCGAAGCTGACGCGACGAGAGACGCGGCGGCAAGCCGGTCAACCGCATGGAGCCCTTCCCGCACGGGGCCCACGTGATGGCCGCGTGCAGACGAAAACCCCCATGCCATCCCTCCGGCTTGGGGGTTTTCGCATGGAGCATCTGCGCTATCGGAATGAGTGCGCCCTGCTCAATCCGGAATACGCCCTACTCGACCCGCGATCCGGCGATGACGTAGAACATCCGACGAAGCTCTTTCTCGTCCATGAGCACGGGCACCGGGTACAAAGGGTTGGCCTCCGCATCGGCATTAAGCGCCATCTGGGGGATGTCGATCTCCTGCACGCCTTCGACGTACCGGGGCATTCCCATAGAAGCGTTGGCCTCGTCGATCCAGGCGATGAACGCCGCGGCGGCGTCGGCGGCCGACACGTCGCGAGAGGCGATTCCCGCAACCCTGGCGAGACGAGCGAGCTTGGAATCGATCGCATGGCCGTACGCGCGCAGCATGTGCGGAAGGATGATCGCGTTCGCAAGCCCGTGCGCAATGCCGTAGCGCCCGCCGAGCGCATGGGCCATGGCGTGCACGTACCCCACGTACGAGCGCGTGAACGCGACGCCGGCGCAGTAGGATGCCTTCAGCATGGCATCGCGCGCCTCAAGGTCGCCGCCATGGCGGTATGCTCGCAGGAGGTTGCCGTGGATAAGGGAGACGGCCTTCTTGGACATCGCACGTGTGCGGCGCGTGGTGCTGCGGCCTATATACGCCTCGACCGCATGCGTCAGGGCGTCCATGCCCGTCTGAGCGGTGACGGACGGCGGCAAGGAAGCCGTCAGCCTCGCATCGAGCACCGCATACTTCGGTATGAGCCTGAAATCGTTGATGGCGTATTTGAGACGCTTCGCCTCATCGGTCACGACGGCGGCGACGGTCGTTTCGCTGCCCGACCCGGCCGTGGTCGGAACACAGACGAGCAGCGGGACGGGACGGCGGGAAAACGAGATTCCGCGCGCATCTGACAGGGTTGAATCCGGGTCGGCGATCAAACGGGCGGTCGCCTTCGCGCAATCCATGGGCGAACCTCCCCCGACGGCGATAATGCCATGCGCGTCGTGATGGAGGTATTCCTCGCGCGCGTCTTCGACGTTCGCCACGGTCGGGTTGGGAACCACTCGATCGAACACACGATACGAAACGTGCGCCTTTTCAAGGGCATGCGTCAGATCGTCGAGCATGCCCGATGCCGCGATGCGGGGCCCTGTCACGATAAGCACGCGCGCGACATGCTCGCTCACGCATGCGGCGGCGACGCCTTCCATCGTCTGCATGATTTCCGGCTCGCGATACGGAAGAAGCGGCATGGCCGCGCGAAAGACCGTCTGCTGAAGGCGGCAGCGAATGCGCCTGCCCGTTCTCATCGACATGCCCCTTTCCCCGAGCGTCCATGCCCGCATCGGACCGAAAGGCACAGTATACTCCGTTCCGCTGCGACCGCTCGATAAGGCAAAGGATTGCGTTACTTTTCGCTTCCCCAGGTCAAAAGCGTACGTGAATCTTCAAGCGAGCGGATGCGCGTGCAGTCCTGCATCATTTCGAGAACGCCGCGGAAGGTGCCGTCCTCGTCGCGCACGGCCTTGTAATAGATATAGATGAAGGCGCCGGGCTTGTTGATCCAGAAATCGACCTCGTCCTCTTCCCCGGCGCGGAACTTCTCGACGATCTCCTGCACGATATGCACGCTCGCGCGCGGGTGGCAGTTCTTCACATCGCGCCCGATGACGTTCTTGCTGCGAGGAAAGATGCGATGGTCGGTATCGGAGTAGAACTTCACGATCTCATGCTCGTCGACGAACGAGATATCCAGCGGAAGGTTCTGAAGCATGAGATTCACCTGGGAAAGCGTGAGCTTGCCCGTCTTCATGTCAAGCTCGGCGTCAGGACCGGTGGCGATGCCGTGCTTGCCGAGCAGCGCCGCGAGCTCGTCGACGAACGTCGCGTCCGGCGAAGAGGCGGCCTTCTGCTCGCGCTCCAGAGCGCGATGGTCCACATCGAGGTCGAGCCATGCGTACCCGATCTCCGCATCTCCCGACTTCATCGCTTCGAATTCCTCGGGTGTGATCATCTTGAGGGATGTCGGGAAGAGGATGGATTCCTCCTTGGCCATGAGGTCGCGCAGATCGGCGACGATGGTCTGCTGCCGTGCGATGAAGGCGTCATCGTCGTCAGCGTCCAGCAGGGCGCGCGCGTCGCGGATCTCGTCGCGCACGTAATCGTCGAGCGTCCACATCGTCGTCGTGGGGCGCGTGAACCCTTTCTGCTCGAGCACGGGATACAACTGCATCTGTTTACGGGAAAGGTGGCGTTTGACCTGTATGAGTCGATCGTACAGCTCTATCCACTGGTTCTTGATGAGCGGGTATTGAACCAGATCCTCGATCTCGAGCGTGATCTTCTTGCATGCCTCGTTTTCCTGCACATACCGCGAAAGCGGATGGTCGGCGGGCAGCCCCTCCATGCCGGTCTGGAGGATTCCCTCGAACAGTGCGAGCTTGCCCTGGATGTCTTCCTTGCGGCACTGGTCGGGATCCTCCTCGGTGAACATCTGCTCGGCGAGGGCGATCTCTGCCGGCGCGCAGGATCCGACGCGTTCTTCGAGCATGGCGCGTGCCTCGTCGAACGAGAGCTTGCCGTTCTCGTAATCCTCTTCGACGCGAACCATCAGCTTGACCTTCGCCACGTCCACCTGGCCGAGATGCTTCTTCATGTCTTCCATGCCGCGTATCCTTTCCGCAATGGTATTAGCTTGAGCTAACTTCTATCACGGCACGAAGAAATTTTATGTTGTCGCAACAACATCTGAGAAAAAATCGAAGGATGGCGATCGCGCTCGATACGTCGCATAGGGTCGAATCGACGATCGCCGCATCGCTCGTCGTCTTGCCGATAACGATTTTCGACGCATCGTCACGTTTTCTGTTCTGAAAAGCAAGGCTTGGCACAAAAGCCGTTTTAAGATGCCAAAGCTGCCAAGATGCGTTCTTGGCAGCTTCCCACATCAAAACAGATAGCCTGTCCCGACCCCTTGATGTGAATCGCCTTGTCGCATGACTCCATGATGAATTCGAAGTCATGCGTGATGACCAGAACAGCCTTCCCCTTCGATGCAAGCGCCCTAAGGCGAGCGGCGACCTTACGCATGCTTCGATAATCCAATCCGCTAGTCGGCTCATCCAATATTATGACGGGAACATCGATAAGTTCGGCGACAGCGATGGTCAACCGCTGCTTCTGGCCTCCCGAAAGCGCCATTGGATGAATATCCTTGAAGCTCAAGAGCCCGTAATCGTCTAGAATCGCACGCAGGTCGTCTTCCGGCAAGCGGGGTGCATTCATCCGCAGCTCATCCCAAACGCTGTCACCGAATAGCTGGCAATCGGCGTTCTGCATGACGAAGTATGCCGCCCGCCGCCGCGATTTCCGGGACATAGGGACGTCGCGAATGAAGATGCTTCCTCCCTTCTCTTTCAGAAGGCCGCAGACAAGCTTCGCAAGCGTCGTCTTTCCGATGCCGTTTCGTCCGACGATTGCCGTAATGCAGCCGGATCTCGCTTCAAAATCAAGACCCTCGAATATGACGCGGGATGCCGCCGAATAACGAAGACCTCGTATCGCGAGACCTGATCCCGTCGTCGTAAAGAAACGAGCGCCGGCGCGAAGCCTATCCAAGCGAGGCGATCTGATGCCGAGCTCAGCGCGACGATTCTCAGCAAGTGCCATCAACTCGGAAGAGGTATAGGTCGCGACTATAGATCCACCGTCCATGTAGACGAACCGGTCGACGACGCCTATGAGGTAATGGATCCGATGTTCGGCCACCACAATGGTGCAACCCTGATTTTTGAGCCTTGCCATCAGGCATGACAATGCTTCGACAGATGCCATGTCAAGATTCGATGACGGCTCGTCGAACACGTAGACGGAAGGCTTCACCGCATTCACCGACGCAATGGCGAGTTTCTGCTTCTCGCCATTCGACATCGGGTGTATCGAGCGCCCCTTCAAAGTCTCGGCCTTCACGAAAGCGAGCGCCGCATCGACTCGCGCATCAAGGAGCTCGTGCGCAACCCCATAGTTTTCCATGCCGAACGCAACCTCGTCTTCAGTCAAGCTCGCGAAGAATTGGCTGCGAGGATCTTGGAACACGGATCCGACCACACGTCCGATCTCGCTCAACCGAGCTGTACGCACGTCAAGGGACCCTACCTGGACGCATCCCGCAAGGGATCCCCCATAGTATGCCTCCGCGAGACCGTTTACGACACGCGTCACCGAAGTCTTCCCGCAACCTGAGGGACCCACGATAGCCACTGCTTCGCCAGACGAAATCGAAAAAGAGACATCCGTCAGGACAGGGGTATGCGAAGCGGGATACGAAAGATATATCCCATCGAGCCGTATCGCCGCAGAATCGCTCATGCAAGAAATCCTTTATCGAAAACGACGCATGAGAATGCAATCGCCATGGAAATGATCGAAAGCGCCGCGTCATGACAGCCGAACCTGATGGCACGTCGGCAGGTATGTTCCCCCGGCGACGAGATGCCCCTGCTTTCCGCCGAAGCGGCGAGCTCTTCTGCAATCCTGGATGATCTGAGCATTACAGGCGTTACCACATGCTCGAACGTTCTGAGAGGATGACGAAACGAGAGCAGTCTTCTCATTCCAAGAGCCTCGAATACATCTCTGAACTCACCTTCCACTGCTGGAAGAAAGCGCAGCATGAACGTCAGTGGGAGCGCCGCCATATCGGGCACGCGCATTTTCTTGCAAACTGCGACGACCTCGCCAGGCGGCATGCCCAAGAGGGGCTCGGCGGCCATAAGCATGATCGTCGTTCTCACGAGAATGAATAGAAACATCTCAGGGAGAAGGAAGGTAAGACCGTTCCCATTTGAGACGACCCTCATCATGCCGAGCACCAACGCAATGAGCGCATAGATGAGCGCATGGCGGCTCAGACCTTGAATCGCCAGGTACAGGACGAGAAACACCATAAGGGCATAGAGGGTGATGTCGCTCGTCAACAAAGCGACGAGCGACATCACCAGAACCGCGACGACAAGCTTCGCACGAAAGTCGAAGTGAACGTCTGCCTTCGGGATCATCTACCTGACCGATCCCATCTTCTTGAAATGCTTGACAACGATCCTGTTGCTGATGACGCAACCGAGCACCGCAAGCACGACCGTCACAGCAAGGCTGACGCACACCCAGAAGGGATCGGTGTAGAACTGCGTCTGAACCTGAACCTGGGCATCGCTGACGCCCGTGGCCAGGAAGGCGTCGTGGAAGAACCAGATCTCAGACATGCCATGCATGGCGCGAACGAGGGCGCATATCACCCAAGAGATAGCAATCCTCTTGATACTCCGGTACGAGCCGGCGCCAATCATGGACAGCTCGGCGATGATTCCTCCGCCGATAAACCACGGCACCATGAACGGCCCCATCATGAGGCCAGCGACAATCGCCCACATCAGGTTATACACGAATGCCGGACCATGCGTGCCGACCTTCATGCACATATACACGTAGAACGGAGATAGAATCAATGCCGCGCCGGCAGCATTGAAGATCATCGAGTAGAACAGCGAAGCGCCCGTAAGAATAGAGTATGCCATGAACACGACGAACATAATGGCGCAGAATATACCTATCGTCGCGAAGTCCCTCACCGAAAGGCGGGCGTCTCTTACCGGCTCCGCCGTTTCCGTCGGCATCGTTTCCTTATCTGACATGACGATCCTTTCTCCCTTGCCGCTTCGAGGAGCATGCCTCCTCAAAGAGAAGCCATGAGCGAACCCTCCTCTTGTGTTAGTCGATGCTAACTTTCGCCATGAATCCATTGACGCGCATGCGCCCTCATCTGTAATTTGGAATATGAATAATGGAATATGAAATAAATTCTTACAGAAAAGGACTTTTCGGATGGACCTCGATAATGCCCTTAACCGCTTCACGCACGAAGAACGCTCAATCTTTGCCGAGCAGCTGCGCCAACTGAAGGCCGAACCATATCCCATAGCCTACGGCCTGCTGGCAAGAATGGACACGGAGGACTCCCTAGGATGGTTCTGGGCGGGAAGCAGCGAAGAAGGATGCCTGGTAACCATGAAGAGGCTCCTCCAGAAGCGCGATATGGAGCTGATCGAACGGCCGTCGAGCCGGTACTGGTGCCTATCCCTTCTGACGAGCATAAGCGCCGAAACATTCCTCAAGACGCCTGAGGGACGCGCCGAGAGAGTTCCCGTCGACGACTTGAAAGAACCTTTATCTCCCGAGCTGAAGCAACACCTGCTGGCCTACGAGATGGCCCCCGGCATGCATGCGTATCAGCTGAAGGAAGGCAACTCCTATCAGTCATGCAGCATCAACCTGCTCCCGACATTCCTCGAGAGGATAGGACGGGATCTTCTAACATCGCCCAGCGACCTGAAGAAGGCCCTGCGGCACACACGCTCGCTCGATCGCGCGCTTGAACTCCGTAAGACGCTCGGATCCTTTTCAATCGGAAGAATGGAACTGCCGGGCGCCCGGTTGTACCTGTCAGGAAAGGTGCGCCAAGCCATGGCCGATACCATCGATTTCCATCTATCGGACAGAAGACAGAGAGGTTCCCTGACCGACCTTGAGATATCGAACCGCGTCAAGATATGCATCGCCGACGACGTCGCACGACCGCCTTCGCTCGACGACCTCGCAGCAGCGTTGCTCGTCAGCAAAACGAAACTATGCCAGGCATTCATGCGGGCAAACGGCATGACCATGGGATCTTATCTCGCCCGCGCGAGATTAACACGAGCCCAAGACCTGCTCATACAGTCGGATAAGACCATCGCCGAGGTGGCTGCGGATGTCGGCTTCAAGCATCAGAGCAATTTCAGCCTTATGTTCAAGCGCCTCACGGGGCAGAGCCCGAGCGAATGGAAAGCGTCGAAGCGAGACACCGCACCATGAACGAGCCTTCGCCGAAACACGCGGCGAAGGCTCTGCGAGCAAGTCGGTTCATGCCTGAAGTGCGCTACTTCTCGATATCGTAGGGCCAGCTCGAGATTCCGCCGAAGTCGACAACGTTCGTGTAGCCGAGCGACGCCAGCGTCTTGGCCGCCTGCTTGCTGCGGTTGCCGCTGCGGCAATAGACGAGGATAAGCTGGTCTTTGTCCGTAAGAACGCTTTCCGCCTTGCTGGCGACGTCATTCAGGGGAAGCAGGGTCGCACCGGGCACATGCCCTTCGGCGTATTCGCCCTCCGTGCGCACGTCCAGGATGACGTAATCCTGTTCGGAATCCATCAGCTCTTTTGCTTCTTGAGCTGTAACCTGGCGAAACCCTGAATCGTTTCCTGCGGTGCCACCGCTCAAGAAACCTGAACAACCAACAAGCACCGCTCCTGCGACCAGCAGGACGGCAAGGACTATCAACGTATGATTCATCGTGCACCTCCTGCCCCGCAGGATACCAGGAAATGCCATGCGATCGGTATCATTCGCGCAAACGGCCGAGGCGACTCAGCGAAGCGCCTTCCGCCGCCTGCGGCTTCGGGAACGGAACCGCAGACCCTATGCTGAGCGCATCCGTCGGACAGACGTCGACGCACCGTCCGCACAGCATGCAATCCCCCGCGCTTACATGATCGGCGCCTTCGTCCAGAACGCCGTCGAGGATCTCGGGGTCGCAGAGGCACACGGCTCGGCACGCGTCGCAGTGCACGCAGCGCTCAGCATCCATCTTGACGCTGACCAGACCGAACGTGCCGATCGCTTCGTAGAAACCACCCAGGGGGCAGAGCGCCCGGCACCATACGCGCTCGGCCCAGAAGAGCTCGGCCACCACGATGGCGGCCATGGTGAAGCCGCCCGCCAACGATCCGAAGAGCATGCCCCTGTTCAGAAACGCGATCGGGCTGAACATCTCGAATACCAGCATGCCGGTGGCCGCACAGATAACCAGCACCACGATGGAGACGATCATTTTCGTGCGCCGGGGAAGCGCATGGACGGCGACCGTAAGCCCCAGCTTGCGACGTAGCCAATCGACACCTTCGAGCACCAGGTTGACCGGGCAGACCCACCCGCAGAACGCACGCCCCCGCACAAGCCCGTACACAAGCAGAGGCGGCACGGCGGCAAGCGCCGCCCCGGCCGTGATGCTCACGCTCGCCGCCAGAACCTCTAGCAGGGCATACGGATCGAGCACGTTCACGCCGACGACCGACGAGGAGGCAAGCGACCCGAAGAACGGCAGGTCCGAAGGAACGACCGAAAGCTCTTCCCTGCCGCTGACGAGCCCGAACATACCCGTTCCCGATATGATCACGGGCGCGCAGAAGAGCGCCAGCACCGCGATCTGCACGATGCGGCGCGCTATGCCGATTCTTCCCTTGACGTTCTTTCCAGGCTGTGCGGTCATTCCCTCTGCCTTCTCCCCTCTTTTCCGCAGGTGAAGCCGGTCGGCTACTCGGCGGGCGACCGATCGCCCGACACGCGCGAAGGGTTCACCGTCGGATCGTCCTCGAAATTGAAATACACGAGTCCGACGCCGTACACTCCTTCGATGTCCATGAAGGTCGCCGCGATGTCATGGGATTCGACGGAGGTCTCGGCCTCGATGGTGACGACGATCTTGCCTTCCTCGCATCCGTGGACCTCGACTCCGGGGATGGCCGCCAAGGCCTCGGCCGCCGTAGATGCCTTATCGGCGACGGCATTCACTACCAAGCTGGAAATAACCATGTCTCTTCCTCATGACGTACTCGCGTTCGACCGGCATGCGCGCCTGCATCGCACGCACGCGCCACAGCTCTTCCGCTTCGCAGGTCGCGCGCCCTGCGAAAGGACGTGCGACCATGCGGCGAAAGCGCGGTGCCGCCTATCCTACCGGATGGCAGATGATGCATTGATCGCGCTCAGGATCGATCTTCATGCTGGAGATATCGCCCGCAGCGTAATGGTCTTCGGGCAGAGCCGGAGCAGCCTCGACCTTCCGTGCGCCGTTCTCGTCGGCGCCGTGGCAGCCGTAGCACCCTTCGGAACCTTTCGACTCCCAGATGCCCTGATGGTCTTCAGCCGGCTGCAGAGGCGGAGCCTTGAGGGCGGCATCGTCTTGAGCGGCCGGTCCTCCCGATCCGCATGACACGAGCATGAACCCGCTCAGCGCGGCCGAGCAGAGGGCCGTCGCGACCAGCATCGCCAATGCGGCGGTTTTCTTCGTCTTCATGTGCGCCCCTCCTTACGCCTTTTCGATCCGAACGCAGGTCTTCTTGAAGTCGGGCTCCTTGGACAGCGGGCAGTAGATATCCTCCACCGCAAGGTTGATGAGCCTCTTCTCGTCGAAGAACGCCGCGAACGTCATGCCGGGATCGGGATCGACGCGGCCGCTCGTGGAGACGTTGATCTCGAAGGTGCCGTACGTGGAGGTGACGCGCACCGTGTCGCCGTCTTTGATGCCCAGATCGGCGCAGTCCTGCTTGTTCATGTAGAGCAGCGACTCGGGCAGCGCGCGCTTGAGCTCGGGCACGCGCATCGTCATGGAACCGGTATGCCAGTGCTCGAGCAGGCGGCCGGTGCTGAACCAGAAGGGATAGTCTTCGCTCGGCTCCTGCGCGGGCGGCTCGTACGGACGGAACACCACGGAGGGCTTCAGGTCTTTGGCCTTGTAGAAGCACACGTCGTTGGCCAGGCCGGTCTTGCCGTACTTCTCGACGCCGTAGGGATCGAAGCCTTCTTCCTGGGAACCGTTGGCGAAACGCCACTTCGTCGGCAGCCACTTCCCATCGACTTCGCGCACAGGCCAGGTCAGGCCATGCGCGGAGCGGTACTCCTCGTAGGGAGCCAGCTGCTTGGCCTCCATCTTGAGCTTGGCTTCGAAGGTTCCGTCGGCATCCATGTTGATGGCCTGGGCGCGCTCGTTGAGCTCGGGATTGCTGAACGTGCGGTACTCTTCCCAGATAAGGCCGTTGATCTCCTTCTCGTCATCCGAGATGAAATCGCCCTTTTCCTTATCGAACACGAATCCGAACAGACGGTTGAAGGCGTCTTCGCCGTCGATGGTCTCGCCTTCGAGCACGCGCATGGCGACCTGGAGGAGGATCCACAGGTCCCATTTCGCCTCTCCCGGAGGATCGACCGCCTTCTCGAAGATGGTGGTGCGGCGCTCGCCGTTGCCGAACTGGCCTTCACGCTCGACCCAGAGAGCCGCAGGAAGCACGACGTCGGCATAGCGGGTCGAATTGGTGGGATACACCTCGTCGACCACGATGAACGTGCTGTAGATGCCCTGGTACGCAGGGTCGACGCCGAGCACGCGCGTCAGGTTGGGCGCCGAGACGGCCCAGTTGTTGTGGGCAGTCCACATGAAGTCGATGTTGCCCTTGCTCATCTCGCGGAACATCTTGGTGGTGTGGAACCCGGGCTTGGAGATGGGATCCAGATACCCTTCCGGAAGGTTCCATATCGCCTCGGTGAAGCGGCGATGCTGCGGGTTGGCGACGACGAGGTCGGCCGGCAGGCGATGGCAGAACGTGCCCACCTCGCGCGCGGTGCCACAGGCGGAAGGCTGTCCGGTCAGGCTGAAGGGGCCGTTGCCGGGCTTGGCGATCTTGCCGACGAGCAGGTGGATGTTATAGATGCAGTGGTTCATCCACGTGCCGCGGTTATGCTGGTTCACGCCCATGGTCCACAGGCTCATGACCTTCTTGGAAGGATCGGCGAACACATCGGCCAGCTCGCGGATGTCGTCGACCGGCACACCCGAAAGCTCCGAGGCGTATTCCAAGGTGTAGGGCTCCAGCCGGGCGGCAAAGTCTTCGAAGCTTATGCCTTCCACCGCATCGACCTTAGAACCGACCTCGCTCTTGTCGTAGCCGTCGTCGAAGGCGTCGCCCAGATTCTCCGTGCCCTGCTTGAACTGCAGGTGGTCCTCTACGAAGGCGTGGTCGTACAGGTCGTTCTGGATCAGGTAGTTGCAGATGGCGTTCGCCACGGCGATGTCGCTGCCCGGCCTGAAGATAAGCACCTTGTCGGCGGATTCCGAGGTACGGGTGCGATAGCAGGTCAGGTCGTAGTGCTTGACGCCTTCGCCCGAAAGCTTGTGCGCGGTCAGGCGCGAATACAGGACAGGATGAGCCTCTGCCATGTTCGCACCCCAGGTCACGAACACGTCTGCGTTCTCGAGGTCGTCATAGCTGCCCGCAGGCTCGTCGGTCTGGAACACGTTCATGAAACCGACGACGGCGCTCGCCATGCATAGGCGCGCGTTCGGGTCGATGTTGTTGGAAAGCAGGCCCGCCTTCCAGAACTTCGCCGTCAGATAGCCCTCGGCGATGGGCTGCTGGCCGCTGCCCCAGAACGCGATGCGGCCGACGTCGTTCTTGTAGGCCGTCTTCAGCTTGTCCGCAACCAGATCGAGCGCTTCTTCCCAAGTGGCTTCGCGCAGGCCTTCGTCCGTGCCTTTGGTGTACGGGTCGTCGCGGATGAGCGGCACCGTCAGACGGTCCTCACCGTAGAGCACGTTGCTCAGATAGTAGCCCTTCACGCAGTTGAGGCCGCGCGAGCTCCCATTATCGGGATCGCCCGTGACCGACACGAGCCTACCGTTCTTGGCTTCGCAGATCACGCCGCAGCCGGTGCCGCAGAAGCGGCAGACGCCCGAGGTGAAGGTGGATTCCCCGCCTCCGGAAGCGCCTTCTCCCCCAGAAGGCGCGCACCCGGCGAGCGTCGCCGTACCCATGCCGGCGGCGGCCATCGCGAGCGATACGGCCGTGGCCTTCACGAATTGTCGTCTCGAGACTTCCATTCATTCCTCCCTTTCCGGTAGTCCCCTCGTTCTTTCGTTCTCCTCGTTCTTTTATTCCCTTGCTCTCTTGCCTCTTCCCTCCGTCTTCTTGCCCTCCTTCTTCCTCCGTCCCTTCCCTCCGCCGTGTGCCTTCGTCAGCGCCGCACGACACCGAGAAGAGCTCCATGCGCTTATTCGGAAAACGCCTTGGCGGCCGCCGCCGTGCCTGACGCGGCCGACCATGCGGCAGGATCTTCGTCCGAGATGTAACCGTGTTCGATGTTGTAGGCGTCCCAATAGCCCTCGGCATCGGCCTTGTCGCGCACGATCGCGATGGCAGGTTCGTCCGTCACGCAACGCTCGACGCACCATCCGCACCCAGTGCAAACCTCCGGATCTATGACCGGCGCGAATACGGAATGACGATCGTCGCCTTCGCGCATGCGGTAGTCGATCGCGATCGCCCGATCGAGCAGCGGGCAGGCACGGTAGCAGACCTCGCATCGCATGCCCTTGTAGGAAAGGCACGTCTTCTCGTTGATGACGGCGATCCCCATGCGGATGTCCTCGCGCTCCTCGCAATCGCGCAGGGCGCCGGTCGGACAGACCTTCACGCAGGGAAGGTCCTCGCACATGCGACAGGCCTTTTCCCGCACGGAAATGCATGGGGTGCCCGAAGACGGGTCGAGAGGGTCCTTGACCATGCGGATCGATTCATAGGGGCAGGCTTCGAGGCATTTTCCGCAGCGCACGCAACGGGCGAGGAAGTCGGTATCGTCCTTCGCCCCCGGAGGTCTGATGAACGTTTGCGGCTCGCGCATCGCATACATGACGGCCTGAAAGCCGATGATGCCCCCTGCAATCGCCTTCGCGAATGCACTCAGACCCACGTCGATCCCCCCTGCAATGCATATGCCGACAATGTTGTCGGCGCCTCCCTTGAGATTCGAATGCCGAAGAGCATCGGCATCCCTCCGCCCGGCCGTATGGCGGGTCCCCCCGATGTTCTAGAGTACCATGAATCGTACGGCGAATGCGAAGGATTTTCTACCAAGATTCGATTGTTTCCGCAGTTCAAATACCTACTTGGCTTGTTGGTATATCGCGAGCACGCGCATATTCGACGAGACGAGGAAAGGACCGGGCGGTGCGCTGCCCAACATTGCGCGCTCGTTGCGTCTTTTCGTCATCAAGCCGCACAATAAAGCAGGATGCACCATCCCCCATAGCGTGAAAAGCCACATGGGAAGGACGTGGTTCCCGTGAAAAGAAGCTATATCGAGGAGAGCTTCGATGAGATGGCGCGCGAGGCAAGCGCCGACCGGGCGGATGCCCTCGTTCGAAAGATGCAAGAACGCTTGAGCGTCCTGAGACGAGAGAATGCCGACGCGTCGAAGGAGAGGATGAGACACCTCGAATCGCAGATTCTTCCCAGCATCGCCGCATACGAGACGCTGCAGGACGTGATGCCGAAGGAAGAGGCGTTCCTCGCCATCCACGCATGTGTCGAGTCGAATGCGTGGAAGAAACGCAAGGGTTTCGAGAGGCTCATGCACGTCCCCGGCATGTATCGTCTGATGCCTTGGGTGTTCGCCAAGGGAACACGTGCATCGTTCAACGAGGCGGCGGGGTTCGAGGCGGACGAGATCCAGGTCGGCGATGGGGTCTGGCGCATCGATATGACGAAATGCCCCTACTACGACGTCTGCGGGGCATATGGATGCCCCGAGCTATGCGGCTGCTTCTGCGACAGCGACGATATATGCTATGCAGGCCTTCATCCCAAACTCATCTGGCATAGAACGAAGACCCTGGGGCGCGGCGACGATTGCTGCGACTTCAGCCTCAGGATAGAAGGACGGTAACGCAACGGGAAACCGTCGTAACCAGCAATGACAAGAATCATCATCTCATGCCGCATCGCAAACCTCTTGAGTCGCGGGTGATAGCTAGAATGCTCTACGCGCACCTTGCGCACGGTCGATAAGAGTCTTGAACACACCGAGAGTCCGTCAATACGGAAACACGGAAACCCTCTATCAGTAAGAGCCGCAGAGATACTTATATACGTGAAGAAGGGGCTCCGGACGATTCGTCCGGAGCCCCCT
>NZ_ALNO01000011.1:0-221048 GCF_000293015.1 Slackia sp. CM382
CTCGCCCAGCGCGCCCGCACGCGCGCCCCGGCGCACCGAGGGCCCCGCCATGCGCGGGGCCCTTCTCGTTACCCGGCCGGCCTTCCTTCCGGCCCGCGCGCTCCGGCGCACCGTAGGCCCCGCTTCGTGCGGGGCCTTCTGCGTTCCCGTTTCGGATCGGTGCTTCTCTTTCGCGTTCCCACCATTGCCAATGCAAGATTCAATAGGTTCGACGCAAGACCTCGAACAAAGGAAATATATACCGCTATCAGGGGCGTATTACACTTTACGCAGAAAGCGCGATGCGTATCGGCGCAGGTTCGTTGCGAAGACGGAGGGTGTCGCATGATTACCGATCTTCGAATTGACGAAGCCCGTAAGCGGTTGTATTACGAAAAGGGCTATTGGCAAACGAAGACCCTGATCGACGTCTGGAACGAGGGGCTCGAATCCCATCGGGACAATATCTACGTGAAGGATGGCGGCGGGCGTTTTCTTACCTATGGCGAGACCGATCTGCGCGCTTCCAAACTTGCGACCTGGCTTGAACGTCGAGGCGTCCGCAATGGCGACATCGTCAGCTTCCAAGTGCCTAAATGGGTCGAGTTCGCTGTGATCTACCTTGCGTGCTTGAAAGTCGGTGCCGTGATGCATCCCGTGGACGCTAACCTCTATGGCAAGCCGCTCCTGGCACTGCTCGACCGCGTTGCGCCGGTCGTGTTCATCACTCCTACCGAGTTCAAAGGCATGAGCTGCTCGGAACGCTGCGGCGCCATAGACGGCATCCCATCCATTCGGAGCATTCTGCTTATCGATCGCGAGTCGAAGGCGAAGGCTGCATTCGATGGCGCGGAACTGCTTTCCGATATGCTGGTGGCAGAGCAGCCTTTCGAAAAGGCCGCCGAGTCAAGGTCCGATGAGGTTGCATGCATTCTCGCCACCTCCGGTTCCACGGGATCGCCGAAAATGGTCTTGCATACGCATAACAACATCTTGTTTTCCGAACGCGCATATCTTTCGGTTCTCGATTTGAGGCCGCAGGATTGCATGTGGATGCCCTCGCCGCTCAATCATGCGACCGGTTTCTATCACGGTCTCATAGCGGCGTTCCTGCTTGGGAGCAGCGTGGCGTTGCAGCAGGAGTATTCGCCGTGCAAAGCGCTCGATTTCGTTCGCAGCAAGGGATGCACCTGGTCGCATGGGGCGACACCCTTCATCTACGACCTTCTCAAACTGCTTGAAGAACGGAACGTCAGAGACTATCCGCTGCGTCTCTATCTGTGCGGAGGGGCTCCTGTGCCTCAGTGGCTGATTTCGCGTGCCTATGAAAAGGGGATCCTTCTCTGCGAATCCTACGGTTCGACGGAAAGCTGTCCTCATGTCGTCGTTCCTCCCGAGAAATGCCTTGAATGGAACGGTCGGTGGTCAGGCATTCCTTACGAGGGCATAGAGGTTCGCGTCGTCGACCGCTCACGCAAAGCCGTTCCCTTCGGCATTCAGGGGGAAGAGGCTTCTCGAGGGCCGCATCAATTCGTCGGATACCTTAATGAGCCTGCGCGGACCGACGCTGCGCTGGATGCCGATGGATGGTTCTATAGCGGCGATTTGTGCGTTGAAGATGACGAGGGACGCATTCGCATCACGGGAAGAATCAAGGATGTCATCATCCGCGGAGGAGAGAATATCTCTTCGAACGAGGTGGACTCCTTTCTCAACGGGTGTCCTGGCATCGGGGAGCATGTATCGATAGGGATGCCGGACGAACGGCTCGGCGAGAGAATCTGCACCTTCGTCGTGTCTCAGGGCGAGCTGCCGAGCCTCGATGAGGTGAAGGCCTACCTGGCGTCCAATCACGTGCCTAAGCGCGTTTGGCCGGAAAGGCTCGAGCCGATAGATTCCCTTCCCTACACGGCAACGGGGAAGGTGCGGAAGCATGTTCTGGCTGCCGAGCTGAAGAAGAGGATGGAGGAAGGGGGATGATGACGTGAAAAGCACCGAATACAGCGTCACCCGGTCGAGATCGACCTTCAAACCACGCGTCGCGCCAGACGACCTGCCTTTCTACGAGGCATCTGACGACTCGATCGCCATCGGGGTAAGCGGAGCGCTTCCCTCTGCGTACTCAGGGGATGCGCGCACGCCCGTCGCCGAGCCTGCGTACGTGGGTTTCTTCGATTCCTCCGAGGAAGCCCGGGATACGTCGTGCGAGTTTCTAAGCCTTGCCGATCTTCCGGAAGGCGTGAAGCTCGATTACGCGTTCGTGGGGAGCTTCAACAACAATGCCTTGAAGATCATCTGGGACATAGACGATGCAACCTATTCGATCGATTGGGTTGCGTTGAAGTCGTTCACGGGAATGCAGCTGAAATACGTCCTTCCGAAGAAACGCTCTCCGATCGTGTTCGCCTTCGCAGAAGAAGACGCCTTCGCATACTGCGACAAGGATCCTTGCATCGAGTGCAAGTTCCGCTGCAAGGTAGGGATGATTGCCTATTTGTCAATAGGCAATCTTGGAATCGTGCGCATGCCTCTGGATAGAATGGCAACCCCAATGCCGGCGTCTTCTTCGGGAATATAGATCATGAACAGGGAATTCTATGCAATCATTGCGTATCTCAATGATTCTTTCGCAAAACAGCTCACAGCATCAATTGGATATTTCCATCGTTCCAATACAAAATAGTCGCCGTAAGAGCTATTCAAGCTCGAGAAAAAAGTCGCGTGACCAAAAGGAGGATGTATGAATCCCAACGCGAAAATCTCCGATGAGCAGTTCGAGGCTTACCTGAAGCAGATTCGCGAGCTGGCCGAAGGCCCGTTCGATGAGATGCAGAAGGAAATCGAGGTCACGAACACGTTCCCGGAGGAGTTCTACGAACTCGCCAAGAAGAACGATCTGTATCGTTACTACCTGCCTTCCATATACGGAGGATGGGATCTTTCCGAGCTCGAAATTCTGCGTGTGCAGGAAGAATTCTCCCGCGGTCCTGGCGGAATGCGCATGCATCTCCATCATGCGGCCGACCTCAACTGGCGCATTCTCGATGATTACGGCACCAAGGAGCTTAAAGATCAGCTGATGGACAAGTTCCAGGACAAGTCCGTCTATATCAACTTCGCCCTGACCGAGCAGACCGGCGGCACGGGTGCCGACATCCACACCACCGCCATCAAGCAGGCCGACGGCACCTATCTCCTCAACGGCGAGAAGTGGCTGATCAGCCACACCGACTGCTCTGACTACACCTATGTCATCGCCGTCACCGACGAAAGCAAGGAGAAGGACGACCGCCTGTCCGCCTTCGTCGTTCCGAACGATGCTCCCGGCTTCGAAATCGTCCCGATGTCCCACATGATGGGCTGCCGCGGCGCAGGCCATGCCGGCCTGAAGTTCACCAACGTCAAGCTTGATCCCAAGTATCTGCTTGGCGTAGAGGGCCAGGGCATGGAAATCGCCATCCATTCGCTTTCCGTCTCTCGCGTCCACATCGCGTGCTCCAACCTCGGCATGGCCCAGCGCATGCTCGAGATCTCCCTTAAGCGCGCCAATGACCGCGTGACCTTCGGCAAGCCGATCGCCACCCGTCAGATGATCAAGCAGAAGATCGCCGAGATGCAGAAGATGATCCATGTCCTCCGCACCGCCATCTACGACTTCGCGCGCGACTACGACATCAACCCGACGAACGAGTACGTCACCGAGAAGGCCGCTATCTGCAAGCTCTTCTCCATCGACACCGTCAAGCTGGTCTCCGACGAGATGCTCGAGATCTTCGGCGGCGACGGCTACTTCGAGGACAGCCCCTACGGCCCGACCGAGCGCCTGTATCGCGACTGCCGCGCCATGTGGCTCGAAGAGGGCGCTCCCTGCGTCCAGCGCATCACTATCGCGCGTCAATGCCAGGACTTCGACGGCCAGATCAAGTACAACTTCTAATCCGTCACGGGAAGTCTTGTCTGGAACGGAATCGCAGAGGAGGGCTGACGGTCTCGTCGGTCCTCCTCCTTTGCATCGGGATGCATCAGTTCCCGTCACAGTTCTAAGGAGAAGATATGAGCAAGCCTCTTGAGGGAATCAAGGTCGTCGACCTCACGACCTTCCTGGCTACGCCGACCACCGGTCGTGCTCTGGGCGAGTGGGGCGCCGACGTCATCAAGATCGAGGCCGCCAAAGGCGATCCAGGCCGTGTGAACCAGGCCGTCGTGTTCGGCATGACGGCCGACGACGACGAGAATCTCGGCTTCGATATGGCGAACATGCATAAGCGTTTCATCAGCCTGAATCTCAAATCCGAAAAGGGACTCGAGGTTATGCATAAGCTGCTCGCCGAGGCCGACGTGTTCATCACCAACATGCGCGCCAAGTCTCTGGCGAAGATGGGCCTCGACTGGGAGAGCCTGCATGCTCGGTATCCTCGGCTCGTCATGGGCCATGGTCTCGGCTACGGCAAGAAGGGTCCTGAAAAGGATAACGCCGGATTCGATGTCACCTGCTACATGGGTCGCGGCGGCGTATTCGGAACCACGGTGAACAAGGGCGACGCCCCTATGATCCCGACCAACGGCTACGGCGACTTCCAAGCCTCCATGTTCCTCGCATCCGGCATCCTCGCCGCCCTTATCGGTCGCGAGAAGACCGGTGCCGGCGATTACGTCACCTGCGCCTTGGAGCATGCTGCGATTTACGCGCTCTCTACCGGCATGGTTTCCGCGCAATACGGCAATCAGTATCCGAAGAGCCGTCGCGAGGTCAACAATCCGCTCAACAACGTCTTCCATTCCAAGGATGACAAATGGGTCGTCCTCTGCCTTCCCGAATACAATCGCGACTGGCCGAGGGTCATGAAGCTCATCCATCGCGAAGACCTTGCCGAGCATCCCGATTATTCCGATGTCCAGGCTGTGAACAGCAAGGGCCTTGCCGGTGAGGTCACCGATATCCTCGATGAGGGATTCGCGCAGTTCACGCGCGACGAGCTGCTCGATATGTTCGGCAAGAACGATATGCCGTGCGAGCCTGCCCAGACGCCGCTCGATGTGTACGAGGATCAGAACGCCCTCGTGAACGAATACATCAAGCAGGTCCCCTATCCCAAGGGCGGCCGCTGGTGCCCGACCGTGCCCGTCCAGTTCGAGCTGAACGAGACCGCCGAGCTTGAACCTACCGGAATGATGGGTTCTTCTACCGAGGAGGTCATGGTCGAGCTCGGGTACACCAAAGAAGAAATCGATGCGGCAATGGCCGATGGCTCCGTGTGCGGACCCGTCAAGCTTGCGGTTCTTCAGGGCAAGTAACCATTCGGGGCAGGTTGGGTGAACCGTCGCGTGCATTCACCCTGCGATTGCGCGATCCTTTGAGGACGAGGAGCCCTCCCGAGCAGGGAGGGCTCCTCGTCGTTTTTCATCAGAATGCCGAAATTGACCAGATATCATAGGTCTGGACAGCGGCATTCGCACCCTATCCATAATGCAAACGATATAATCCATGAAATATAGCCTTGCCTTGCATGTTCCCGAGCCATGGGTGCGGGCGCGTTCGGCGCGGTGGAGCGAAAGGGGTTCTTTTGAATATCTCCCAGCTTCAATATTTCTGCAAGCTCGCAGAGCTGCAGCATTATACGAAGGCCGCTGAACAGCTGTATATCACGCAACCCACGCTCTCGAATTCCATTGCCCGGCTTGAAGAGGAGCTCGGGGTCCCGCTCTTCGAGAAGAGCGGAAGAAACGTCCGCCTGACGAAATACGGCAAGGAGTTCAATAAGTACGCGACCAAAGCCCTGAATGCCCTTCACGAGGGCAGCGATATTCTCAAGGAACAGATCGGACAATACAGCGGCACGGTATCCGTCGGAACCATCTATACGATCCAAGACTGCTATATTCCTCAGTTGATCAGGGAGTTTCGTGCAAAGTTCGGTTCAGGTCCTCTTATCGACCTCTATCAAGGATTGACCAGAAGCCTGATCGAAGGCTTGGAAGCGGATGCGTACGACGTCGCCTTCACCGCATTCGTCGACGGCAAGGATCATCTTGCATTCGTGCCCGTGCTTCGTCAGAACCTCGTCGCCATCATTCGCAAGGACAATCCCCTCGCGGAAAAGCGCATGCTGTCCTTCGATGATTTCGACGGCCGCTCCCTTGTCACGTATCGCGAAGATACGTCCTTGGGCGGAGAGGTCAAATCCCTGCTCGAAACGCACGACGTCGTGCCGAGCGAACGGTGCGACGATGAGATCACCCTCGCCTCTATCGTTGCGGCAGGAGAGAATTCCATCGGCTTAAGCCTCGATACGGTCGGCGCCTCGCTGTTCGACGAGCTGACCGTCAGGCCTGTCGAAGAGGTTCCGGACGGGTTCCATACGGTATATCTTGTATACAAGAAGGGGATCTACCGCAGTCCCACGGTCGAACATTTCATCGAGCTTGCCACGCAGATGAAATACGAGAAAGAACCTCCTCGCATCGACGCGAACCGATAAATGACGTTCGCCAGGACGCCGCGGGAAGCCGCTCATTCAAATGTCCTCCCGAAAGTCACCTATAAATTTACATAAATAAAGTCAATCAATTCGACGAAATACCGACATCCAATCCTATTGGCGCTCATTGCAGCCACCTCATATCATGAGACCAGGTTGGTATTTGATGCGGTTGTCCTGCGTAATTGCAGCGAATGCCAACCATGGGGTTCGGTACGGCTTGCAAGAAGGTCAAATCGATTAGGAGGAATGCCGTGAGCGCAGTTCAGAGGGCAACGAAGTATATGTTTGCCATCGCCACCGTATATATGTGCTATTTGACGCATGGCGTGCAGGCTATCATCTTCAGCCAGAATCAAGTTAATTTCTACACGCAGTGGGGCTTCACGGACGCCACGGCCGGCGCCGCGGCGGTCGCGATGGCGATCACCTGGACGGGCGTCGGCAAATTCGTCAGCGTTTGGATCGGTGGCGAGATTTCCGACCGTATCGGCCGCAAGATCCCTGCCGTCCTCGGTGCCGTCATGTATGTCGCCTGCTTCGCCATCATGCTCGTGAGCACCAACGTCACCGTCGCATGCGTAGCGGGCTTCCTTTCCGGCGTCGCCACGTCCGGCTTCTGGGATGGAGCGCTGTATCCGGCGATTGCCGAGGCCAATCCCAAGTATGCCGGTTCTTCCACCATCGGCATCAAGGCGGTCATCTCCGTTTCCGGCATCGCGTATCCTCTGCTTGCCGCCTGGAACGCCGGCGACTCCTGGCATATCAACATCATCATCCCGATCGTCATGTCGGTCATCTGCGTCGTCTTCGCCGCCCTTACCCCGTTCGTGTATGACGACGAGCGCAAGCAGAGCGTCGTCGATGACAGCAAATCCAAGAACGCCGCCGAGGCCGAGATTCAGGCCGCGAAGGACGCCATGCTCCGCACGCCTAACGGTCTTGAGAACTTCATCACCCTGTTCTTCGGCTTCGTGATCATGTTCATCATGTACGGCGCCCAGCAGTACTCCAAGCAGTTCGGCATCACGAACCTCGGTCTTGATCCCGTCGCCGCTGCCGGTTTGACGTCCATCTACACCGCCGGTTCCATCATTGCGGTTCTCTTCTGGGCCTTCATGATGGGCAAGCTTCGCTGGAATCCGCTCAAGGTCATCCTGATCGACTCGATCCTCGCCTCTGTGGCTCTGGCCGTCGTGATCCTGGCGCTTCCGCTCGGCATCGGTGCCGGTGCCGTCTACTTCGGCATCGCCGTGCTCGGCTTCTCTGCCGCGGGCGGCATGCTCCAGACCGGCGTCACCCTGCGTCAGCTCATCGTTCCCGGTCCTCGTGGCCGCAACGTCGGAATGTACTACACGTTCATGGGCTTCGCCTCCGTGTTCCTTCCCTTCATCGTCGGTTCCATGACCACCGCCGTCGGAGAGGCGAGCGCCGTTTGGATCATGATGGTGCTGCTGCTCGCTGCCGCGATTCTCTCCACCCTCATGTGCCTGTATCTGGTTTCCCAGTACAAGAACCTCTTCGGCTATAGCGCCATGGAGCCCATGAAGGACTAGTCGGCATCGTAGTCGTACCGCCGATCGCCTAATCGAAGGAGGCTGCCGAGGAATCGGCGGCCTCCTTCCGTGTATCGGGGTCGAATCGCTCGAACGAATCTATGAGATGTGGCATAAGGAAGACTTGGCTTGTCGAGCATGCTTCGTCTCGCCGCCGAGCAATGCGGCCGCGAGGCTCTTTGCGTTTATGCTGCGCGACCATACCCACGGCAGTCGGCATCTGCCGTTGCTCGGTGGCGATTGCCGAAGCCATCACGCGGTGCACCTTGCGCCTGCACGCGTCTATACTGAGTCGATCAAGGCGCATCAATCGAGAAAGGCAGCATCTATGAACAAAGCCGTCGTCACCGTCGTCGGAAAGGATGCCGTCGGCATCATCGCCCGCGTATGCACGTATCTGGCGGATCATCGCGTGAACGTGCTCGACATCTCCCAGACCATCCTCGACGGTTTCTTCAACATGATGATGGTCGTCGACGTGACCGATGCCGATGTCGAATTCTCGAGCATCGTTGAAGACCTTGAGGGCTTGGGTGAAGAAATCGGCGTACGCATCCGCTGCCAGCGCGAGGAGATCTTCACCAAGATGCATCGCATCTAGCCGCGCGCAGCAAGCGCCGCCCGGCCTCCCATGCGCGAGGTGCCGTCATCCGAGGGCGGTTCCGTCTTCGTGCATCATCCCCGCCAACCGAGAAGGAACGTTCATGCTGAATATCACCGAGGTCCATGAGACCAATCAGATGATCGAGCAGGAGAAGCTCGACGTTCGAACCATCACGATGGGCATCAGCCTGCTCGATTGCGCGGGCGACACCGTCGAAGAACTCGCCCAGGCCATCTACGGTAAAGTGACCGCCTGTGCGAAGGACCTCGTCTCGACCGGTCGTGCTATCGAACGAGATTACGGCATCCCTATCGTGAACAAGCGCATATCCGTCACGCCCGTCTCGCTCGTCGGCGCGCGCGTCTGCAAGGCGCCGGAGGACTACGTGCGGCTGTGCCACGCCCTCGATGATGCGGCAAAGGCTGCGGGCGTCAACTTTCTCGGCGGATATTCCGCTCTGGTCAGCAAAAGCATGACGAAATCCGATGAGCTGCTGATCCGCTCGATCCCCCAGGCGCTCGCCGAAACCGACTTCGTATGCTCGAGCGTCAACGTCGGCTCCACGAAGACGGGCATCGACATGGACGCCGTGCGCCTCATGGGCGATATCGTCAAGCAGACCGCCGAGGCCACGGCCGAACGCGACGGCCTCGGCTGCGCGAAGCTCGTCGTATTCTGCAACGCTCCCGACGACAATCCCTTTATGGCCGGCGCCTTCCACGGCGTGACCGAGGGCGACGTCGTCATCAACGTGGGCGTTTCGGGTCCTGGCGTGGTGAAGCGCGCGCTCGAGTCCGCGCGCGGCGAAAGCTTCGAGGTGCTGTGCGAAACCATCAAGCGCACGGCGTTCAAGGTGACGCGCGTCGGTCAGCTCGTGGCCCAGGAGGCGAGCCGTCGTCTCGGCGTGCCGTTCGGCATCATCGATCTCTCGCTCGCGCCGACCCCGGCGGTGGGCGACAGCGTCGGGGAAATTCTCGAGGAGATAGGTCTCGAACAGGTGGGCGCTCCCGGCACCACGGCGGCCCTCGCGCTGTTGAACGATCAGGTCAAAAAAGGCGGCATCATGGCGTCGAGCTATGTCGGCGGTCTTTCCGGCGCCTTCATTCCCGTGTCCGAGGACAAGAACATGATCGACGCCGCGGCATCGGGCTGCCTGACCATCGAAAAACTCGAGGCTATGACCTGCGTTTGCAGTGTCGGCCTGGACATGATCGCGATCCCTGGCGACACGACGCCTGCGACCATCGCCGGCATCATCGCCGACGAGGCGGCCATCGGCATGATCAACCAGAAGACGACTGCGGTGCGCGTCATTCCCGTCGTCGGAAAAGGCGTCGGCGACGTCGCCGAGTTCGGCGGCCTATTGGGGTACGCGCCCATCATCCCCGTCAACACGAAGAGCTGCGAGGCGTTCGTCAATCGCGGCGGCCGCATCCCGGCGCCGGTGCATTCGTTCAAGAACTAGGAACGGTCTGGGCGATGAAAGGGCGCGATCTTAAGGAGGACGCGGCTGCGCGGGTGCGCGTTTCGGCGCTGGGCGCTCCCTATGCATGGGTCGAAACCCTCGACGATCCGCGCCTCGATGTGTTCGCGCGTCTGACCGAGGTCCAGCTCCGCAACAAGCTCGAACCTGAGAAAGGCGTCTTCATCGCCGAGAGCATCAAAGTGATCGATCGCGCATTGGATGCGGGCATGGTTCCCGTTTCGGTCCTGATGACGCCCGAATGGCTGGATGCGGCGGCCCCGACCGTCGCGCGCATCCAGAAAGCTTCGAAGCCTGCGCCGACCTTGCGTGGCGGCGTTTCGGGCGGAGGCGTTTCGGCGCGGGCGGCTTCGTGCGGGGGCGATGGTGCGGAAGGGCCCTCGGCATGCACGTCCGTGTTCGTGGCTCCCGTCGAGGAGCTGAAGCGCTTGACCGGCTTCGCGCTCACGCGCGGCATCCTCTGCGCCATGCGACGCCCGAAGCTGCCGAGCGTCGAAGAGCTGTTGGCGGGCGTTCGTCCCGGCGGCGCGCGCAGGATCGCCGTGCTCGAAGGCATCGTCGACCACACGAACGTCGGGGCAATCTTCCGCTCGGCCGCCGCTCTCGGCGTGGATGCCGTGCTCGTTGCTCCGACGTGCTGCGATCCTCTGTATCGCCGATCGGTGCGCGTATCCATGGGAACGGTGTTTCAGGTTCCATGGACGCGCATCGGCAATGACGCGCATGATTGGCCGCGCGCCGGGCTCGAGGAACTGCATCGCCTGGGATACGTCACGGCCGCCATGGCGCTTTCGGACGATTCCATCCCGCTCGATGACGCACGGCTTGCAGCGTGCGAAAGGCTCGCGCTCGTGTTCGGCACCGAGGGCGACGGCTTGACGGCCCGCACGATCGAGGGATGCGATTACACGGTGCGGATCCCGATGGCGCATCACGTCGACAGCCTGAACGTCGCTGCGGCATCGGCCGTCGCGTTCTGGGAGCTGTGCCGGTAGAGAGGGGGAAGATCCTCATGCTGTTCGAAGATGCCTTGGGCATACGTAAAGTCGCGGTCTCGAAGGACCGGGTCGAGCTCGAGATGGATATCGTTCCCACTCTGTTTCAGCCGCACGGATTCCTGCATGGGGGCGCAACGCTTTCGCTGCTCGAGACCGCGGCGAGCATGGGAGCTGACGAGCGGGCCGATTTCACCTACGAAATGAGCTTCGGCACCAGGGCCGATATCCGGCATCGAAAGCCGGGGAAGCGCGGTGTGCTGCACGGCGTCGCCGAATTTCTGGATGAGGAGGAGTACGCCCCGGGCGCTCGCAGGCAGACCTGGCGCGTGACGGCGCGCGACGATGCGGGCGACGTCGTCTCCGAAGGGACGTTCCAGACCAAGATCGTCACCATCGAGTACTTCGAGCGGAAGAATCATTCCGGCAGAGACGGCCGATGAAGCGTGGTCGGACCGCTTTTCCGATGCGCCGATCGGTTCAGCCTCCCGCATGCGGACCCTTTGCGACGAGTGCGGCGTCGGGCAGGGTCTCGTTGGTTCCAACGCCCGCATGCGGGCTCTTTGCGGTGATGCAGGCCGCATGTGTTCCATGCTGGTAGAATCGGGATGCAATCAGAAACCGTCTTCGGCACTTCTCGGGACGATGACGCGAGGCGAAGCGTGAAACGGCGGGCGACCTGTTGCAGCGCAATCAAAAGCCGTCCTCGACGCTTCTCGGGACGGCGCATACCAGAAGGGAACGCCATGGTTCTTTCGGACCGCGATATCAAAGACCAGATGAGCAAGGGCCGCATCGTCATCGAACCGCTGGTCGAGGACAATATCCAGCCTGCATCCGTCGACGTGCGCCTCGGGTCGAATTTCCGCATCTTCCGCAATTCGTCGCATGCGTTCATCGATCCCCTGACCGACCAGCCGGGCCTCACCGAATCCATAGACGTCGCCCCTGGCGGTACGTTCATCCTGCAGCCGGGGCAGTTCGCGCTCGGCACCACGCTCGAACGCATCGCCGTGCCCGATGATATTCTGGGCAAGCTTGAAGGGAAATCGTCGCTTGGGCGTCTCGGCCTCATGATCCACTCGACGGCCGGTTACGTCGATCCCGGTTGGGAAGGGGAGATCACGCTCGAGCTTTCCAACGTGGCCACGCTTCCCATCGTCCTGCATCCGGGCATGCGCATCGGCCAGATGTCGTTCGAACGCATGACCTCGCCGGTCGAACGTCCGTACGGTAGCGCGGGCCTCGGCAGCCACTACCAGGGGCAATCAGGGGCTTCTCCCGCTCATCGCCTCTAAGGGCATTTACGTAAGGGCACCTTCGGAGATTGCAGAAAAATCGACGGCCGCCTCGGTGCGAAGCGGCCGTCGATGGTGTTTCCCCTGTGCGTCAGCGAGCGCGAATCTAATGCTTCTTCAGCGCCCTTGTACCTGCAGCCGTGCCGATGGCCGCTGCGGCGATGAGCGCCGTCGCGACGAACGGCAGGGAGCTCATCGGATCGCCCGTCCGAGGCATCGTTCCGCTAGACGTGGTCTTGGTTGCGGTTTGAGTCGTGGGGGCGGGGGATTTCGCCTCAGGCTTCTTTTCAGGCGTCTTCGGATCGCTCGGAGCCTTGGCGGTATACGCCAGCTTCGGAATATCGAAGTCTTCCGCTGCACCCTGAACGCCCGCGGAATTGACGGGCAAAAGCGTCGCCTTGGTGTTGGTGGCAAGCTCGTAGTCGCCCGGCTCGGTCGGAGCCTTGGCCAACGCGACGTCGTACGTCAGCTTCACGGGCGCGAAGTTGGAGATCGGCTCGTGCGCGGTGAACTCGTAGGCGTCCGCATCCGCATCGTACATCAGGGTGAAACGTGCATTCGGGGATCCCGTGCTATGGAAGCTCCAGGCGTTCTCGCCCTCTTTCGTGGCTTCGAGCTGCTCGTCGCCGACGCTGACCGTTGCCGTTCCGGGGACGAAGTCGAAATCGTAGCTTTCGCCCTTGCCCATGGAGTCGGTGATCTTCGACCCGGCGCCGCAGGCATACAGGATGTTGTTGGCGATCTGCGTGAAGTCGAGCGGCATGCCTCCGTTGAGCTGGTTCATGAACTTGACGGAGAAGTCGGAATCGTCGCCTGTGCGCACGGCGTAGCAGGCGTAGCCTTCGCCCTTCAGAGCCTGCCATACGGTGTAGGCTTCATAAACCGCACGGTCAGGCGCCATGGCATGGTCGGCCTGGGTGCCGTGCTCGATGAAGGCGAAGCTTGGATCGGTGATGGCGCCCGTCGCGGGATCTTTCACCATGCTCGTGGCATCGTTGCCGTAGGTCTTGAAGTCGCGCGCATACGTATTGCCGTCGTTCGCAACCCATTCGACGAGGTGGGCATAGTAGGTATCCCAGTCGCCGTAGGGCATGGCATAGGTGGCTGAGCCAGGCGTGCGCGCCTGGCGCCATTCGTCGATCATGCCGAAGTACACGAAGTTCTTCGGATCGATCTCGCTTGCGGCCTGCTGAGACGTCGGATCGGTGTACGAATACTGGTAGTAGATGTCCTTGACCATGCCGTCTTCGGCCGTGAACAGGCGCGTCAGGCCATCGCTCACCAAGATGACATGCTTGCGGCTCGCGGGCGTATCCGTATCCGCATCAAGCATGGCTTTGGCTTTGGCGAGGCCGTCCTGCATGTTCGTGCCGGATTTCAGATCGCCCGTGTAGCCCCCTGCGATGGCTCCCTTGAACGCATCGACGTTGCCGGCGTTCAGCTCCGAGAGATCCTTTTCCACATGGCCGTCGCCCCTGAACGACACGACGCCCACCTTCACCTGGTCGGCGCCCGCCACTTCGGCGACGAGCTTGTCAAGCGTCGCCTTGGCGTCGTTGATGGCGTCGTCTCCGCAGCTTGAATTGTCCACGACGAACACGATGTCGGATGAAAGCTTGGCCTCGGAGCTCGGTAGCTGGAGCGTGACGCGGGCGGTCTTGCCCTCGTCGACCCACGTTGCCGCCTTCGATTTGGAAATCGTCCAGGTGCCGGCATCCGCCCATGCGGGTGCCGGAAGCGCGATGAAGAGGGCGGCGCCCAGCATGGCAGCGCATGCGAGGGCCAGAATCCCCTTCTGGCGCAGTGACGGTATGGTCTTTCTCATTGCGTCCTCTCTTCCCCTATGAATATCCCTGCGGTGTAGACCGATGCGTGCATTGTACGCCTCGATAGCGATGAAATGTTCAAGAAGTGGCTGTTCGCTGCATATTTTCGGGGTGCATTGCGCGCCGAACGGACGCGAAGGTGTGGAATCGATCTATGCGGAACGGTCCGCATGATGAAGGGGAGACGCATCGACGAGGCAGAGAGGCGCACGGCGTGCGTTCGCCCGTCGTCTGATACCATGGGCGCATCATGATTCCATGTGGGGAGGCGCCGTGAGCATACGCAACGAACGAGGCGAGCTCATCGCTCTCGAGCCTCTCCTTATCGGCTCGTCGGTATCCCTCTTCTTCCTGCGTGCGTTCGTGGATCATTCAGGGCCTCTCTCGCAGGTCATCGGCAATGCGGCGCTCCTATGCCTGATCGCCGGCGTCGTCGCCGGATTGGCGATGGCCGCCGCGGCCGTCGTTTCGTGGAGCTTCGGGTCGCATCGCGGATCGATGCCCGTGGCTACCATCCACGGGCGTATGGGGCTGATCGTGGCTGCGGTCATGCTGCCGATCGTCGGCTGCGCGTTCGCCCTGCCGAATCCCGGATTCGTGCCCGCGATCATTGTCGGAGGCCTTTTCTGCGGTATCGGCATCGCGCTCCATCTCGCCTTATGGGGTGCCATCTACTCGACGTTCGTCCCGCAGACGATCCTTTTGAACGCATCGGTGTCCTACCTCATGGCGTCGATCGCCCATGGTGCATTCCTTGCGAGCCCTCTCGCGCTTTCGGGTGCGGACGGCATCTCGGTTCTTGTCGTGGCCGACGCTGCGGCCGGCCTCTGCATGGCCGCGGAGCTTCGGCGGGGCGCATCCTCGCACTTTCGCGATGGCGAAGCCGTCTCCGATGCTCCCGCTTCGACGCATGCGTCCGATCTTTCTCGGGGCATCCTGACGCGCGCATCTTTCGTCACGTTGGCCAAGGTTCTGTGGAAGCCCCTGGCAGGCGCGATGATCGTCGCATTCATCCTCGGGCTGATCTGGAATCCCGCGCCTGCCGGGGAAGGATCGGGCTCCGAAGCGGGTACGCTTTGGGGCGCGGTTTCGGGCCCTCTGCTCGCGGTGGGCGTCATCGTGCTGCTGCTGAAGCGCAGCCCGCGGGAATTCACGCTCCACTCCATGCAGAGCGTGCTGCTTCCCGCCTCGGTCACGGTGCTCATGGTCATGCCGTTCTTCGATACGGGCGATCCGCGCGTCATGGTCGTCACGAGGGTTCTCACCACGCTTTCCTTCGCCATCGTAGGCATCGTGATCTGGACGACCTGCGCCGCATCGGCCAGGACCTCCGATCTTTCGGCCGTCGTGGTCATGCCGGTCGCGTTCGCGATCATGGCCGCATGCTTCGCTGCAGGCATCGTTCTCATCTGGCAGATCGGCGAAGGAGGCAAGCTGCTGTGCCTCGCGGTCACGGCGGTCTATCTTATCGTCACGAATGTGGCCATGGCGTTCGAGGGCGATACGCGGACCCCGCGCGAAATCGAGAAGGATGCGGCGGCGCGTTATCTTGAGGAGCGGACCCGCCTTGTCGTCGATCGGTTCGGGCTTACGGGCAGGGAGGCCGAGGTTCTCGGCTATCTCTGCCGCGGTTTCAGCCAGGTGTATATCGCGCGGGAACTCTATATCTCGGAGAACACCGTCCGCACGCATGCGAAGCATATCTACGCGAAGACGGGCGTGCATTCCCGTGAAGAGCTGCTCGAGCTCCTTAACGGCTAAGGCGATGCGGAATACCCGATTCTTGCATCAGATGAATCATCCGGCATAAGGAAAGTCTCTCATTTTCCATGTCAAAGAAACAGGAGACAGGCCGCTCCTTTGCGGACCCCTCAAGGGCCAAGGCGGTGTTCCGGCGGCACAGCTCGGTATTCACCAGGCTAAACGCACGCATCACCGAAGCGGGTGATGTGTCCGCGCGGGGGAAATCATCGGCTTAGGCGATAGGCATCTCCCTTTCCGCGCCGTACATTCCTTCCTGTCGGCGCAGCCGACATCAGGAGGGGTCGCGTGGGGCGCGTCATCATCCCGAGACGATCGGGGAGCCGTGCGCGGCGTATCGAAAGGAGACATGATGGCTGAGAAGATGAAGGTATCGCGGCGCTCGTTCCTCAAGGGAGCTGCCGTCGGAACGTTGGGTGCGGCATCTCTTGCGGGACTGGCGGCCTGCGGTTCCTCGGCATCCGACGCTGCGGCGACCAAGCCCGCATCCGACGGATCGATGGCGACGGGCAAGGCATACGACGTTCTGGGCACATCGTATTCCTCGAACGGCCGTGCGAACGACGGCGCCGTGAAGGCCGCCACGACTCCCGAGGAATACCTTGCGGCCAAGGGCGACGGCGTGCTGAGCGCGGGCGGCGCCTGCGACGCCCTCGGCATCGCGCCCGAGGACTTCATGCTGAACGTTCCCGCCTGGCTAGGCGAGAAGCCTGCGCTCGAAGCCGAGGAAGACGGCAGCTGCGACGTTCTGGTCATCGGCGCCGGCAACGCGGGAACCACGGCAGCCCTCAAGTGCGCCGAATCCGGGCTCAAGGTCATCCTCGCCGAGACCCAGACGTACGACGAGTACGACGAATACGCCTGCGACATGGCCATGTACAACTCGAAGCTCTTCCTCGACAAAGGCACGCCCGAGATCGATCCCATGGACATCTTTAACGAGTACATGCGTCTGTATCGCGGCCATGCGCACCAGAGCATCGTGCGCGATTTCGCCACGCGCGGCGGCGAGGTGCTGGACTGGATGGTGGATACCTACATCCCCGCCGAGTACACCGATGCCTACGCTAAAACCTCCAACTACAAGGGCAACGACAACTTCTCCGGCATCTGCGCCGGCCAATACTCCTTCCGCGGCATGACCCAGTGGCGCGACGTGGACACCAACGTGAACATGTGGCCGTTCGTCATCCGCACGCTGCACACCGCCTTCGAGGGTTTGGGCGGCGAGATCCGCTGGGGATACCAGGGCATCGAGCTTGTCGGCGGCAACGGCGAGGCCGTGACGGGCGCAGTCTTCAAGGATATCGACGGTGCCTACAAGCAGGTGAACGCCAAGGCCGTCATCTGCTGCGCCGGCGACTTCGGCGGCAATCCCGACATGAGGCTCGACCTGTCCGACCAGATGCGCAATCTTGCCTGGTCGTTCGGCAAGGATCGCACCGACGTCGCTTCCACGATGGGCATGGGCCGCGACGGATCGGGCATTCGCATGTGCCTGTGGGCAGGCGCCACGATGGAAGGCGGCCCGCGCGCCGGCCAGGCCGCCGGCATCAACGGGGTTCCCGGCTTCGCGTTCGGCGGCGCATGGCCCTGCTTCGGCGGCGATGGCAAGCGCTTCATGAACGAAAGCCTGATCAAGCATGGATCGAACGGCTATTTGGACATGCTTCCCGCCGATTCCCTGCTCGTCAACGTGACCGATTCCAACTGGGAGACGTACCTGAGCTATCAGGGCTACGGCCATGAGACCATGGACCGTTCCAGCGACTACATGGTCGAAGAGGTTCGTGAGAACATGAAGAACTACGTCACCGGCGCCGACGGCTTCGACGTGCGCGCGTTCGCCCGCTTCGGCAAGGAATACAGCAAGGTGTATGCCGCCGACACGCTCGACGAGCTCGCGGATATCGTCGGCTATACGGGAGAGGCCAAGAAGAACTTCCTTGTCGAGGTCGCGCGCTACAACGAGATGTGCGAGGCCGGCAAGGACTCCGACTGGGGATGCGATCCCCAGAACCTGTTCGCCATCAAGGACGCCCCCTTCTTCGCCTCGTTCTCGAAGACGTCCAACCAGGTGAGCGGCGGTCTGTGCCAGCATGCGGCCGTGTGCACCGACGGAAGCTACCGCGTGCTGTACGGCGATAAGACCCCGATCGAGGGACTGTACGCCGCAGGCAACAACTGCGGCCAGCGCTACGGCATCCAGTACGCCACGCCGACTGCCGGCAATAGCTGCGGATCTGCCTTGATCAGCGGATACTGCGCCGCTGAGCATGTCGTCGAATCGCTCGGGAAATAAGGCCCTTCCCCTTCGCCCCTCCATGGGGAAGGGCGTGCGGCGCGCGTGCGCTACCATGATGGCCGGCCGTCTGCAAGGGCGGCCGGCCTTTCGTCGGAATTCGGAGGTGCGGTATGGAGAAGCGTCCGGTGCTGCTCAAGGTCGAGCTGCCCTTTCGCCTGAAGGAACGCGATCATTTCGCGGAAGACATGGTCGTCGGCTGGGACAGCGAGCGCATGCGTACGTATGTGCAGGCTCTTATCAGGGAGATGCTTGCGAACGCCGGGCAGTTCGACGACTGCCAGGTTCAGGCCGTGCGCTACGGCGGCGGGACGGCGAGCATGGCGGGCCAGGCGCTTGCGGATATCTCTGCGGCCATCCATCGCGTCTTCGATGTGGCGCCCGATGCGTCCGTGACCATGAGCGCCGCTGTGTCCAATATCTCGGGCGCGACCTTTCCCTTCTTCAAGCGGGCAGGGGTCCAGCGCTTCGACATGGAGATGATGGCCCTGTTCCAGCCCATTTTCGCGCGATGCAACAACGTCGATGCCTTCGATTTCTTCGCCATAGCGTGCGACAGCTTCCTTCATGCGTATGCGAACGACACGCTCGGGCTCGTGCTCGCCTATGGGATAGGAGGCGTGTCGATGCAGGATTTCCGCAGAAGCTGCCTTGCAGCGACCGGGTCGGACGCCGTGCACGTCTCGTTTCTGAAGGCCGACAAGGGCGATCTGCCATCTCATGACGAGACGGCAGCCCAGGAGGCGCAGGCGCGCGAGGTCTTCGGCGCCGCCGGATTCGTCGAATACCTGCCGATGCGGTTCGCGAGGCCCGGGCATGAGGATCGGTTCCTCGCATCGTATGCGGCAGGCGCCGACGTGCTCGCGTTCGGCCTGGGGGCCGAAACGCGTTTCGGTGGGGTCGTGAGCACGAACACGTCGGATTTCGACACGTACGCGAACCATTCGACGGACTATACGAAAATCACCGTCGCCACAAAGAAGGCGTGAGCGCCGGATCCTTCTCGTTTCAAATGGCATTTCATGCATGTCATATATGCCGTACGTTCTGAATAGGCGAATCGACATAGGCGCGAAATGCAGGCATCGTCACGTATTTTCCCTCTTTTCGACACCGTTCTGTTTACGTATCATGTATGACGTCGTCTGCGTGGACGAAGCGCGCACTGCGCTTTTCCGTGCGGACGACCGAGCCGTTCGATCGAAGCAGAAGGGATACTCCAGCATGAGCGCTTACGAAAAAGCACGCTGGTTGAACGTGCGCATGTTCCGCACGTTCGGCATCGCTGCTTTGTCGGCCCTGATCGCCGCATCGCTTTCTCCGATGGCAGGCGCATCTATATCGACGAAAGCATATGCCGACGACCCGTCCACGGCAGAGTCTTGGGTGCAGGACTACAAGCAATTCCAAGGCCGCGATACCGTGTCCGACATCACCTGGTTCGATTTCACGGGCGCGACGAACACCACTGCGGTCGCTCCGCGTAACGACCGCGCGCTGTCGGTCGGCACGACATGGGAAAAGGAGCTTTCTCCCGATTACGTCGTGCATGTCGAGGTCGTGGGCCTCAAGCCCTTCGATGCCACCGACACTTTCAAGGCTCGAGTGGAAGGCACGGCCGATGCGGCCCTCTACGACGAGAACGCAATCAATCGATACCGGGACGGCCAGCCTGCCGACGTCGTCTTTTCCAAGCAGGATTCCTATTCCCTTCTGAAGACCTACGGCGTCACGGTTCCGGGAACCCCGGTCATCCGCCCCAATAAGGACGGCGGCAACATAGGAGTTCAACTCAAGGTTTCCGCCACCTATCGCGGCGAACCCGTCAAGCTCGACATGATCGTCGCCTCGGGCGAAGAGGCCAATTCCGAGGAGAAGGAGATCTACACGACCGACGGCGAGCCGTGGGAGCTTCTCACTCAGGTTTCCGACGATACGACCGAAGTTTCCTATAAACCGTTGACGTACAACACGGGCATGTGGATATCCAATACCCAGTATCCGGCGCGATACTGGGGTAATCTCAATCCGGCAGCTTCCGCGCATTCCATTGCGGACACCCACGGCGCGATCGGCGGCACCCAGACCTTCGGCGACGGCATCGGCACGCAGGTGTTCGGCCCTGTCATGACGGCGCAGAACGGAGCCATTCCCGCAGGTTGGCAGAAATACGACGCAAACGGCAACAACAGGCTGCGTTACTCGCTGCCCGTGGTCGTCGCTCGCGATGTCAGCAATATCGGGATCTACGTCAATTCGCGCGGAGCCCAGAGCACCATGCTCGGCATGGTGCTGAACGACGAGGGCGACGCTCCCGCATCGTACGGCGAGGCCACGCATGTCATCAATCTCAAGGGAGACATGCCGTATCTGGGTTCCGTACGTCCTGATATGGGCATAAAGAACGCGGACTCCACGGCATGGACTTCCGATGACGATACGGGCGACGCGGACGAAGGCGAAGGGCAGCTGATGAACGGCGGCACGTATGCCGTTTACCGCGCTTCGGACGATACCTATGAGCTTACGGTCCAGGCGCATCCTGGAGCAACGGGCAAGGCCTATGCCAAGGGTTGGGTGGACTTCAACAACAACGGCACGTTCGACGAGGGCGAAGGGTCCGAAGCAGCCGAGGTCACGGCAGACGGGGATCTCAAGCTGAAGTTCACGGACATCAAGCAGAACGTCGATACGAGCATCGCGGAATTGGGTACGCGCGTACGCATCTCTCGTGACGCTAAAGACGTGGAGTCGCCTACAGGCCAGGCATTCTCCGGCGAGGTCGAGGATTTTCTCGTCCAGGTGACCGTTCCGCCGCGCGGCTCGCTCGAAAAGACATCCGCCAAGCAGGGCAAGCCTCAGGCGGCGACCGTGGCGTTCTCTTCCTACGGCATGCTCGATCATAGCACCGATGCCAATTCGATCAACGAAGCGTCAGCTCCCGTCATGGTGAAGCCCGACGGCACGATCGTCCAAACATCTGAACTTGATGGAGATGGCTATTATGCCGTGAGCGGCGAAGGCAGATACAAGATCGAAGCGTCCGGCAAAGACGTGAAGGCCGCATTCGTGCCCGAACGCGGCTTCGCAGGTCCGGCACAAGGCATCGCGATCCGTCGCGTTGATGCCAATGGCCAGACCACAGGTTGGAAGAGTACGAATGATGCGCTTGAGAACGTGAGCTACGCTTCCACGATGGACGGCATGTTCATTCCTACGGTCGTGCCGCTTGCGCCTATGGCTATCCCGGCGACTTCCGAAGACATTCAGGGAAAGCCCCAGTCCGGCAAACCTTCCTTCTCATCCGAAGACGAATCCGTCGCGTCGATGGATTCCTCGACGCTTACGCTCGTCGATCCTGACGGCAACGAGGTCAAGACCCTCGCGGTGAAAGACGAGGGCACGTACGGACTCCATTCCGACGGCACCGTCGTTTTCACTCCTGAGCCTGGGTTCACCGGCAAGGCTTCGGGCGTCAAGGTACAGATGAAAGACTCGCTCGGAAATGCTGCGCAAACCACGTATACGCCGTTCGTCAATCCGGTCGTGCCTACGGCGCAGGGAGCCTCCTCGACGGGAGAGCAGGGCGTGAAGCAGCAAGGCACCGTCGCGTTCACGGCCGGCGTGGGCAAGAATTCCGACGGCACCACCGGTACGGTCGATCTCGATCCGGCCACGGCGATCCTCATCGACGGCAGCGGCAACCCGGTGAGCTCGCTGACGATTCCTCATGAAGGCACGTATAAGATAGAAACCACGCAGGATGGCAACGTCACCGTGTCGTTCACACCTGAAGTCGCTTTCACGGGAAAGGCCACTGGCGTCACGGTTCAGATGAAGGATAAGAACGGCACGCCCGCCACGGCGAAGTACCTGCCGACGGTCATTCCAGTCGCTCCTTCAGGCAACGATGTCGTGAGCAGCGATATCCAGGGTCAGCCTCAGACGGGCACGCCTACGTTCAAAGGCGGAAACGATGAAGTCGGCATTGACGAGAACATTCCTCCCATGATCGTCGACAAAGACGGCGGTCTCGTCGAGTCTCTCGTTGCGGCCGGCGAAGGCGCCTACCGTATCGATACGAATACGGGCACTGTCACGTTCTCTCCGGAGCCCAGCTTCACGGGGAAGGCTGCCGGCATCACGGTTCAGCGCACGGATATTGTCGGCAACAAGGTAACGGCGACGTATACCCCGACGGTCATTCCCGTTACGCCCGCGGGCACGCCTGCCACCTCCACAGGCAAGCAGGGTCTGCCTCAGGCCGGGACGCCCACGTTCGCTCCCGGTACGGTGAATGTCGGCGGCGTCGATAAATCGGTGCCGCTCGATCCTTCCACGTTGACGCTCGTCGACGGCGATGGGAACGAGACCGATAAGGTTACGGTCTATGGGGAGGGTTCATACGTCCTGAACTCCGACGGATCCATAACGTTCACGCCGAATCCCAGCTTCACGGGGACGGCTACCGGCGTCAAAGTCCAGATGAAGGACAAGAACGGAACGCCTGCGACCGCTATGTACACACCGACGGTCACTCCTGTCACACCCAAGGGCACCGATGTGACCTCGACCGGCAAAAAAGGGCAGCCTCAGACGGGAACCCCCGTCTTCACGCCCGGCGATCCGGATGTCCCCGTCACCATCTCCGCTGGCAATCCGGCGAAACTTGTGGTGAACGGTGTGCCGACCGATGAGACCGCCGTTCCTGCGCTTGATGCGAAGGGCAACGAGGTCGGCACCTATACGATCGATCCGGCCACAGGCACGGTGGCGTTCACGCCGCATGCCGACTTCGTCGGCACGCCTGTTCCTGCAACGGTTCAGGCGCTCGATGTGAACGGGACGCCCGTGACCGCCACCTATACGCCGACGGTCGTCGATGAGCCGAATCCCGTTCAGCCGGATGACAAGAATCCGAGCAAGAAGCCCCAGGGTGCTTCTTCTACCGAGCAGGGTGGCAAGAAGGTTGCTCAGCAGAAGACCTCATCAAGTTCGTCAGGGTCTAAGATCCCGAAGACCGGCGATTCCTTGCCCTTGACGGCTCTCGCGGGTATCGCGATCGCTTCCGGCACCGCTTCCGCGGCCATCATCGCATGGCGCAGGCAGGAGCGTCGCCCAGACAGGAGCATCTGACGGCGGCGGCATCGGACGGGGAGCAATCGGCTCGGCATGTCCGACGTGACAGACTAGAGTGAAGGCCGGGGCCTGAAGCGGATGTCGTTTCAGGCCCTACGGCTTTAAGAGCGACTTGAACCTGCAATGTCGACGTCGCGATCACGGCCTATGGAACCGTATCTGCCGAATGGCTCGCACGGTCGCGCTCTTCATGCAGGGACAGCCCGGCACGGTTGCGCTCTTCACGTCGAGTCTGTGAATCCTGCGGTGCTGCCCTTGTTGGCCGCATGCGCGCCGTTGCAGTCGCGTCGATCTAGGCTCTTTTATGGAAGTCGCTGATGAGTTCCTGGCGGTTCGCCATGCCGGTCTTCTTCAGGATGTTGTGCACATGCACCTTCACGGTGCTGAGCGCGATGCTCATGGTCGAGGCGATGTTCTGGTTGTCCTTGCCGAGCAGCACCTGCGTGAGCACTTCCTGCTCTTTGTTGGAAAGCCTGTAATGGTCGGCGTATGCCTCCATGCCGTCGTTGATAAAGGCGGTCAAACGATCGCTCTCGGTGACCGGAGGCCTGCGGAAATGCAGGTTGAGCACTCGTAGGTCTGCGTTCACCGAGTAGAGGGCGCACCAGAGCATGAGCATGTTCTCCATCGGATTGCGCTCAGGGAAGATGAAGATCGTGCCCTTGACGAACTCCGGAGCTTCCACGACGAACATGAGCATGACGTTTTCGAAGACGACGGCGGCGCCCAGGACGAACATGCCCCAGAACAGCTTTCCCTTCTTCTTGGCTTGGCCGCGCATGGCTCCCGTCGAGCGGGCCGTCTGGTATACGGCGAAGCCGAGCGTCCAGAACAGGAAGACTCCGCGCATCGAGACGAATACGAACTCATGCACGTTTCCATGGGGGATGGCGAGTTCGACGATCACGCTTCCGAGCGCGAATGCCACGCCGGGCGCAATGAGCATCGCGCGGTTCTTCACCTCGAAGAAATCGCAGACCATAAGCCACAGGGGGACGAACACGCCCGCACCGGTCAGAATCATGCCGTACGGCTGCCCGACCAGATAGATATAGGCTCCGCGTTCGCTGAGTTGGTCGAGGGAATGGCGCAGGAGGAAATCGTCCTGGAACACCACGGCGACGTCGAAGAAATAGAAGAGGAAGGCGATCGCCGCAAGCAGATAGACGCGCCTTCGCGACACCACGTAGGTGGAGAGGCTCAGGGCCGCGGCCATGACCGCGATGAGAAGAATCACGAGCGTGTAATAGAACAGCGCTAGGTTGGCCATGAAAACCTTCCTGCCCAAGCGGGTTGCAATGCCGATTCAAAGTTTAGTGCTTTCGAATCCCTAAACGGACGAGATTGTAAGTTTTGCTCTTTTAGTCTATTGAACAGGTAGTTTATATTCTAAACCCGGTTTACATCCCTATAGCCACCCGTATTAAGCATGGTAAATGTGCATATGACATCCATATAATGTGCATATGAAGGTGCCGGACGGAGATGAATCCGACGGGGTCGCGAGCCATCGTCGAGAAGGCTGTCCCTATGAGGCGTCGGAATCATCGCTGGGCACGTAATCACGAGGACGGGAGCGATCCCGTCGTAGAGAAAGGAGCCCGACATGGGCGTCAGCCTCAGTGGTCGCAATTTCATCAAGCTTCTCGACTTCTCGACCGAAGAGATCGAGTATCTGCTCAAGCTCTCCAAGAACCTCAAAGATATGAAGCGCGCGGGCGTTCCGCATCGCTACCTCGAGGGCAAGAATATCGTCCTCCTCTTCCAGAAGACCTCCACCCGCACCCGCTGCGCCTTCGAAGTGGGCGGCATGGATCTCGGCATGGGCGTCACCTACCTCGATCCCGGCAGCTCCCAGATGGGCAAGAAGGAATCCATCGAGGATACCGCCCGTGTTCTCGGCCGTATGTATGACGGCATCGAATTCCGCGGCTTCGCCCAGGAAGACGTCGAAGAGCTCGGCGCCAAGGCCGGCGTGCCCGTCTGGAACGGCCTGACCGACCTGTGGCATCCCACCCAGATGCTCGCCGACATCCTCACCGTGCAGGAGAACTTCAACTACGAGATCAAGGGTCGCACCCTGGTGTTCATGGGCGACTGCAAGAACAACGTCGCTCGCTCCCTCATGGTCGTGTGCTCCAAGCTGGGCATGAACTTCGTCGCCTGCGGCCCGAAGCACTGCATGCCCGCCGATGACGTGATCGAGGCCTGCAAGCCCATCGCCGCCGAGAACGGCTGCTCCATCCTGCTCACCGAGGACGTCAAGGAAGCCTGCACCGGCGCCGACGTCATCTACACCGACGTCTGGGTTTCCATGGGCGAGCCCGACGAGGTCTGGGCCGAGCGCATCAAGGAACTCGAGCCGTATCGCGTGACCAAGGAAGTCATGGCCATGGCCAAGCCCGAGGCGATCTTCCTGCACTGCCTGCCCGCGTTCCACGACACCAACACCACGATCGGTGCCCAGAAGGCCGAGCAGTTCGGCATCACCGAGATGGAAGTCGAGGACGAGGTGTTCGAATCCGCTCAGTCCAAGGTCTTCGACGAGGCCGAGAACCGCATGCACACCATCAAGGCCGTCATGTACGCCACCCTTAAGTAGAGACTGGAGACACTGACATGCCTTACACCAAAGGAGAGGGAAAGCGCGTCGTGATCGCCCTCGGCGGCAACGCGCTCGGCAACTCCCCGGCCGAACAGCTCGAGCTCGTCAAGAGCACCGCTAAGAACATCGTCGACCTCATCGCCGACGGCAACAATCTCATCGTCAGCCATGGCAACGGCCCTCAGGTCGGCATGATCAAGAATGCGTGCGACTTCGCCCATTCTCGTGACGGCAAGACCCCCGATGTCCCGTTCCCCGAGGCCGGCGCCATGAGCCAGGGCTACATCGGCTATCAGCTGTCTCAGGCGATTCTGAACGAGATGAGGCGTCGCGGTATCATGCGCTCCACCGCGAACATCATCACGCAGACCGTCGTGAGCCCTGACGATCCGGGATTCAAGAACCCGACCAAGCCCGTCGGAGCCTTTCTCACCGAGGAAGAGGCCAAGGCAAAGGCCGAGGAGACCGGCTACGTCTACAAGGAAGACGCCGGCCGCGGTTGGCGTCAGGTCGTGGCGTCCCCGAAGCCTGAGCGCATCGTCGAGTTCGATGCAGTGCAGGACCTCATGAATGCCGGTTATATCGTCGTCTGCACCGGCGGCGGCGGCGTGCCCGTCTTCGAGAAGGACGGCGCGTATTCCGGCGTTCCCGCGGTCATCGACAAGGACCGCTCGAGCGCACGCATGGCTGCCGACTTCAAGGCCGACATGCTCATCATCCTGACGGCGGTCGAGAAGGTCGCCATCAACTTCAACACTCCCGAGCAGAAGAACCTCGACCACATGTCCGTTGCCGACGCGCAGCGCTACATCGAGGAGGGCCAGTTCGCTCCCGGCTCGATGCTGCCGAAGGTTCAGGCCTGCCTGGAGTATCTTGCTGACTATCCGTCGGGCAAGGCTCTCATCACGTCCCTTGAATGCGCCGAGGCGGCCATCAAGGGCGAGACCGGCACCACCATCACGGTGGACTAGAAAACACCTTGCCAAGTTAGATACGGCTCTATCCAGACCCGCCCATGAGGCAGGCGGGTCTGGGAGGCTATGTCCCTGGTCGCCCATTGGGTGTTAGACGGGATCGATGGGCCGGTGCTGCGACCTTTCTTCGATTCCAAGCCTTTGCCGGGTCCGCACATGAGGCATGCGGACCTGGCGAGGCTGCTTCCAGCTTTCTCCTTCCGGGAAAAGGCGACCCCCCTCTGTTCCATAATCCACAGAGCTCAGGAGGATACGTATGTCCGAAGCAGCTGCTGCTGCGCCGACCGCGTCGGCCACGCAGAAGAAAAAGAAGAAGTTCAACGTCCCCACCGCATTCACCATTCTGTTCATCATCACGATTCTGGCCGTCATCGCCACGTGGTGCATCCCGGCAGGCAAATATGCAAAACTGTCGTATGTGCCCGATAGCGGCCAGCTCATGATCACCCAGCCTGATGGCTCCACCGAGATGCTGGAAGCCACCCAGGAGGCCCTTGAGGCCAACCCCGAGACCGCCGGCATGGCCGTCCAGGTCAGCAAGTTCGTCGACGGCTCCATCACCAAGCCGATTTCCATTCCGGGCACCTACACCGAGCTTCCTTCCAAGAGCAAGGGCCTCGATGAGATCACCTTGTCGATGGTGCGCGGCACGATCGACGGCGTCGACATCATGGTATTCATCTTCGTCCTGGGCGGCCTGATCGGCGTCGTGAACCTCTCCGGAGCGTTCGAGGCCGGCCTGCATGCCCTGACCAAGAAAACCAAGGGTCGCGAGTTCCTGCTCGTCTTCCTCGTCTCCGTCTTCATGCTCGTCGGCGGCACCACCTGCGGCCTTGAGGAAGAAGCGGTCGCGTTCTACCCGATTCTCGTGCCTATATTCCTGGCCCTCGGCTATGACTCCATCATCTGCGTCGGCGCCATCTTCCTCGCCGGATCCATGGGCACCACGTTCTCGACGATCAACCCGTTCGCGGCCGTCATCGCATCGAACGCCGCGGGCATCAACTTCCTCGAGGGCATCGGTTGGCGTACCGCAGGCCTTATCGTCGGCGGTATCGCGGTCATCGCATACCTGTACTGGTATTCCAAGAAGATCAAGGCCGATCCTACGTTCTCCTACACCTACGAGGACCGCGAGCACTTCGCCGAGCTCTATGCCGTTCGTGCTTCCGGCACCGGCCATGACTTCAACTGGCGCAAGAAGGCCATCCTCATCCTCTTCGTCGCCGCCTTCGTCATCATGGTCTACGGCGTCATGGCTCTGCACTGGTGGTTCCCGCAGATGGCCGGTTCGTTCCTGCTGATCGCCATCATCTGCATGATCATCTCCGGCAAGAACGAGAAGGAATGCACCGAAGCCTTCACCGCCGGTTCCGCAAGCCTCGTGGGCGTGTCCCTGATCATCGGCCTTGCTCGCGGCATCAACCTGATCCTCGACGAGGGCCTGATTTCCGACACGATCCTGTACTGGGCGTCCAATGCGGTCGCCGGCATGCCCGGACCGATCTTCGTCGTGATGGTCATGCTCGTGTTCTTCCTGCTCGGCTTCATCGTTCCGTCCTCTTCGGGCCTCGCCGTTCTGGCAATGCCCATCTTCGCGCCCCTCGCCGACGCCGTCGGCATCGATCGCTACACGATCGTCTGCGCATACAACTGGGGTCAGTACGCGATGCTCTACCTTGCGCCTACGGGCCTGGTCATGGCAACGTTGCAGATGTTGGACATGAAGTATCAGCATTGGCTGAAGTTCGTCACGCCGATGGTCATCTTCCTGCTCGTGTTCGGCAGCGGCATGCTGATCGCCCAGACCTTGGTCTAGGGGGACGTGCACGGATCCATGTTCGTGCGTCGAGCATAATCCCGCCGTCGCTCCCTGGCCTAAGGGACACGCGCGAACCCATACCGTCGGCTCGAACGATCCGACGTGCCGAGGAGGCCGCCTACGGGCGGCCTCCTTTTTTCTGAGGGTCTTTCTTTGGTAGCGTGTCCACGCGGCTGGGGATGCCTTCGTCCCATCCCTCGCGCGCGGCTATCTGGTCGAAGCGTGTCCATGCGGCCTAGGATGCCGTCGTCTGCGCGCAGCCTCTCTCCGACCATGCGCCAATCGAGCTCTCTGCATGAAGTGCGAGGGGCGGCAAGCCGCCCGCTATGCGGATGGACGCGTGTCGCTTTGCCATGTACACCTCGCTGAACCTCGAAGCCCCCGCTATGCGGGTGGACGTGCGATTGCACGGGCGGTCGTGATTGTGCGGGAGGTCATGACCATGGCTGATGGCCATGATTGTGCGAGTCATCATGAGTACGGCCCGTTTTTACCGAAGCCCGCAGGGACGTTCGCGTCTCCATTGGCTCTTCGCGGGTGCCTTTGCCGCGGTGCGAAGGCGATCGTCGGCTTGTGCCGTTCAAGCCCGGCATCGATGCTTTCCTGTGAATATATAATCTATTCACTACCTAAAATACGAATAATATAGCTACAAGAATAACTGGTAATACTATGTAAGATAGTTAAATCATGAATAATTGACAGGTATGATCCGAGGGTATTAGAGTGGGGTCGTTCGAGATATCGAGAGGAAGGATTGCCATGAACGATGCATTGAAATCCCTGCGGCAGATGAACAAGGCGAACAAACTCGTTCGCTTCGCATTCAAGAAGTTCGGTCCGAAGAGCTACAAGCGCGGTCAGGGCGCCCTGCTCCAGGCGCTTCTTGACCATGATGGAGCAACGCAGCGAGAGCTTGTCGATGAACTGGGCGTAAGCCGCGGCGTCTTGAAGGATTGCGTCAAGAAGGCCGTCCGTCGCGGGTATGTCGTCATCGGCGATGCCGAGGCGGCGAAGACGTATACCGTCACGCTGACCGATGAGGGTCGCGAGGTCGCGGTCAAACGTCGCAAGGCGCACGAGAAGACCGCGGAAGAAATCCTGTCCGTGCTGACGCCTGAAGAGCAGGCTCAGCTTGATGCTCTGACCGAGAAGCTGATCGTTGCTATGAAGGACAAGGGCGTTTCCTGCAAGGGCAAGGGCCGCAAAGTCCATCGCAAAGGTCATTTCAAGAAGCATGGCCATGCGCATGGCGAGTGCACGCATGTGCATCACCATCATCACGCGTAATCGCTGCGCATATCGTCGCCGCCATTACGCGTAATCGTTGCACGCACGCGCATCGCTGCCATCGCGCGCAATCGCTGCGCGTATCGCCACGGCCGTCGCCACTGCCATTGCGACCATTGCGCATGGTCGCCGGGCATGAGGGGCGTTTTATGGAGGCTAGAGGCTAGATGCCGGTTAAGGAAGCTGTCTCTGGTTCGTTGGATGCCTGTGGCGGCCGAAGATGCCGGCAATATCGATGGATATAGAGGACAGCCGTCGCTTTTCGTCGTATCGGTTATGTCGCGATACACGATCCTAGGCGACGGCCGTCCGTTTTCTTCCGCAGGGCCGGCGTCGACTTCCGACACCGTGATCGGCGCATGACTTGACGTATGACCCCGGCAACGATCGGCGCACGATCCGGCTAGACCCAGTGTACGACGAAGTAATTACGTGCGGCGTTCTCCCCGTATTCCAAAACCGATGCGATTTCCAGCGCCGCGATCGGCACATGACCTGGCGTATGACCCGACGCGCGATCGGCACATGACCTGGCTCACGACTCTCCTGTACGACCCGGCTCGCGAGTCTCCTGTAGGTGAAAACCCTCTCTACTGCCAAAAAATTAAAGCTTAGTATACCCTATAGGGGTATATTTTCAGCACATATGTTGTAACAACAACCGAATTTCATCTCATCATGGATACTTTTGTTGTAAATACAACATAAATTGCGTCCGAGACTCTCTAAACAGCGATTTTTTGGCATCGGCTCTGAATTTTTCGATGTAAAACGCCCTATACCCCCCTGTCCCATTCAATCCACTTCGGGCCAGCAACCTTGAATTGGGAGCGGCTTTGCGTCAGGCCAGCACCTTTACATCAGGAAAGGTTTGATATCGGACCAGCAGCCTTGAACTAAGGGTGGTTTGGTATCAGACCAGCGGCTTTGCGTCAGGAACGATCTCGCATCGTTTGTACGTCGGGGACGGTTGGCACCGGACGGAACGCTATGCCGTCGTCGCGAGGATGAAGTGTTATGCCGCTATCGTGAAAAAGAAAGGAGAAAAGGAGAAGAAGGACGAACGAAAAAAGAAGAGCAGGTCAAAAGATCTCACCGTTTCTGCAAAGGAAAGAGCCGCGCCGAGAGCGAGGGTGAAATCTTGTCGGTGCCGAGGCCGAGAACGGGATCGAGAACGAGAACAAGGGTAAAAACCTCGTCGCTACCGCGAGGGAATGAACATCTCCAAGAGTTCCTCGCGCGAGTCCGCTCCGGTTTTCCGATAGATGTTCCTCACATGCGTGTAGACGGTATTTTCCGATATGACCAGGGTCTTTGCGATATAGACCGACGAGTGTCCCCGTCCTATGTAGCCGAGGATCTCGCGCTCTCGCGGGGAAAGGCGGAATGCATCGCCGATTTCTTCCGCCTTCTGCTTGAAGAACGTATCGTCCATCGCAGGCGCCGCGTGCTCCGCAGCGGCGGACATTCCGTCTTGATCGTCCGCAACGGCGACGTTCTCGAAACCGCCCTCAAGACTTCCGAGCTCACATCCTTCTCGCGACGAATCAATGAGACGCGCGTTTCCGATGATGGGCGGAAGTATGAGGTAGGCCGCATATACAGCGATGATGGATGTGGGGATGAACCAGGTCTCGGAGGGTGACGAGGCGGAACCGCTCGCCAATCCCGCCGCGCTTGCGAGTGCAAATGCAAGCGTGAGACCCGATACCACGAGCGACGTCGGGAACTCTCCTGCATTCGATCCTGCAAGCCCCAAGCCCAGGGCAAGCAGTGCGGCAATGCAGAAGAACGTGTAGGTGACGGCGGAAAACGCTTCGGGCATGAAGGCCCAGTGTTCGGGCAACGTGATGAAGACTACGGTGGCGAGTGATGCGATGGGAAGCAGCACCTGATAGAGCGTATGCAGAAGCGGTCCGTCGGAGGGGCGCAGGCAGAATACAGCGACGATGAGCGCCCCAAGCGCGCCGCCGACGGATTCCGCGCTGATCGCGTCGAAGAGCATGGCGTGCGAGACCCCCATGAAGTATGCGAACATCGCCAGCCCGACGATGGCCGGCATCAGGACCGATGCGAACCGGCGCATCATGCCCTTGGAATCGAAGGGAGCCTCCTCCGAAACGTTCGCGAAGGAATTCGCTTTCGCCGGTCGAGTGCCTAGCTCGAAGCGAGATGCATCCGATGGGTTCGCATCGCCGCGCTCCGATGCGTTCGCGCGGGCTTGCGCTTCGCCCTCCCGGTCCGTGAGATGGACAGCCTCTTCGATGCGGGAGGCATCAGGGGAAGTCGCGCTGATGGCACCCTTCTTGTCAGGAGAGGTTGCGTCGATGGCAATAGCGTTCTCCGCGTCGAATTTCGTCGCTCGGACGGCCGCCGCGGCGCTTATGGAGTCTTCGGTCGCAATCGAGCCTTGTGCATGCTTGCGGTCAAGCAAGGAAGTCAGAAGAGGCCAGAACGAACCGGCGAGCACGAGCAGTGAGCACACTGCCACGAGAGGTGTAGCGGGAAGGTACGTGAACAGCCAGTTCGTAACTGCCGTCGTGCCTACGGTCAGGCAGAGCGTTAGGAGCAGCCGTCGGGGCCCTTCTCCCGAAAACGACTTCGCCCATATGATGAACAAGGGAATGATACATATTCCCGCCAAGGTGCCCGAAGCGCCGACCGCCATCGGCGCGAAGGGGAAGACTCCCGCGCACGACAGGTAGAACGTAAGCATCGATGTCGCATAGAGGGCGCACGCGATCCAGGGCAGGACTTCGGAGGATAGAGTCCCGGAAGGCAGGATGCTGGAGGGCAAGGCGCCGGAAGGCCGTGCGCCAGAGGGCAGGACGTTTGAGGACGGCGCACCGGAAGGCGAGGTGCTGGAAGGCCGGGCACCGGCGGACAGGACGTTGGAGAATCGGGCGCCGGAGGACAAGGCACCGAAGGGCAGGGTGCCACGGAACATCGTTTTGCCAGGCAGCATCTGTCCGCCGAACCCGCCTGTTTTCAGCGTTGCGAGGAACAGTATGGCGGAGGCGAAGATAGCACCTGCCATCAGAGGCTCCACGAACGCCTTCACGATACCGTCGGCTATGGCGATACCATTGAAGGGGACGACGTTGGGAGAATACAGGGGAATCGTTGCGAAGAATGCGATGAACGCGAGCAGACGCATGGCGTATGCGTCAGGGTTTCCTGGGTGCTCTTCCATGCGCTCCTTCTTTCGGGATAAGGATCATGCGGCATCGGTCTTGCTGCGTCGTTCTCAAGCTGGCTCGTGAGCACCAGAACGGTACGCTCGGGGCCGCGCGGGGAAAGCTCCTCGGCAAACCGGCGACCTTTGAGATGCGTCTTGCGCGGCCCCGGGATTCGCATGCTGCGTTCCAAGGGGCTCGCATCATAGGGGTTTCCCAGCATCGCATCTCGTATCTTAGGGGATTCGCATCGCGCCGCCGTCCAAGATACCTAATTTCCTTGATGCCTGAAAGGCCAGTTCATAGCTAAATGCATAGTTTCCGCGATGTGCAGGCGGCAAGCAGCCGTCTAGCATTGCCGGCAACGTCGATGAACCTGCGAGCAATGCCAACGCACCTGCAAGCAACGCTAAGACGCTTGCCTGCATCATATGGGCATGCAGACCTGTGGCAAGCGAACCTGTGGGCATGAGAACCCGCGGTTCTGCAACACGCGGGTCTACGGATCCGCAGACCTCGCAGACTCGCGGGCATGCGAACCCGCGGACATGCAGACACGCAGACCTGCGGAGCTCGTTTCATCGGCGCTCGCATGACCGTCGCCCGCGCTTACGGAGGGCGCTCGTCCGCATAGGTCGGACGAATCGGATGGGTCGGCGGCGCAAAGGAAAGAGGGAAGGGAATCGCAATGTCCGAACTGACTCGTAGGAATTTCTTGAAGGGCCTCGGCATCATGGGCGCCGGCGGCGCGGCTGCGGCGGCACTGGGCGGATGCGCTCCGAGCGCATCGGGGATCGGCGCGGACGGCTCGTCTTCAACGACCGCAGCCGAGCTTCCCAACCAGTCATGGCGCGTCGCCCCTGAAGAGGTTTCCGACTTCGCGCAGGAAATCGATTGCGACGTCGTCGTCTGCGGCCACGGTTTCGCAGGCATCACCGCCTGTCGCGAGCTCGCCGAGGAAGGCAAGAAGGTCTACCTCGTGGAGAAGCAGACAGAGGAGGGCTATGCTGCGGTCGGCAACGAATTCGCCTCGCTGAACGCCAGCATCCTTCAGGAGCGCGGCGTGCCCCATATCGATCCGGTCGAGTTCTATCAGAACTATATGACCATCACCGGGAACTATCCCAACCAAGAGCTCGTGATGAAGTTCTGCCAGAACTCCGGCGCGAATTCCGATTGGTATCTCGAAGGCCTGAGCGATGATGATTTCGCGACGATGACCACGGCGTTCTTCCCTCAGACCGAGCATCAGCTCGATCATCTGGGCGCCATCAAGTTCTGGCCGTCCGTCTGCAGCTTCTACGGCGATTGCAACCAGACGAAGATCCATGGCTACAACCGCGAGGCGGCCAAGGCCGCGGGCGCCGAGTTCCTTTTCGCGACCGAGGCGCAGTACGTGATCATGAAGGACGGCAAAGTCGCCGGACTGGTGGCTTCCAACGAGAGCGGCAACATCAAGTTCGCCTGCAAGGCGGTCGTCATCGCGTGCGGCGGTTTCGGCGGCAACGTCGAGATGATGAACGATCTCATGCCCGATATGTACCATGCGCTCGTCGAGGGGGAAAGCCTCTCGTCCATGTCGCCCAACAACGGCCGCGGCGTGCAGATGGCCTACTGGGCCGGCGCGCATCTCGAGACGTGCCCCATCCCGGGCATGAACATGAAGGGGCTGTCCGTTCCCGGCAAGATGAACTGCCTGCCGCAGGCTGTCTGGCTCGATGAGCGGGGCAAGCGCTTCTGCAACGAGTTCTATCCGACCGCCGAGCAGCGCGGCCTGCAGACCGTGTACAAGACGCGCAAGACCAAGTTCGCCGTCCTCGACGCCAACTTCCCCGAGTACCGCCAGTACACGATCCCCCAGCATGCGGGCTTCAACGCCACCGACGAGAACATCGCCAACCTGCAGGCATCGCTCGACAAGGCCTATGCGAAGTTCAAGGGCACGTACGAAGAGCCTGCGGGCGGGGAAGAGAAGAAGCAGATGGGTCCGATGGTCGAGGTCGAATACATCGCCGACGACACGCTCGAGGGCCTGGGCCGCCAGCTCGGCTTCGAGGGCGATGCCCTGCAGACCTTCCTGAAGAGCATCGAGGATTACAACTCCTATTGCAAAGAAGGCGCCGATCAGGAGTTCGGACGCGATGCCGCCGTGCTCTTCCCGGTCGATACCGCCCCGTTCTACGCCTGCACCTTCGATCCTGCGCTGGGCGAGACGATGGTCACCTGCGGAGGCATCCTGACCGACGGCGACCAGAATGCGGTCGATGCGAACTACGACCCGATTCCCGGTCTCTACGTGTCGGGCAACGACTGCGGGCGCCGCTTCGGCTACGAATACATCACCCCGATTCCGGGCATGTCGCTCGCCATGGCCATCACGCTCGGGCGCGAATGCGGCAAGTCCGTCGGGAAATTCCTCGCGACCGCGTAATCGACGCGCGGCATATCGGGTCCGGGCGCACACCCCTCCGCGCGTCCGGGCCGCAAGAAGGGCCTCCGTTCGAACGTGTCGAGCGGAGGCCCTTCTATTACCGTCTTGGCCGGTGGGCCGGGTTTCTTCATTTCCCCGACAGTTCGGCCTATGCGCCGGCGAATCAAAGCGCGTTGAAGCCGTGGATGCCGCCGATGAAGACGAAGATGACGAATGCCCAGGTCGGATTCAGCCGGTCGCAGATGCTGGTCGCCGCTTCGGCGCGCGGGCCGCAGACGCCGCCTCCGATCTTGCGTCCGAACCACCGGATGATCTTCCCGGCCGTAACGAGCAGGATCTTCGCGCCGAAAATGGAGGCGCCGCCGAAGATGAGCGCCCATCCGATGACGGAGAGGGATAGGGAATCGGATGTTTCCGCCGCCCCCTGCACGATGAGCCCGATGAGGAAGATGACGGCGAACGAGCGGATCCAATAGGTGCCGTCGAGATAGGGCAGGGCATGCTCCCATGCGCCGATCTGCTGGATGGGTTCCTGCTTCGTACGATTCTTCTTCGCCATGGTCGTCTCCTGCGCGCTCGTATCGCTCGTATCGGACAGGTTGCATTATCGCGCAACGTGCGCGCATCGCATGCGTCGTCGAGGCATATTTCGGATGAATCGGCCTGCAGAAAAGGGCGTCCGTCGCGTTCAACGGCATATGCGCCATGCATGTCGGCTCTTGGACGACCTGCATGGATGGCGCGCCGGAACGTTCCCGGCAGCGCGTGTCCCGATACGTCTGCAAACAGGAGAATATGAACCGTCCGATGCCGCCCGACGAGCGTGCGGGCTGCTGCCGATGCCGCCCGACGAACGTGCGGGCTGCTGCCGATAGCAATGGTACCGACGCCCGAAGGCTTGTGGCGCGCGACGCGCATTCGGGCTACTATCGGTATGAGTTTCCTGGGGTGAACAACGATCGGCACGCGTGCGTCTCGCAGCCGGTCGAGGTTCGCGCTTGCTGCGATAGGATGTGCGTTCATGATAAAGGTACGGCTCGTGAGGCTGCTCGCCCACGCGCGGAAATACATCGTATATCAGGTCGTCTGGCAGTGGATTTCGCTCCTTTGCCAGATCGCCATCGTGCTGTGCGTGGCCGCTCTCGTATCGCACGCCGCGAGCGGCGACCTTGCGACGGTGGATGCGGCGTGGCTTGCCGGCATCGTCGCGGGGGCCGCCCTGCGCTTCGTCTGCGACCGCAAGGCGGCGAAGGCGTCGTTTGCGGCGAGCGTGGACGTCAAACGCATCCTGCGCGGGCGCATCTACGACAAGCTGCTGCGTCTGGGCGCCTCGTACCGACAGAGCGTGGCGACCTCCGAGGTCGTGCAGATGGCGGGCGAGGGCGTCGAACAGCTCGAAACCTATTTCGGGCGCTACCTTCCGCAGTTCTTCTACGCCATGCTCGCGCCGCTCACGCTTTTCGGCGCGCTTTCGTTCGTGAACCTGCCGTCTGCGCTGGTCTTGCTCCTGTGCGTTCCTCTCATTCCGGCAAGCATCGCCGCGGTCCAGACCGTCGCGCGCCGCCTGCTTTCGCATTATTGGGATGCCTATGCCGGGCTGGGCGATTCGTTCCTTGAGAATCTGCAGGGCATGACCACGCTCAAGATCTATCGAGCCGACGGCGAGCACGCACGCCGGATGGACGCCGATGCCGAGCATTTCCGCCGCATCACGATGAAGGTGCTCACGATGCAGCTGAATTCGACGACGGTCATGGACATCGTCGCGTACGGCGGGGCCGCCGTCGGCATCATCACGGCGCTCACGCAGTTCTACGCAGGAAACGTCGGATTGTTCGGCGTCGTCATGATCGTCCTTCTGGCCTCCGAGTTCTTCATTCCCATGCGCGTTCTGGGATCGTTCTTCCATATCGCGATGAACGGCATGGCGGCGAGCGACCGCATCTTCGCCCTGATCGATGCGCCTGAAGGGAAGAAAGGCGATATCGAGGTGCCGTGCGACGGCATCGACATCGTCCTGCGCGGCCTCCGCTTCTCGTATGCAGAGGGCCACGAGGTGCTGCGGGGCGTGGACTTGGATGTTCCCCAGGGCAGCTTCGTCTCTCTCGTGGGCGCGTCGGGCTGCGGCAAATCCACGATCGCAGGCGTTTTGATGGGGCGCAACGAAGGGTACGAAGGAAGCGTGCAGGTCGGAGGCGTGGAGCTTTCCGACGCATCGGAAGAAAGCCTGATGCGTGCCATCACCACGCTTCCTCACAACAGCTATGTATTCAAGGGCACGATCGCCGAGAACCTGCGCATGGCCGCACCCGATGCCACGGACGGGCGTCTGTGGGGCGTGCTCGAGGAGACGCGGCTCGCCGATTTCGTGCGGATGCAAGGAGGCCTGTCTTTCGAGCTCGAGGAACAGGGAAGCAACCTCTCGGGCGGGCAACGGCAGCGTCTGGCCTTCGCCCGTGCGCTCATGCATGATTCGCCCGCATACATCCTCGACGAGGCCACGTCGAATATCGATGTCGAAAGCGAAGAGGCCGTCATGCGTGTCGTGCATCGACTGACGCGCGAGCACGGCAAGACGGTGGTGCTGATCTCGCACCGCCTGGCCAATGTGGTCGCTTCCGACCGCATCTGCCTGCTGGAGGGCGGCGTGATCCGCGAGTCCGGCACGTACGAGGAGCTCATGGCCGCCGACGGGGCCTTCCGCGCGCTGTTCGATCAGCAGATGGCGCTCGAACGATTCTCGACGCAGGAGGTCGTGGCATGAAGGACATGAACGCAACGTCCGCGCGCCGCTCGGGCGCGGCCATCATGGGTCGTCTCATCGTCCTGGTCAAGCCGTTGGTGCCCATCATGGTGCTGGCCATTCTCCTGGGATCGGTCGGCTACCTGTGCGCCATCTTCATCACGATTCTGGCCGCCTTCGGCATCTCGGCCGGTCTCGAAGGCGCTTTTGCGGGGGCGTCTTTTCCCTCCGAGGCTCTGGTCGATATGCCCGTCGCAGGACCCGTCGGCATCCCGGTGCTCTTCGTCGCCCTCGCCGTCATGGCGGTGGCGCGCGGGCTTCTGCACTACGGCGAGCAATATTGCAACCACTTCATCGCATTCCGCCTGCTCGCCATCGTCCGCCACCGCGTCTTCGCCGTGCTGCGGACGCTCTGCCCCGCGAAGCTCGAGGGACGCGACAAGGGCGATCTCGTTTCGCTCATCACCTCCGACATCGAGCTGCTCGAGGTCTTTTACGCCCATACGATATCGCCCATCGCGATCGCCGTCATCGTCTCCGCCTGCATGGCGGCGTTCATCTCGACGCAGAGCGCGGCCGTCTCGCTGGTCGCCCTTGCAGGCTACACGGTGGTGGGCGTTCTTATCCCGATCGCGCACGGCCGTCGCGGCGCGCAGGTCGGCTTCGCGTTCCGCGAATCGTTCGCCCGGATGAACGGTTTCATCCTCGAGTCGTTGCACGGCCTGGACGAAACGATCCAGTACGGGCAGGGCGCCGTGCGCGGCCGTGCCATCGACGAGCGCTCGCGCGCGCTGGGACGGCTGCAGGAGGGGCTTGCCGGCATAGAGGCATCGCAGCGCTCGATGACCAACGCCGCCATCCAGCTCTTCTCGGTTCTGGCGCTTGCCGTCTCCGTCTTCCAGTTCGGCATAGGGTCCATAGGGTTCACGGCCATGATCGTCTCGACGGTCGCCGTCATGGGTTCGTTCGGTCCGGTGGTGGCTCTTGCGAGCCTTTCGAACAACTTGAACCAGACGCTTGCCGCCGGCGAACGCGTGTTGGCATTGCTTGATGAGAAACCCCAGGTGGAAGATATCGAAGGGGAACAGCCTGCCTCGTTTCATGGGATGGTTGCCGACGATGTGTCCTTCGCGTACGCCGACGACGAGATCCTTTCGGGCATGTCGTTCGACATCCCGAAAGGCGCGGTCGTGGGCATCCACGGCCAGAGCGGCAGCGGGAAGTCGACGCTGCTCAAGCTCATGATGCGTTTCTGGGACGTGACCGGCGGGTCGCTGTCCGTACGTCAGGCCTCAGGCCCTGCGCGCGATCTGCGCCATGTGAACACGACCGATTTGCGCAGCTGCGAGTCGTACGTGACGCAGGAGACCTGGCTGTTCCACGACACGATCGCCCGCAATATCGAGGTCGGGCGTCCCGGCGCATCGCGCGAGGACATCGTCGCTGCGGCGAAGGCGGCTTCAATCCATGACTTCATCGAGACGTTGCCGGACGGTTACGACACGAACGTCGGCGAGCTGGGCGATACGCTTTCGGGAGGGGAGCGTCAGCGCATCGGCATCGCACGTGCGTTCTTGCACGACGCGCCGCTCATGCTGCTGGACGAGCCGACGAGCAACCTCGATGCGCTTAACGAGGGCGTGATTCTGAAATCGCTGCGCGACCAGGCGGGTGAAAGGACCATCGTGCTCGTATCGCATCGCGCATCCACGCTCGCCTTCGCCGATACCGTTATAGAGATGGAATCCGGCCGCGCGAGCTGAGGAGGATTTCCAAAGACGAACTCATGAGGCGCTAAGGATTGCGTTCCGATTGCGGCCTGCAGCCTCGCGCCGGTCGTGCGATCCGGGGCCATTGCCCCTGGCCAGGGCGCTTCTCGGCCGGAAGCTCATGTGCGGTTTCGGCGCCACGCGGAGGGCGTCATGCCGGTTTCCCGGCGAAACGCCGCGCACAGGCCGCTGCGGTGCTTGAATCCGACCTGCCGCGCCACGTCGTCGATCGTCTCTTCGGAAAACGCGAGCAGCTCCTCCGCTTTTCTTATGCGAAGACGGATGCCGTATGCCCCGATGCTTTCTCCCGTCACGCGTTTGAAGGTCTCGCACAGGTACGTGCGTCCTACATAGAGCCGTCCTGCAAGCTCGGAAATGGTGAGAGGCTCATCGATGGTTTCGGAGAGAACGGTCTTCGCGGCGCCCACGATATCCTCGTCGGCATGGCGGCCTGCGGCCTGGCGACGCATGGCCTCGTCGTGTCGGTACGCCGCGAAGCTCCCGATGGCTTCGCGCATCTTCCCTGAATAGAACAGCGATGCTCCCGGCTTGGAGGCGTGCCGCATGGACAGGGAGCGCAGGATCTCCCGGAGTTCGAGCGATTCGTCGAGCGAAATCGGGGCGTTCGTTTCTTCGAAAGCTGCGGCGGCTTCGGGATTGCGGTCCAGGAACGGCTCGAACAGGATCACGTTGGCGGCTCGGTATACCTGGTCGGTTTCCAAGAGGAATGCATACGATCCCGGATGCATGGTGGCTGCCATGACGTGGTTTTCGAGCCCAGGTGAGAACGGGGCGTTCATTTCGAGAGCCGCATGGTCCCAGGGCGACCGGTCCGGCGTTTCGGATGCGGTTCGGCGCAGCGCCTTCATGTCCGCGGCCGATACAAGGGACAGCATCGCGTAGGGGGTCTCCGGTTTTTCCTCGAGGATGGTCGGGGCGTTCATCTTGACGCACAGCATGACGATGGCGCAATCGTCCTCGATGGGGCTCGACCACATCCATCCGCGCGCGAGCATCGAATCGATGCGCATGAGCGATCCATAGGCGATGGGAGCCGGAGAGGCTCCGAACTGCATGAGCTGCGTGGCGAAGACGCTGCGCACGCGCGGATCCAGCGCTGAAAGCGCTCGTTCGAGATCGTTTTCGACGGCGCGAGGCATAGAGCCTCCTCACTAGGTCTGCACTGTTTCGTACGGAATGCGTTGCCAATCGTTCGTCTTGCAGAATGAGGCGGCGCGCATCTTCTTCCAATAGTTAGACTACTTTAACAAAATAGGACCCGCATGTGGAAGGAAGGAACAGCATGTCGAAAGGAAAGGAAGCGCAGAAGGGGGTTCTGACCAGGCTGCTCGCCTTCGCCGGACCTCATAAGCGCCTTACGTTCCTCGGGTGCGCGCTCTCCGGCGCATCCATGGTGGCGAGCATGGTTCCCTATGTCGCCATTTGGCTTGCGGCTCGGGATTTGATTCAGGCGGCGCCTGACTGGGCGGCCGCGACGAACGTCGTCCAGTACGGCTGGATCGCGTTCGGTTTCGCCATAGGCGGCCTGGTCGTGTATTTCCTCGGGCTCATGTGTACGCATCTCGCAGCGTTCAGGACCGCGTCCAATATGCGCAAGCAATGCGCCGAGCACCTGATGAAGACGAGTCTCGGGTATTTCGATACGCATGCATCGGGATCGCTGCGCCGCCGCATCGACGGATCGGCTGCCGCGACCGAGACGATGCTCGCCCACAATCTCGCCGACATCGTGGGCACGATCGTGCTGTTCGTCGGCATGGTCGTCCTGCTTCTCGCCTTCGATTGGCGCATGGGGCTGGCGTGCCTGATGGCAGCCGTCGTATCGGTCGTCTGCATGATGTCCATGATGGGCGGCGACCGCGCTCGGGTGATCGCTGAATTCCAAGCCTCGCTCGAGGATCTGGGAAAGGCCGGCACCGAATACGTGCGCGGCATTCCCGTCGTGAAGATATTCCAGCAGACGGTCTATTCGTTCGCCGCGTTCCGCCGCGCGATCGAGACCTACAGCGAGAAGGCCCAGTACTTCGAGGGAAAGATCTGCCGCATCCCGCAGAGCATAAACCTCACGGTCACCGAGGGCGTCTTCGCGCTGCTGGTGCCGGCGGTGGTCCTGCTGGCTCCTACCGCCGCCGATCTTCCAGGATTCATCTGCGACTTCGCTTTCTATGCGGTGTTTTCGGGCATCATCTCGACGGCGCTCGCGCGCGTGATGTTCGCGGCGAACGGGCTGAACACCGCAGGCGATTCGCTTTCGCGCATCGAGGAGGTCATGGCGGCTCCTGAGATGTCCGTTCCAGAGCATCCGCAGCGTCCGGCGGACTTCTCGATAGAGTTTCGCGATGTGAGGTTCTCATATGCGGGCGCCGATGCCCCGGCGATCGACGGGATTTCCTTCAAGGTTCCGGCGTCTTCGACGTTCGCGCTGGTCGGACCGTCGGGTGGCGGGAAGACGACCGCCGCGAGCCTCATTCCCCGATTCTGGGACGTCGATGAGGGCCAGGTGCTCGTCGGCGGCGTGGACGTGCGCGACATCGATCCGCATGAGCTGATGGCCCTCGTGTCCTTCGCATTCCAGAACGATCGGCTCTTCCGCATGAGCGTCTTCGACAACGTGGCCATCGCGCGTCCGGGCGCCACGCGCGCCCAGGTGGAGGAAGCGCTCGAGGCGGCGCAGTGCGCCGATATCGTAGCGAAGCTTCCCCAAGGCCTGGAAACCCAGGTGGGATCCGAAGGCGTGCACCTGTCCGGAGGCGAGCAGCAGCGGATCGCCTTGGCGCGCGCCATTCTCAAGGATTCCCCCATCGTCGTGTTGGACGAGGCCACGGCCTTCGCCGATCCCGAGAACGAAGCGCTTATCCAGAAGGCGATCGAGCGTTTGGCCGAAGGCCGGACGGTCATCATGGTCGCCCATCGCCTCTCGAGCGTCGCCCATGCCGACGGCATCGTGGTGCTCGATCGCGGGCGTGCGGTCGAGTCGGGAACGCATGACGAGCTCGTCCGCGCAGGCGGGCTGTATGCACGCATGTGGAAGGACTTCTGCACCGCGATTGACTGGAAAGTCGGAAAGGAGGTGTCGTAGATGCTGTTCGGGGAAAAATTCAAGCATGCGTACGCGCTTACCGATTCCGGCGTCGCCATCGCGCGCCGCGGTACGTTCTGGACCGTCGTCGTCAATCTGGTCGACATGGGCGGCATCATGTTTCTGTATCTGCTCATGAAGCAGCTCATGGACCATCTGTCGGGAGAAGGCGATCTTCCGGGCATCGTCCCGTACGCCGTCGGGCTCGTCGCGTTCCTGGCCGTATCGTTCTTCGCGCACTTCAAGCAGTACGGCGCAACCTACAGCAGCGTCTACGGAGAGGTGGAGGCGAAGCGCCTGTCGATCGCCGAGCGCCTGCGTCGTCTCCCGCTTTCGTTCTTCGGCCGTCATGAGCTTGCCGATCTGACGGAAGTCCTGATGGGCGATGTGGCGACGCTCGAACATGTCTGGTCGCACGTGCTCGGGTATCTCTACGGCGCCTATATTTCCACGGCGATCGTCGCCGTCGGGCTTCTTGCGTTCGACTGGCGGCTGGCCCTCGCCGCGCTCTGGGGCGTGCCTGTGGCGTTCGCCCTGCTGTTCGGTACGCACCGGAAGGTTGCGAGCAAGCAGTCCGAGGTGCGCATCGCAGGCGTGCGCGTGGCCGAGGGCCTTCAGGAGATGCTCGAGAACGCGCGTGAGATCCGCGCGACCAATCAGGAGAAGCGCTATCTTTCCGGGCTCTTCGGCATGATCGACGACCACGAGCGCAAGATGGTGCGTACCGAGCTCATGTCGGGCATGTTCATCAATGCCGCCGCGGCCATCATGCGCCTCGGCATCGCGTCGACGGTGCTCGTGGGCGCCTCGCTCATCGCGACAGGACAGATCGGGTTCATGACGCTCTTCGCGTTCTTCCTGGTCGTGACGCGCATCTACGGGCCGTTCGATCAGGCGCTGGCTCTCATTGCCGAGGTCTTCTACTCGGAGGTGTCGGCGACGCGCCTGCAGAGCATCTACGACGAGCCTATCGCGGGCGGGAAGGAATCCTTCGCGCCTTCGGGCCATGACATCGCGTTCACGGATGTGAGCTTCGGATACGATACGGACACGGTGCTCGAGAACGTGTCGTTCACGGCGAAGGAGGGCGAGGTCACGGCGCTCGTCGGTCCGTCAGGTTCGGGAAAGTCGACCTGCGCGCGCCTGGCTGCGCGCCTCTGGGATGCCGATTCCGGCACCATCGAGGTAGGCGGCGTGGATATCCAGACCGTCGAACCCGAGGTGCTGCTCGGCGATTACTCCATGGTGTTCCAGGACGTCGTGCTCTTCGACGACAGCATCATGGGGAATATCCGTCTGGGTCGGCGCGACGCCACCGACGAAGAAGTGCTGGCTGCCGCACGTGCTGCGAACTGCGATGATTTCGTGAGCCAGCTGCCTCAGGGATACGATACGCCCATCGGCGAGAACGGCGCCCGGCTCTCGGGCGGCGAGCGCCAGCGCATCTCCATCGCCCGCGCGCTGCTCAAGGACGCTCCCATCCTGCTGCTCGACGAGGCTACGGCGTCGCTTGACGTAGAGAACGAGACGCAGGTCCAGCAGGCGCTTTCGCGACTGATCGCAGACAAGACCGTGCTCGTCATCGCGCATCGCATGCGCACGGTCGAGAATGCCGACAAGGTTGTCGTCCTGAAGGAGGGCCGTGTGGTCGAGCAGGGAACGCCGGCTGAGCTGCGCGCGCGGGAAGACGGTCTTTTCGCGCGCATGACGCGGCTGCAGAAGCTTTCCGAGGCGTGGTCGATCTAAAAAAGGGGGACGGCCGCGTTGAAGAAGGAACTCCCTGGGACGATGCCGCCCCAGGGAGTTTTTTTTAGATCGCCGTGCAAGTGGCCTTCATGGCAAAGCTCTACCCCTAGGACGATGCCGCCCCAGGGAGTTTTTTTAGGGCCGAACTGCCCTTCAACGTGCATTGAAAACTCATTGAGACGAATACGGAAAACAAAATCGCTGCCCGACAATTCGCCCGCAATGGATACGCAAGATCATTGGGCTGCGGCATCTGCGTGGACGAATGCCCGCAGGACGTCTTCGCCATCGAAGGCGGCATCGACGATTTGCACGCAATGGACGCACAAGATCATCGGCCATGTTTTGCACGTTAGAATGCAGGCAATAGCGGCGGAAGGCTTCGGCCGCTATCTGAAAAAGCCCGATGCGTCTGGCTCCCGTCTCTTCTATGCTCTCGAGGCGGTATCGCTTTGGGATGAGCTCGAGTTGCCGGTTGCATTTTGGCCGGAGGCGGCTTCGTTCGACGATGCCGATGAGTCGTTCGAGTCGGTCGAGGGAGACGACGAGCCGGAACCGTTGCCGTTCGACGCGTTCTGATCGGAGCCTGAAGAGCCCGAACCGTTCGTTCCGGATGAACCGTTGGATCCGGCATTGGCATCGCCTGCGCCGTTCGAGGCATCTGCGGAAGATCCGTTTTTGCTGTTGGACGAGGCATTCGAGTTCGAATCCGCGGTCGAGTCGGCGTTGCTTCCCGTCTTCGTCGACGATGAATCGTCGTTCGCTGCGGATTGCTTGTCCGCGTCGGATTCCTTGGAGTCGGACTGGCTGTTCGAGCTGCCGGTATCGGACTGTTCGGTTGCCGGCGTGTCGCTTGCAGTGCCGAAGACGGCGTCGGACACGCTCGATTTCTCTCCGATGCCCCTGCCTTCCGTCACGGCGAAGATGATGAAAGCCGAAAGAGCGATGGCGATAAGCCCTGATGCGATAGCGACGATCACGACGCCTCGTTCCGTTTTCGCCCGATTGGCGCGGCTTATTCTGGTTGCGCGGAGGGTTGCCGTCCGTGCGCTGTGGGATCGGGCAGCGCTTCGCTCCATGGGAGGCAGTGCGGAGTCAAGGGTGTCGGAGGATGGCATTGCACCGCTTTCACCATAGAGGACTCTCGTACGCTGCGCGTCGTAGGCGTCTTGCATGCTGCGGAGGATCTTCGTGCCCTGCGCGTCGCAGGCCTCTTGCGCGCTCTGCGCGCCGTGCACGCCGGGGGTTCGCAGGGTGCTTACATAGGGATCGCGTGCGGTTGCCACGGTTTCGGCCCGATCGCTTCCTGCTAGGCCGACTCCAGGTAGAACCTCGGTTTTCCCGTCGGGGCCGAAGACGCCCGTCGCCTTCTCTTTAACCTTGTCGGCCGACTTTGCGATGGTGTTCTTGTATACCTGCGTCGATACGGTCGACACGATAGAGCCGAGCGCGACGCCGATGACCGACCCTGTAAAGCCGATGATCGATGAGAAGAACATCGAGGTCAGAGCAGCAAGAGCTGTTGCTGCGATCTGGATCGGAGATATTCCGGTGAAAATGCCTTTTCGCTCGGGTTCGGGTTGCTTTTCGATGTCGGGCGACGCGTCGGCCGAGACCTGACTGGCTGAAATCCGATCGGGACTGGCTGGAATCCGACCAGTCGGGACCCAGTCAGCCGGGGCTTGGTCGGCCGGAACCCGATCGGCTGAAACCCGATCGGCTGAAACCCGATCGGCCGGGCCTTGATGAGTATATTGAAACGAACTGCTCATATCGACTCCTTGTTCGACTCTTACCGTAGTTGCGGGATGGCAGAGACGGGAAAAACGTTACGAACCGTAAACTCATCCCGACGTGCTCTGGATATTTGCTGCATCGTTTCGCGATAGTGCGCGGAGCGCTGAAGCCCGCTCGGTCCCGTCCAGCATGTATGCAGGCTGCATTCATGAAGTCCAGCCTCAGCGCGGAGTGCTGAAGCCCCGCTTGAACTCGTCCAGGGGTTCGCTTGATTTTGTATAAGGTACCGCTTGGCCCCACCCGGGGGTTTGCCCGGTTCTATCCAAGGGCTCGCTTCTGATTTCATCCAGGGGTTTTGCGCGACTGTCGAAATGCGTGCGCACAGATTCACTCCCAACTGACAAGAAATCAGTGCTTAGGGGGATTTTGCAAGTCGAATGTGCGGGCAAAGCTTTCGCATAGATCAATATCAAGGCTTGTATTGAGATAGGCACAAGATGTAGTTGTTGAAATCATCCTGTCTCATAAGATTCGATTCATATTTTGATTCCCTATACCCCCTAAGCGTCTATATTTTGGCAGTACGAGGCGAAGTACGCGCGTTTTTTCGTTAAGCTCTGATTTTTTTGGAAGATGTCCTGCCGTGCGTTTGCGAAATGAAGGGTTCAGGCGGCGACCCGCCCGACGAATCCTCTAGCATACCCGACGGACCCTCTGACGTCGGCTTTCGTCACACGACGAGATCCCTTGACACTGGCTTTCGTCACACGACGAGATCCTCTGACGCCAGCTTTAGGCGCCCGACGGGACCCTCTGATACCAGCTTTCGATGTCCGACGGAACTTCCTGACGTCAGCTTTCGATACACGATCGATCGCTACACGCCAAGCAGCCTTCGGCTCGATTCCGTAATCCTCTCAAGCGCGTCCTCGCCGCGCAGGGCCGCGATGCCCTCTGCGGCGCGCCGAAGGTCGGCGATCCATTCGTCGGCCGATCCTTCGTATCCGGCGGCAGGCGGCCAGTCGGTTTCCAACAGCAGCTGGGCTATCGGTACGGCTTTCACGTATTCTCGACCTTTGCGCGTCGCAAGCGATCGGGTACCGAACGAGAACCGGCATCCGAGCTTGATCGCGCGCGCGAGCTCCTGCGACGATCCGCTGAACCAATGCAGGATGCATGTGCACGACTCGATTGCATGCATGCGTTCGAGCAGATCGAGCACCGTATCAGCGCTCTTCACCGCATGGATGGAGAGGATGCGGCCTCCTTCGGTCGCGCAGATCTTAAGGACGCGGGAGAACGCTTCGACCTGCAGGGCTTTCGCTTCCTCGACGGTTGCGGGGCGTCGGCACCTTCCGCCTGCCTCTGTCTCGTCGTCGGCCGCGATGCTTCCCTCAAGGCATCTCTTCCCGAAGTCGAGGCCTATCTCGCCTACGAAACGCGTCTCGCGCGCCAGGTCGGCGGATGCCTCGACATCCTCATACGTCACGCGCCCGTCGGCTACCCACCAAGGATGCATGCCTGCTCCGATGTGCACGTTCTTGCACGGGGCGAGCGCCTTGCGCGCCGATTCGTATGCCGCAGGGGAAACGGTTGCGGCGAAGGCTCCGATTCCGAGCGCCTCTGCTTCATGCGCAATGCGTGCAGGGTCCTTCCAGAAGTCCAGGTGACAATGCATGTCGAAGAGGCTGGGAGGAATATCGGCCATTTCCGCTCCTTTCGGCATTACCGAAATGCATGCTGAAAGGCATTATTGGCGTTGCATTCGCGCGCTTCAAGCATGGATGTCGGTTTTTTCGATCTCGCGCGCTTTGCGTGGATCGACGTCTTTTTATAACGTCGACTTTTTAGGTTGGATCTGCGGGGCCGACATAGGGTCGACGAAGAAAGGCCCGTTCACCCAAGGGAATGCTATGCTGTGCGCCTCACGGATCTTGTAGCCGATCGAGAGGCTCGTTCACCCAAGGGAATGCTTGAGAATATGACCGAAGGTATGGTTGAGGGCATAGCCAGGGACATGACGGCATCGGCTTTGTCCCGCACCCTGTTCATGTCAAGAATTACGGCGTGCTGCGGGTGGAATGGTTCGATGGCGGCATGGGATAAGATGATCTTGGTATTCCTGTGCGCGAAGAGAGGGCCGATCCAGCGAGCGAGCGTGAATGGTTAGCGTCAAGGCATTCCCGTGCGCGGAGAGGGATCGATAGACTGCATCAGCACGTCAGAGCCTAATAGCAGGGCATTCCCGTGCGCGAAGAGGGGTCGATCCGACCGGTCGCATTGCGTCAGACAGTTCGGCGAAAGGGAGGCGGCGGATGGAGAACATGGACGGCGATGTCATGACGAAGGACATCGTCATCAGGGAATTCAATATCGCCGACCGTGCAGCGGCCGCGCGCTTCGCCATGGAGGGCATGCATCTTGACCGCTATGTCGAGAACGCGCTTGAATGCTGGATATACGAAAAGTATGTCATACGGGAGGCCCTTGCTCGTTCGAACTATCTTATCGGCGCGTATCAGGATGATAGGCTCGTCGGCTTTTTGTTCGGATGTTTCAAGGGGCGGCCGCTCCCTTATCGCGATTCACGATTCATCTTCCTTCAGCGCCTGTTCAAGCTATTGGCAAGGCTTTCGCCTTCCTCGTCTCGGGACGATGCGTACGATGCGGCGAACCGCGCCATGAAGGCGTCGCTTCGTTCTGAACCTGATGTTGAACTGGTGTTTTTCGCGATCGATCCCGCCTGTAAAGGGAAGGGCGTCGGCACCAAGCTGCTCGCCGCCTTCGAGCGCGCCTGCGCGGGGATGGATATGTTCCTGCGCACCGACGATGCCTGCACCTATCAGTTCTACGAGCACCGCGGCTTCATGCGCGCGGCAGAGCGCGATGTCGCGATGGGAGGCTCCAAGGGGGCCTTTACCCTGAAGTGCATGATGTACGTGAAGCATGTGGATGCATAGGGCATCGACGAGGCGACTTTCATGTCGGATGTCGTGCAGGAAAGAACCGATTTCCCCAGAGGAGCTTATCCGCATCATCATTCTGGGGGTGACAAGGGTTTCACCGATTCCCTTGAAGGAGCGCGAGGCGGCTAGCCTTCAAGCCCGACAATGGTGCGGATAACCTCGCCAGCTATCATCTGGCCCATGATGGGCGGGAAATACGGCATCGTGCCCAGCCCGCCGCGCTGTCCGCGCTCTTGACCTTCAGGCGTCGTCGCGGCGGGCGCCTCCTCGGTCGAGAAGAGGACGCGCAGGCGGCGGATGCCGCGCTTGCGGCATTCTTTGCGCATGATGCGTGACATGCGGCAGTTGAACGTGTCGTTGATATCGGCGAACCGCAGGAGCTCAGGATGCAGCTTATTGCCGCCTCCCATGGCGCTGACCAGCCAGAATCCATGCTCCTGCGCGGCTTGCGCAAGAGCGAGCTTCGTCGAAACGGTATCGATCGCGTCCACGACGTAGTCGGCGCGCAGCGCGTAGTCGCTCACGATGGCGTCGACATTTTCCTCCAGCACGAACGCATCGACGACCTCGACCGTCGCCGTAGGATTGATGTCGGCGATCATATCGCGCATGACCTCGGTCTTCTTCTGCCCGAGGGAATGCTGCCAGGCGACGGCCTGGCGATTGAGGTTGCTCGGCTCCACCACGTCATGGTCGACGAGGATGAAATGCCCGACGCCGCCGCGCGCAAGCGCCTCGGCGCAGTTCGAACCGACGCCGCCGATGCCGATGACCATGACCGTGGCCGCAGCGAGCGCCTCGACACCCTCGGGCCCGATCAGGCGCTCTATGCGAGAGGTTGCGTCTTCGTCTGCGGACATGGTATCTCCTGGTCGATTGCGCGCGATGACGGATCGGCTTCGCGGGTTGCCGTCATCGCGGAGGGATGCGGATGCGTCCGAAGGCGTACGAACTTCCAGCGAATCATCCTTCGCGCGGCGAAGTCGTGCGATTCCGAATGCAGTGCAGCGTGCGATGCTCGCGATTATAGCGCGCTACGCAGGCTCGTAGCGGAATGCGCCCGTCCCATCGACGCGCCGCGCGATGCGTCTCTCGTTGACCAGATGATCGAGCACGACCATGCCGTTTTCCAATATGCATTGCTTGAGCAGGATAGGCGTTTCATCCCAGGATTTGCCGCGCGTGTTCCAAGGGACGAGGCGAATCGCCTGCGTTCCCGTGATGCCGGGGCGTTCTTTGATCGCCTCCCACGTTTGTTCGACGCGCCGGTGGCGATGGCCGATCAACCAGTCGATACGCTCGTTCACACCGTCTTCGATCTCGCCGTGCGAATGGAACAGGCGCGATACCCGCAGATCTTGAACCTTGCGGAGGCTGTCCAGGTAGTTTTGCAGGGTGTTCGGGTCGGAAACCGAGAAACGAAGTCCGGGCGAAAGCACGAAAAGTATGTGGTCGCCGCCGAAGTAGACACGGCTTTCGGGTTCGAACAGCGTCAGATGCCCCTGCGTGTGGCCCGGCGTTTCCACCACGCGCAGCGAAAAACGTCCGACATCGATCGTGTCGCCCTCGCCGACGAAGCGCAGGTTGCGTTCAGGCGATATCCAGCAGTCATGCGCGAGTCCTTGGGCCGCTGCTTCCCTCATGTAGCTCTCGGATGCTCCCTCGGCGCGAATGCGGTCTTCCAGCTGCCGCACGAACAGATCGGTTCGCTGGAACGCGCTTGCCTCGAAATCAATGCGCGAGAGATAGAGCGGGGCATCTGCGGGAACGACGCGATCGACGAGGCCGGCATGGTCCATATGAAGATGCGTGAGGAAGTATCGCGCGCGCGAAGGGTCGATGCCCAGCTCGTCGAACGCGGCCATCAGGTACGCATACCCTTCATCGGACGGTGCGCCCAGATCGACGACCAGGCAGTCGTCGCCGTCTTTGACGACGTAGCAGTTCGTGCCGCGCGTGATAACGTTCGGGTAGGGAACGTCGATCAGGAAGACCTCGGGCGTCGAGGCCACGCGTATGCAATGATTCATAGGGACCCTTTCTGTTAAAGGAATGCCCTGCATGCGGGTTGCGAATGGCGGTCGGCAACGGCCGTCGTGTCAAGGGCGGCCGCCATCGAGCTCGATCATGCTGTCGTTTCCGCGAGATTATCCGTCTTACAGCTGTCATTCTGCGCGTCTTTTCGGCTGACGAAGAGCAGCAGCAGGAATCCGGCCACGCCGGCGACGAGCGATGCGGATAGGATGCCCACCTTCGCGATAGTCACGGCCACCGGGTCGACGAACGCGAGGTTCGCGACGAAGATCGCCATCGTGAAGCCGATGCCGCCGAGCAGCGCAGCGCCCACCATATGCGCCACGCGCGCGCCGGACGGCAGGCCGGCCAGCCCGGATTTCACCGTGATAAGGGTCATGGCCAGGATGCCGGCGGGCTTGCCGACGAGCAGGCCGAAGAACACGCCGTAGAGCACGGGGCTCGCGAATACGTTGCCAAGCGTGCCGTCGACGAGGCACACATCGGCGTTCGTGAGCGCGAACAAGGGCAGGATCAGGAAATATACCCAAGGATAGAGGTATTTCTCAAGACGTACGGCAGGCGGGATGACCTGTTTTGCCACCTTTGAGAGCTCGGCTACGGCTTTCAGATAATCGCCTTGCGCGATGACGGGCGTTTCAGGAGCGAAGCTCTCGCGGGCCTGTTCCACCTTCCGCCCGCTCCAGTCGGCGAACGTATGCAGGTTCACGTGCGATCCGGAGGGGATGGCGAAGGCGAGCAGCACGCCGGCGATCGTCGAGTGGATGCCCGACGAGAAGATGCAGTACCACAGCACCACGCCGAGCGCGATATAGGGGGCGAGCGCATATACATGCCGCTTGTTGAGCGCGATGAGCACGATCATGACGAGCGCCGCTGCTCCGAGCCACGGGATGCTCGGCGACTGCCCGTAGAAGATGGCCAGGATCAGGATGGCGATGATGTCGTCGGCCACGGCGAGCGTGCTCAGGAATACGCGCACGCCTGAAGGGATGCGATCGCCGAGCAGCGAAAGGACGCCCAGGGCGAACGCGATATCGGTGGCGGTGGGGATGCCCCAGCCGCTTGCCGTGGCGGTGCCGAAGTTGAAGGCGACGAAGATGAGGATGGGCGCGACCACGCCGCCGGCCGCCGCCATGATCGGCAGGATCGCCTGACGGATGTTCGTGAGCTCGCCGACCGTTATCTCGTATTTGATCTCAAGGCCTACGAGCAGGAAGAATATAGCCATGAGCACATCGTTGATGAAATGCGCGAGCGTCATCGAGCGCACGTTCTCGCCGAATCCGAAGGTCAGGTGAGCATGCCAGAACCCAAGGAAGGCGTCGTAGATCGGCGAATTCGCCACGATGAGCGCGAGAATCGCGGCGACAAGCATGACGCCTGCGGCCTTCGTGGACGAATGCGTGAATTCGATCCACCTGAAGTAATGCTTCACGCGTTCCTTGGTCTCGTCTATGTAAAGATCGTGTTCGGTCTGCATGGGTCTATCTCCTTGCTGGCGGCCGGCGATGGGAATCCGGCGGTGCGGTGCGCGGGCGCATAGAGGCGGTACAGGCGTGGCGATGAGACGGGCCATGCGCCGAAGTGCGCGGGCGGAAAACGCGATTGGTTTCAAGCGATTCACTTTAGCATGGAGAACGATGCGTGCGGAAATCGAAACGGATCGGTAAACGAATGAAGGCGCCGACGACGATTCGCCGGCGCCTTCATTCGCGAGGCGCAAAAAAAGTTTCTGCTTTCACTCCGCCGTCCCACGAGCAGGGCAGTGGGGATCCGAGCTACACGGGCGGCGGAGCGGAACCCCGGATCGGATCCTCAGTCCCAGACCTCCTCGGCGATCTCGCGCACGAGCGCGACCTTGGCCCACTGCTCGTCTTCAGTCAGCTTGTTGCCGATTTCGCAGGATGCGAAACCGCATTGCGGGGAAAGGCAGAGGTCTTCCAGCGGCACGTAGTTGGCTGCTTCGCGGATACGGGCGATCACCTGCTCCTTATCCTCGAGCTCGGGGCTCTTCGTGGTGATGAGGCCGAGCACGACCTTCGTCCCGGGCTGAATCTGAGCGAGCGGGGCGAAGCCGCCGGAGCGCTCGTCGTCGTACTCGAGGAAGAAGGCATCTGCGTGTTCGCGGGCGAAGAAGGTGGAGGCAACGGCTTCGTATCCGCCGGAGGATGCATACGTGGAGTGGTAGTTGCCACGGCAGACGTGCGTGTTGATGGTCAGGCCTTCGGGGCGGGCATCGAGGACGCGGTTATTGATGGAGAGGAACTGCTCCTGCGTACGCTTGAGCCCCTCGGCGTCGCTGCCGAAGAAGGCCTCGGCCTTCTCGTCGCAGAGCATGCCCCAGCTGCAGTCGTCGAACTGGATGTTTCGGCAGCCCGCATCGAAAGCCTGCTTGAGGAAGGCTTCGTATCCGGTCACCAGATCATGTTCAACTTGTGCATCGTTCTCGTAGAATTCCTCGGTATGCGCGCGGTTGAAGGGCAGGACGAGCTGTGCGAGGAACTGCGCGGGTGCGGGAATCGTAAGCTTTGCCACGACGTTTTCGTCTTCGAGCGCCTGAACGAAGCGGAAGTGCTCGATGAAGGGATGCTCGCCCTCGAGCCTGATCTTGCCGGTTGCATAAGTGTCGTCGATCTTCGCCGTTTCGCCATGAAAAGGCAGGCCGGTCTCGGTCTTGCTGTGGCCGATGCCCGCGAATCCCCACATGAAGTCGAGGTGCCAGGTCGCGCGGCGGAATTCGCCGTCGGTGATGACGCCGAGACCGGCCGCCTTCTGTTTTGCGACCAGGTCGCGGATCGCGTCGTCCTCGACGGCCGTGAGTTCGGATCGGGAGATCGTTCCCGCCTCGAAGTCGGCGCGCGCGCGACGCAGCGCTGCAGGGCGCAGGAAGCTGCCGACCACGTCGAATCGGTGCGGGGTTTTCTTATCGTATGCGATGGTCATGGGTCTCTCCTTCACGAGCCGGTTGTTCGATGCGGAGAATCCTATCACCGTGGTTTGCTATTCACTAATATTTAAATTTGATATATAGATATAGAAATTATCTATATCAATACTGAGAGGTGTCCCTATAGTTCTATCAACCAGAAGTTTCGACCGATATCCCCTTATGAGGCAATGCGTGCGCAGGTTCCCTGCGAAGGGCACGGAAGGCGCGACACGAACATACGGATTACGGCGTGGGCTCGAGTCAACGCGAGGCGGAAAACATCGATTCCGATCCGTCGAAAGACGATGGATGCAGATTCGGGTCATCGGGCGCGAGGACGTCTCATGCCGAGGCACGCCAGCGTGAAGAAGAAAGCGGCGAAGCCCCACATGATGGCGAGTGGTGCGGTGACCGCCTCGAGCCCCGCGCCGCGCAACATGACGTCGCGCAGAGCCTCTGTGCCGTAGCCGAGCGGCAGCGCCGAGGCGACGGCACGCAGCCAGGCGGGGGCTTGCGAGAGGTCGAAGATGCCCGAGAGCATCAGCTGCGGCATGACGAAGGCGAGCAGCAGCTGGATAACTTGGAAAGGGCTTTCCGCCAGCCCCGAGACTGCCAGGCCCAGGGTGAGTGATACCGCCGCCATCGAGGCCGCGAGCGCCGCGATGAGCAGCGGCGAGCCTTCGTTCGGGAAGCCTATCACGCACACGGTGAAGACGATCGTGGTGGCCGTGTACAGGAGAGCGATCAGGCCGAACCCGAGCAGGTAGCCGCTGGCGACCTGCCAGCCCCTCACGGGCGTGACGAGCAGCCGCTCCCGCGTGCCGCAGGTCCGCTCTGCGAGCAGGCTCATGGAGCCGGTTATGAAGACGAACATGAACACGAACAGTCCGATGAAGACCGGGCCGTAGTAGTCGAAGACGGACCAGTTCCCGCTGCCGTGGAGATAGTCGACCTCGATAGAGGTGAAGGGCATGGAGCCCTCGATGTCGGGGATGTCGTCCGCGAGCGATTCGGCCTCTTCCACCGCCTCGCGGACGCCGGCGGGCAGGCGTGAGAGCGTCTCGTCGTCGATGTCGAGATCGATGGAATCGATGCGCTCTTCGAACCCCTCGGCCTGGGAGAGAAGCTCGTCACGGGCAATCTTCTGCTGCTCGACCAGGGCGGATTGGACGGCGGAGAGCGCGGCGGCGGTGCGCGAGGCGTCCGCGCCCTCGACGCGCACCTCGAGGACGTGGCCGTCGCCCGCCGAGACGACGGCATCCACCTCAGCCGCCTCCAAGAGCCGCTGCGCCTCCTGGGTGTCTACGGCCTGCAGGGTGCAGTCCTCGTCGCAAAGATGCGAGACGAAGCCATCGGGGACGTCGACGAGCGCGAGACGGGGCACGTAGGCGGGCGATCCCAGGACCAGGTAGAACAGGAGAAAGGTGACGCAGGGGGCAACCACAAGCGTGGCGACCATTCTCTTGTCGCGGGCGAACTCGACGACGATGCGGCGGGTCACCGCAAGCAGCCTACGCATGGTCGCCCTCCTTTCCCTCCGGCTCCACCAAGGCGATGAACGCCTCTTCCAAACTTCCCGTCGACGTCGACTCAAGAATCGCGTGCGGGAAACCCGTCCGCACGAGACGACCGTCCCTCATCAGGGCGACGACATCGCAGCGGGCAGCCTCATCCATGGCATGGGTCGTCACTAGCAGCGCAGCGCCTTCGGCGGCAAGCGTTCTGAACAAGTTCCAGAGCTCGGCGCGCCGTACCGGGTCGAGCCCTACCGTCGGCTCGTCCATTACCAGGATCTCGGGTTTCGCAAGAAGCGCTACGGCAAGTGAAAGGCGGCGTTTCATGCCGCCCGAGAAGCTGTCGACGAGCTGGTCGCAGGCGTCTTCCAAGCCGATGAGCGGCAAGAGCTCCGCTATCCTCTTCCTGACCTTCGTGCGGGCAAGCCCCTGGAGGGCGCCGAAGAATTCCAGGTTCTCACGGGCAGTGATGCCCTCGTACAACGCCGTATCCTGAGGCATGTAGCCGAGCTTCGATCTCATCGTCGGATAGGGTGCCGTCTCGTTGCCGAGGAGCACACGGCCTGAAGTCGGGACCTCCGATCCGACGACGAGGTTGACGAGCGTCGTCTTGCCGCTCCCGGAAGGACCGATGAGCCCCGTTACCTGACCTTGTCGAACCTCGAGCGAAACGCCGTCGAGCACGGACTTTTTTCCGAAGCTCTTGAATACGCATTCGATGCATACGAGCGTTTTCCCTTGAACCATAGCGGCTTCCTTCCATAAAATGGACATTGTGTCCGATTTGATTGTGCGGAACGGATTGCATCCGTTCAAGCGACAGAACAGGCGAATGTGTCCGATTTTCATGGAGGGGTGCGTATGGAAGAGCATGATTCAAAGACTGTCGCGGCAACGAAACAGCGCATCACCGACAGCCTGTTCGAGATCATGAGAGACGATTCGATAGAGCACGTGACCGTGCGCGAAGTGTGTGGGAAGGCCGGCATCACGCGGTCTACGTTCTATACGCACTTCTCAAACGTCTACGACGTGCGCGACCGATGCGAGGCCGAGATATCCGAACGGGTCGAACACGTGTTTTTTCCGGAAGTTCTCAGCACGCTCGGCTTGGGAGGGCGCCGAGGGTGTGTGCGGGTCGCACGGCGCGTCGAAGAGGCGCTTGGGGATCATTTCGATCATCTCGCGGTGCTCCTCAACGGGGGTGACCCGGCTTTTGTCGAAAGGGCGCGCATGGCTGCGATGGATGCGGTCTCCTCTCACCTCGGTATCAAGAAGATGTCCGAGCGGCAGGCTCTCGTCTTCTACGGGACGTCGAGCATGCTCCTGAGCATGTACGCGCACTGGCTTGTGTCGGATCGCAGCATGCCGCTCGAAGAGCTCGTCGCGACGGCCCGTTCCGCCGTTCTGCATGGGCCGGCGAGAACGATGCTCGGATGAGCTCGATCGTCTGAGCGTATGTCGACCGAAGAGCGCAAAGCCCAACGGCCTCATCCGACCGAACCTCATTTCGCAATAAGCGATTCCTTTATGAAAAACTGCAGGTAGAATAGCTGTATGACGAAAAGGGGAAGGAGCGTTCGAATGTGCGAAGAGTGCTATGTCGATGAGAGCAGGGCGACCCCGCTGCTGAATCCGCGGGACTGTCTGGAGAACCACACGCAGTACATCTGCGGGACGTGCGGCAGGTGCATATGCATCGAGCACGATCCTCATCGCGGACTGCAGCGGTGGAACTTCCCTTTCAAATCGCTTGAGATCGCGAAGCTGTACCTGCGCACCGCCGACTACAGCATGAAGAAACCGTGCGGCATTTACGAGATAGCGGGGGAGCGCGGCAGGCTTTCGTACAAGATCTTCGCGGACATCGAGGATCTGCGGTCGTACCTGAAGAAGAGCAAAGGGAAGTCGTGCGCGTCCCTGTCGCCTGCCTTCATCATGGATGAATACCGGGAATATGCGGGCACGCAGGTGCGGAGGCTCGCACCCGACGAGGTCGAGAGGTATATGTCGGAACGGTAGGCCGGGTTTTCGATTCCGGCATCAAAGAATCAGTTGAGAGCGGTTCCTTCGCCGAGATCGGAATTCGTTATCGTTGCCAAGAGCTAGAAAAAAAGAGTGACGAAATGGCCGCTGCCGTTGAAGAGTCGATCGTGCCTGCATTCATCCTCGTGTAATCCATTGCGATTCCTCTTCTAACCTGGATATCAACGCAGTCCATTTACCGGCTTTCCGCGAGACAGCTCAGGGAATCATAGCAGGTTCGCCCTCATGCATCCTGTCGATGGAGACCCAGTGCATCCAGGCAGCGGCCTCAAGGGAATCGGAATGGGCTTCCTGAAGAATTCTGAAACCGGGTCCCGATAGAGGCGCTGGCGGCGAAAGTCGGGATATCATGCCGGAAAACAATGCTCGCAAACTCTGATCAGGAGAACCCATGGAAACCGGCATCATAGGCGCGACGTTCGTCGCAGGACTGCTGTCCTTCTTCTCACCCTGCATACTGCCCCTGCTTCCTGTCTACATCGGACTGCTCACGTCCGATGCGAACGACCAGGAACTCGGCGGCGTGCAACGCGCGACGCGGACGGTCGCGTTCGTGCTGGGCATCTCGGCCACGTTCCTCGTCCTCGGACTGGGGGCCGGCGCCGTAGGGCACGCGCTCAGCAACGGCTACGTCGCCATCGCCTGCGGCGTCGTCATCTTCATCTTCGGCCTGCACCTTTCCGGATTGATCCAGATTCCTCTGTTGCAGCGGGAGAAACGCTTCGACACCAGCAAGCTGAACGTCCGCACGGTCGCAGGCGCCTTTCTGCTGGGACTCGGCTTCTCGTTCGGCTGGACGCCCTGCATAGGCCCTATCCTAGGCTCCGTCCTGGCGCTGGCGGCGCAGCAGGGCACCGCTGCGGCGGGCGCCGCGCTCACGCTGGTGTATTCGCTCGGCATGAGCATCCCGTTTTTGATCATCACCCTCGCTTCGAACGCGCTCATCGGCCGCGTGCGTTCGCTGAACCGCTACCTTCCCACCATCCAGCGCATCGGCGGCGCACTTATCGCCATCATGGGTCTCTGGATGATCTTCACCCAGGTGCACGATCTTTCCGCGCGCTCCACCTCCATGGATGACGCCGCGCAGGAACAGTCCGCCGACGAGGGGATGGACGATATGAAATCCGATACCGCCTCGAAAGACGACGCCATGACCGAGACCGGCTCTGGAGCCAAGAGCGATCAGCAGGCCGGCAAGGACGGCTGGCGCCATGTCAAGCTCCAGGATGCGCACGGAGAAACGCATGAGCTTGCCGACTACGCAGGCAAGCCCGTCTACCTTAAGTTCTGGGCCAGCTGGTGCCCGACCTGCGTAAGCGGCCTCGATAATCTGAAGGCCCTGGCCGCGCAGCATGAAGAGGCCGGAGACGTGCATGTCGTCACGGTCGTGGCCCCGGGGCTGTCGGGAGAGATGAGCCAAGACGAGTTCGCGCGCTGGGCTCAGGAACAGGGTCTGGACTTCGATATCCTGATGGACGGCCAGGCGCAGCTGTTCAGCGCATTCGGCGTGCGGGCGCTGCCCACTTCGGTGTTCCTGGACAGCCAGGGCAATGTGGTGCAGACGCGCACGGGAGATATCAAACCGCAGGAACTGGAGAAGATGATCTCGCAGCTTGAATAGCTTTGCGCGCAACGATGCAAGCGGGACGATGCGACCCTCGTCTACGCTCGTCGCAACCGCCATTCTTCCATCGCCGCATCGCACCTGCGCAAGGATCGGAAAGGATCAGGTCATGAACGCACGAACCCGCATACGCGCCTTCGCCGCCCTTGTATGCGCCGCTCTCTTCGCAACCGCCATGCTGAGCGGATGCGATGCCCAGAGCTATCTGAGCAAGGCGACGGATTCGCACGGCATGAAAGGCGTCTCATCCGAAAACCCTACCGATACGACCAAGGAGGCAGACGTGAACATCGACTACGACAACCTGCATGACATCTACTTCGCCGGAGGCTGCTTCTGGGGCGTGGAGGAATACTTCTCCCGCATTCCCGGCGTGGCCGATGCCGTATCCGGATACGCCAACGGAGACGCGAACGTCGCCCATCCCAGCTACGAGAAGGTATGCACCGACACCACCGGCTATGCGGAGACCGTGCATGTCTCGTACGATCCCAAGATCGTGAGCCTGGACACGCTGGTGCGCCAGTACTTCAAGATCATCGATCCTACTAGCGTGAACAAGCAGGGCAACGACCGCGGCAGCCAGTACCGCACCGGCGTGTATTACGTCGATGAGGATGATCGCGCCGCCATCGAGAAGGTGTTCGACGACGTGCGCGCTCAGTACGACCGGGATGTCGTCACCGAGCTGGAGCCGCTCGGCGCCTGGTGCGAAGCCGAAGACTATCATCAGGACTACCTCAAGAAGAACCCGAACGGCTACTGCCATATCGATTTCAGCAGCTTGGATGACGTGAAGCTCGAATCCGGCGCCGACGGGGCCGAACCCTATGGCTACAAGGACGAGAACGGACGCGTGCGTGTGAACGAAGCCGCGTTCAGCCGTCCGGACGATGACGAGATCGTCCGCATGCTGACCGACGCGCAGTACGACATCACCCAGCGCGACGGGACCGAGCGCGCCTTCACCGGCGATTACTTCGACAACAAAGAGCCGGGCATCTACGTGGACGTGGTGACGGGCGAGCCCCTGTTCTCTTCTGAAGACAAGTTCGAATCGGGATGCGGGTGGCCCAGCTTCACGGCGCCCATCGATCCCGACGTCATCGTGGAGAAGACCGATATGTCCCACGGTCTGATGCGTACCGAGGTGCGCAGCCGCGTCGGGGATTCGCATCTGGGTCACGTCTTCACCGACGGTCCCGCCAAGGCGGGCGGCCTGCGCTACTGCATCGACAGCGCCGCCCTGCGGTTCATCCCTCTCGACAAGATGGAGGAGCAGGGCTACGGCATATTCATGGATCGCTGCGATTCCTACGGAGAGAGCACGAAGTGACGGAAGCACGCCGAGAATGGTCATGGCGAAGAACGCTTAGAATGGGATTTTAGCCGGGTTCATCCGCCCAAGGCGCGCGAACGTTCTGAGGATCAGAGGAGTGCATGAAGGAACCGCCCCAGGCACAGCACCAGGCACGCATCCTGCTTGCCGACGACGACCCCGATATCCTCGAGGTCGTCAGCGTGCTGCTTGCGAGCGAGGGGTATCGGGTGGATGCCGCGCGCGACGGCCTGGAAGCGCTCGCTCTTGCGCGGCATCCTTTCGACCTGGCCATTCTCGATGTGATGATGCCCAAGGCCTCGGGTTTGGAGGTGTGCGAGCGTCTCCGCTTGTCCAGCAATGCGCCCATCCTGTTTCTGACCGCCTGCTCGCAGGATGCCGACAAAGTGGCCGGCCTTGCCGTGGGAGGCGATGACTACCTGGTCAAACCCTTTTCGACGCCCGAGCTTCTGGCTCGTGTGAGGGCCATGCTGCGCCGCTACCGTCAGTACGGCTCGGTCCAAGGCGCGCAGACGGGGGAAACGATCCAGGCAGGACCGGTGCTCATCGACACACGCGCGCGTCGCGTGAGCAAAGGCGAGACGCCCGTGGCGCTCACCGACCTGGAATACGAGGTCCTGCTCGCCCTCGCCCGCAACAGAGGCCGCGTCGTGTCTGCGCGCGAGCTGTACGAGAACGTGTGGCGCAGCATGTACCTTCCCCAATCGAACAACACCGTCATGGCGCACATAAAGAACCTGCGCAAGAAGCTCGAAGCCGATCCTCGCGATCCGCAGATCGTGCGCACGGTATGGGGGCGGGGATACACCATTGACTAATCCGATGAACAAGCTGGCCTACCGGCTCATCGCCTACGTAGCGATCGCGCTCGCCGTGGGGGCGGGGGTGTTTTTCGGTGCCAAGACCCTTGCGAACTGGGGAATCTCCTCCATCGTCGATACGCCGGCCGCCCAGGAGCAGCGCCTTGCGCGCGCAGCGGATTCGTTGCAAGACTACATCGACGAGCACGACGTCTCGCGTTCGGACAAGGCGGCGCTCGACGACTGGGTGACCCGCGAGCGGTATGTGATGCTGCAGGTCTACGGCGACGATCGCATCCTGTACGACTCCACCATGGACGAGAATCTGGCATCCCTGGATATACCCGGCGGCGATTCGATGCAGTGGCAGAAGACCTTCGACGTGCGTTTCTCCGATGGCGAAGGCGAGGCCATGTTCTACGAATACTACGCGATGGGCGACGAACTGGCCGCGACCGCGGCGTCCGGCGCTCTGGCGACCGCGGCTTTCGCGCTGGTGCTCGTGCTGCTGGTGTTTCGCAAGACGCGCTCCATCGGAACGCTTAACGACGAGGTCCATATCCTGGAGGGCGGCGATCTGGACTATCCGATCTCCGTTCAGGGAGATGACGAGCTGGGCGAGTTGGCCCGCAGCATCGACGATATGCGCAAGGCCGTCCTGGCCCGCCAGACCGATGAGGATGCGGCGCGCCGGCGCGACTACGAGCTCATCGCCTCGATGTCGCACGACCTGCGCAGCCCGCTCACGTCATTGATAGGCTATCTGGACATCCTGGCCATGGGCAGATGCACGTCGGAGCAGGATGAAAAGCGCTATCTGGAAAGCAGCAGGCAGAAGGCCTACCGCGTCAAGGAGATATCCGACGAGCTGTTCGAGCGCTTCCTCTCCCACGATGCCGATTCCTCGACCCGATCGCTCACGGAATGCGATTGCCGCTCGCTCATAGGCGCGCGCATCGAGGAAGGGGTTTTCGAGCTTCGAAGCATAGGCATGGAGGTTCAGGTAAGCGGAATGGAATGCCTCGAAGGGCTTTCCGTGCAGGCGGACCCCCGCGCGATCGCGCGCGCCTTCGACAACCTGTTCGGCAATATCAGGAACCATGGAGTCGCTCGGGGCACCGTGCGCATCGTGTGCTCGCGCGCCGAAGATGGCGCATGCGGCATGCGTGCTGCGACGATCACGCTGGTGAATAGCGTGCGGGGTGGGGAATCGTCCACGCATGAGGGAGCAGGGCTGGGCCTGCGGGTCGCCACGCGCATCTTCGCGCATGCGGGCTGGCGCCTCAGCGTTTTCCAGGCCGACCGCACGTTCGAAGCGCGTATCGACTTCGACGCACGGGAACGCGTCTGAAACATTGCGTTCTCCCCGGACCGATGCCGAAAAGGACCTTCATTCCCCTTTGTTCTTAATCCAATAGTCGCACTCGTCGAAGCCGTCTGCGACCGTATGATCCCGGTAAAGCGTTCCTCCGAGCGCTTCCATGACGGCCTTGTCCGTTTCGCAGAAATACGGCATGAGTTCTCCGTAACCGTTTTCCTTCGCGAAATCTGCGATGGGACATCCCACGAGATGGATGCTGATTCCCTCTTTGCGTCCCCGGGGGTTGATTCTCATTCCCCAGGCGTTGTTCCACGAGCTGTCTGCCTTGTGCTTGTTCAGCTTTCTCGCCCTCATGCCGAATAGGCCGTAGAAGAGCTTCTGTACCAGCTTGTTGTTGAGATCGAACCGTTCCAGCGGCTTCCTGCCGTTTCTCCCCGTCATCATCATGCCGTAGCACATGTCCGTGATTTCGTCGGGGGATAGGGAGCGTCCCATGCATTCGTAATAGGCGAATGCCGAAAGTGCGCCGTAGAAGTTCTTGGACATCGGGTTCTTCTCGCCGCCTATATAAGGGGCTTGATCGGCAAACGATTCATACATGCGGTTGATCTTTTCGAATTTTTCCTCAGCCTTTTCTTCGGTATAGCGTTCCGTTAAGCGCGCTCTGATCCATTCGGCGGATGCCGGCGGCATCGGGTAGGTCCCGATCGTCTCTTCCGATCGTTTCATCACGTTCCCTCCCTCATCAAAGCAAGGATGCCCTTTTCGTAGACCTTTCCTGTGGTCTCCATGCACCTTATGATCGTGTTCCTGTCCCTATCCGAAACGATGAGCCGGAAAAGGGTATGGATATAACCCTCCATCAGGACCTCGAGCGTCCGCCCTTCTATGTCGTGCATATCGCTTGATCCGGAGGATTCGGATGCGTTGACGATGGTCTTGGCGGCACGGCTCGCCAAGGCATCCAGGAATCCCTCGTATTTCGTTCCTTGAGAGCCGTTGACGATGAGGACCATGGCGTCTTTGTCCTGCAGAACCGCATCCACGATCTTTGGAATATGCCGGTAGTATGCCTCGCCCATCGTATGGAATCGCATCTTTTCAGGAAGGGCTTCTATTGCATCGCAAGCGCTGCCGAGCGCTTTCATCAATCGATCCGCCGTCGGGTCCGTGATGGCGTAGAACAGCTCTTCCTTAGAGGCGAAATAGCCGTACAATGCGCCGGATGTGAAACCTGCTTCCGAGGCGATCTTCCGCAAAGGAGCCGCTTGGAACCCGTAGGCAAGGAAATGCTTCCTCGCGCTTGCAAGTATCCTGTCCTTCGTTTCGATATCGCCGAGTTCCGATTGCTTTCGTCGTGCCATATCTCCTGCGCCGTTCCTCTCTATGTCGTGATATGCATCGTATGCGATCCATGCTTTAATGTATCTAAGTTATATAACTTAGATACATTAAAGCACGATATGTCGGCTTCTGAAAGGGAGAACCTAAGAAAACGATAGAACAGATCCTTGACGAATGAGGGAGATGCCGGCGGGTATCGGCCGCATCAAAGGTCGTCGAGGCAATACCCGCTGTCGCAGCATGCGGCCATGAACTCGCTGTCATGCGTGATGACCAGGATGCTTCTGCCCGTGCGTGCGGCCGCGGCAAGCTCATGCGCGATGATTTCCATGTTCGTGCCGTCGAGCCCGCTCGTCGGCTCGTCGAAGATGAGCACGTCGCGATTCGAAAGCAGGGCGCAGGCGATGGCGAGCCGTTGGCGCTGGCCGCCCGAGAGGGCCGCAGGGTGCGCGTCCTTGAACTCGTAGAGCCCTAATCGCTTGAGCGCCGCACGGGTGCGCTTTATGGTCTTGTCGGTCGGTTTCGCGTCCAGAAGCAGCTCGTCCGCCACCGAGCTCGTGAAGAACTGCGTGCCGGTATCGTTCGAGCAGAACCAGACGGACGTGCGTCGCTGCGCCCCACGCATCTTCTTGCCACGTATGAAGACGGCTCCTCCGTTGGGGCGCGCAAGTCCCGCGAGAATCATTCCGAGGGTCGTTTTCCCTGCGCCGTTGCGTCCTGTGATAGCGGTCACGCGCCCTGGGTAGAAATGCAGGTCAAGATCCTTCCAGATGATTCGCCCTCCTCGTCTGCACGAAAGCCCGGTCGTATGCATCGAGGGGTTCTCGCCGCGGGGAAGGGGCAGGTCGGGCTTGCATACGGGCATCGGCGCCCGCAAGCCGCGCTGCCGACGTTCCCCCTCGTCCATCGAGCGCATCTCATCGGGCGTGAATTCCGCCCGGATGCGTCCGTTCTCGAGATAGACGTAGCGATCGGCCACGCCGTCGAGCCAAGAGAGGCGATGCTCGGCGATGACCTGGGTGAACCCTTCATTCTTGAAACGCTTCACGATGCGTGCGAGCTGGCGTGCGCCTTCGGCGTCCAGGTTCGCGGTAGGTTCGTCGAATACGAGGGTCTTCGGCGCCGGGGCGCAGACCGAGGCGATGGCGACCCGCTGCTTCTCGCCGTTCGAAAGCGCATCGAGCGGACGGTCGCGGACGTAATCGAGTTCGAGATCGGCGATGGCGGCGTCGGTGCGGCGACGCACCTCGTCCTGATCCATTCCCAAGTTCTCGCAGGCGAAGGCTACCTCTCCAGGCAGCTCGGATGAGAAGAACTGGCTCTTAGGGTCTTGGAACACGCTGCCCACGTGCGCGCTCATCTTCCATGAAGGGGCGTCGGGCACTTCTTTGCCTTCAACCGTGACCGACCCTTCGAGCCTTCCTCGGTAGAAGCAGGGCGCAAGGCCGTTCATCAACCGCGTCAGCGTGGTCTTCCCGCAACCCGATGCGCCGCAGAGCACCACGCACGCGCCTTGGGGCACATGCAGGTCTATGTCGACGACGCCGTGGCTGCCGTCTCCGTATCGGAACGTGACGCGGTCGAGACGGATCACGGCTTTGCTCCGGTCACGAGCAAGAACAGGGCGGTTCCCGCCATCCAGACGGCAAGCCAGATCGCATCCCGTGCTTCGCACGGCCGCCCGTAATAGCTGCTTCGAATGCCGTTTCTTTCCGCTCCGCGCGCGATGGCCGACACGGTGAGCTGGTCAGCTATCTGCAGGCACCGCAGCATAAGGGGCACGATGACGTATTCGCCGCTTGCGGCGGGGTGGGCGATCATGCGGGCAGGAGCGGTGAGGGATCGATTGCGCATGGACCGCACGATGCTCGAGAGTTCGGAGGCCATGGTGGGGAAGAAGCGGAACACGACAAGCACTCCCAGGATGAGTGCCACGGGCGCGTGCATCTTGGATAGAAATGCCGAAAGATCGCCTGGCGGGGTGGTGATGAGATCCCATCCCACCACGATGACGGGCGACATGCTCCAGAGCAGAAGAACGTGGAATTCCGAGAACACGATCATATGCAGCCCGTGGAATCGGATGAGGAAGAGCAGGAGCGCGAGTACGGCGTAGGTCATCGCGAAGGATAGCGCCAGACGCGTCCTGCCTTGCATCGCTACGTAAATCAGCGACAGCAGCGTGGGAAGGTAGAGCATGGACAGGGCGCTCGTCAGCGTCGAACAGGCCAGCGCGCACGCGAATGCACAGAGCTTGACGGGGACTTTCAGCGAACGGCCGCCCGACACCTTACAGCACGCCTGCCTTCTTGAAATGCGCGCGCACGAGCCGCGTGCCGACGACTGCACCGAGAAATGCCAGGACCAGGGTGAATATCACGATGAACGTGATCCAGAACGGATCGGTATAGTAGTGCAGGTAGGCATTCACGTAGCTCTGCTCCATGCCCGATTTCATGGCGAAGGCGTAGTACGTATCCCAGAAGAACAGAATGGGAAGGAAGTTGGTGCCTTGGTGCAGAAGCCCGTTGACGGACCACGAGGCGATGACCTTTCGAGTGTCCTGATACGCATCCTTCTTGATCAGGATGAGTTCGGAGATGACGCCTACGAGGATGAACCAGGGGGCCAGATACCAGTTTCCCGATATCAGGTAGACGATGCCCACCATGGTGGCGTATATGAGCGTGCAGCCGTGCTTGCCCACGCGCGTCGCCAGGAGCACGTACACCACGCCGCATGCGAACGCGGAGAACGACGTCGACAGCACCATGCTCACGAAGTCGTTGGGCATGCACACGAGGTTGATCGCGATCTGGATGACGATCATCAGCATGCTGATGAGCACCGTGGAGATGACGTCCCTGATCGTCCATCTGCCATCGTTCATGCGGGGTCCTTTCTTTCGGGTATGGACGGTCGGCGCGTGCTACGTGAGTCTGATCAGCCCTTCCCATCCGCTGTTGAAGAATGCGGCCAGCTGCTGGACGTATTCGAGGGCCCGTTCGCGCGTCATATCGTGGACGACGGTCTCGAATACCGCCGTGAAGTAGGCGCTCGTGATCATGTGGTGCAGGTCATGGTCGACCTCGCCTTCGATCTTCCCCTGCTCGCGAAGCCGGCCGTAGTAACGTTCGGTCTGGTCCACGTCAAGCTCTACCAAGTCGTGCACGTAGGAGGAGAAACGGGTGCCGTCCGAGCAGCACAGCACCAGCTTGAACGCATCGAAGTTGTCGTAGACGTAGTTCACGAAATGCAGGAGGTATTCCGTCGACAGGCTGCGGCTTTCCGCCGCGCGATCGTCGGGTATGAGGTCGAAGTGCGCATCCTGGGCCGCTTTGAACTGATCGATCAGGTTATCGGCAGCGGGTCCGGCAAGGGCTTCGAACAGCGCCTCTTTGCTCGGGTAGTATCCGTAGAAGGCGCCTTGGGTGAACCCTGCCTTCTTCACGATGGCACGAAGCGAGGCGCCCTTGAAACCATGCTCGAGGAATTCTTCCTTGCCGACCGCGAGAATCTTCTTCTGCGTCGCGCTCAATTCGGCCATGGTTCGATCGCGCCTCTCTCCCTACGGATGTCCGCTACGGATATAGCACTGATATATATCAGTGCTATATCCGTGTGTCAAGGTTCGAGAAGATATCGTCGAGCATCGCCTTCATCGGTTAGGGGCGACGTTCGATCCTTCTTGTTCGCGCTGCCGAGCAAAACGCAGGGCGGCCGAAGGAAGCGGCGGCCGAGCGGACATTCCCGCCGGCCTTTCGCCTCCTTCGGCCGCCCCGATGCGGTCTTCGATGCCTCTACGTCAACGGCACAGGCACTGCCGCCATCACGATGAGGAAGCGCAGCAGGAAGCCGCCGATAAGCACGCCCGCATCCGCGGCAGCGCCCATGTAGCGCGCCGGGGAAGTTTCCTCGAACGCGGGCTTGGCGATGAACAGCAGCCACGTCTCGACCGCCGAGGGCGCTACAAGGCCCACCACGACGAAACCGAGCCAGAACACGGGCGCCCAGCTGCCGCATACGAGGCTTGCAACCGATTGCGCACCCGCGACCGAGTTGTAGCTCGTGATGAAGCACAGCGAAGCCACCAGCACGATCTCGACGATCGGGAAGACGTAGTGGAACTTCTTGAGCACACCCGCCTCGTCGAATTCCTCCGGGAACTTCAGCGCGCCCACGAGCAGCACCGAGGACATGCCCGTCGAAACCGCCGAAACCAAGAACAGGACGGGCAGCAGCGCGTTGTTCCACAAGGGGAACGTTCGGCATACGCCGAGCAAAGCTCCCGTGTATGCGCCCACGCAAACCGCGAACACGACGCCCGCGATTTCAAGCCATGCGGGCACGCGCTTTTTCAGGCAGTCGAGCAGAAGCGCGACGAGTGCGATGAGCACGAATGCTGCCAAGAACACGACGCCCCAAGTCATAACTGAAAACGGGTTATGCAGGAGCAGCGCGAAGCGCAGCGGGTTATGCAAACCCGCTTCCGCGTCGAACATCAGCAAGAGCAGGCCGACGATCACCACCGCAGGCGCGATGATATGCCCTGCGAAACGCATTCCTTCGGCTTCAGGATGCTTGAATCGCAGGAACGCCGACGCGATGAACGCGCCGCCGCCTAAGCCTGCAAGGAAGAGGTACCACGCAATAGGTGCGCCCCAAACCGGTTCGAATGACATGTTCGCCCACCTACCTTACGTAGAAGATCTTCGATTTGGTCGCATCGCCCAGAAGAGGGGTCGCATGCGTCGCGGCGAGCATCCTGGACACATCCGAATCCGGATCGTCCAGGTCGCCGAACGTGCGCACGCCTTCCGGGCACGCGGTCACGCAGGTCGACATCTCGGTGCCATGCAGCGCGCTCACGGTGCAGAACCGGCATTTGTCGACCGAGCCTGTGCGTTCGTCGACCACGCGCGCCCGGTACGGGCACGCCGCCATGCAGTATTTGCATCCGATGCAGCGGCCGTGGTCGATGCACACGATGCCGTCTTCGTTGGTATACGTCGCGCCCGTGGGGCAGACCGTCTGGCACGGCGCGTCTTCGCAATGCATGCATTGCGAAGGAATCACCTGCAAGGAAGCCGTGGGGTACGTTCCCGATTCGGCTTCGGAAAGTTTCACGAACGGCATGCTCGCAGGCACGTCGTTCTGGTTCTGGCACGCCAAGCGGCAGGCGCCGCAGCCGATGCACTTGGTCGTGTCGATCACCATTCCGTATCGGGCCATAACCTATGCACCGACCTTCCTGATCTCGACGGGCGTCTCGCATACCATGCCCGCGCCGGTCGCGGCTTCGCGTGCGCGCGGCACGATGTCCCACACGCTTGCGCCGAATCCGGCAGCGTGCGTCATCTCCTTCGAGCCGATGCCATAGTGAGGAGGCACATACACCGCTTCGGGGCTGATGAGGTCGGTCACGCGCACCTTCACGCGAATCGTGCCCGCGGAGGTGGAAAGCTCGGCCTCGTCGCCGTCGGCTATGCCGAGGCCATCCGCCGTCTGCGGATTGAGCCATGCGCGCTGGGCCGCCATGTCCTTCGCGAACGCCGCGATCGTTTCGGCATCGGCGGTATAGGTGCGCATCTGCATGCTCTGGGCACCCGTGATAAGGCGCGGCATGCCGTCGTCCGACGTCGTCTCGGGGTCGGTATATCGGGGAACGCGATCCAAGCCCGCCTGCGCGAACGCGTCGCCTGCGAACGGGATCCTGCCCGATTCGGTGCCGATGGCAGGCGCGTCGCCCGCATGCACGGCAGCGTTCGGGATGGCGCAGCATGCGGTATCCTTCAGGCCGTCGAGCGTAACGCCGTATGCCTTGCACAGCGCATCGTTCACGTCGTCGAGCCCGAAGGCGAAATCGTCGCCCTTGCCGCATGCCGTCGCCAGGTCGGTGAAAATCCGATGCACGGCGCGCGCTTCGCCTGCGGGCGCCACCACCCGGTTTCTCTTCTCGGCAAGCGACCACGCGGCGGCAACGGGAGCGACCACGCTTTCCGCCTCGAGGTACGTTGCAGCGGGCAGCACGTAGTCGGCCTTGTGCGCGGTTTCGGTGAGCACGGAGTCGACGACCACCTTGAAGCCGATGTTGTCAAGGTCTTCTTCCACCTTCGCGGAATCGGGCCAGTCGGCCGCAGGATCGCACTCCACGAACAGAGCGACGTCCGCGCCGCCCTTCGCGGCGGCTTCCAGGGCTTCTTGGCAGCTCGCGCCGCCGAGCCCGCTTGCCTGCGCGATGCTTTCGCCTGCGGTGGAGACCTTCGTGAACGGGGCGTTCTCGAAGACGCTCTCGTCGATCGCGGGAATCTTCGCGAGGAACATGCCGCCTGTCTGGTTCACCGCGCCAAGCATGGCGTTGAGCAGCACCGCGCAGCGAACCGTTTCGAAGCTCGTCGCATAGCCGCAGCCCAGAAGCATGCCCGGGCGAATATCCACGTGGCAATGCGGGGCGGCCTTCACAAGGCCTTGCGCGGCGGCGTGCACCGCGTGTTCCGCGACGCCGCATTGCTCGGCGGCCCATGCGGGCGTGTAGCGCAGCATCGCGCTGCGGAATTCTTCGAAGCCTTCGCCATAGCGCGCGACGAAGTCCGCGTCGAAGATGCCCTCGAGCGCCACCTCGCCTATGATGCCCAGCAAGAATGCCAGCTCAGAGCCGGGCCGTACGGCAACCCATTCGTCGGCGAGCATATCTGCGCCCGCATAGCGGGGATCGACGGCCACCACGGATCCGCCGTTTTCGCGCGCCTTCGCGAATTTCTCCACCTCGGCAGGGCGAACCGTCTCGTCGCCGCTTGCATCGAGCACGACGGTGTATTTCGAATTGGCCGTGTCGAACACCGGCGTGGCGCCCAAAAGCGCTGTATACGCCGCATTAATGTCGGCGTTCACGAGTGCGGAATCGTCGAAGTAATTCGGCGAACCCACGGCTGCCATGAAACGCTTGGCATACCACGCATCGGTTGCGCGGCCGTCTTGGAACAATGCCGTCTTTCCATCGGCGCCGGATATATGGTCGGCGATATCGGCAAGCGCATCGTCCCAGCTTACGTTCGTGAAGCCGCCCTTGCCGTCAGCCTTCAGGGGTTCGAGCACGCGGTCTTCGGAAGTCGTGAGCGACGGCAGTCCCTGCCCGCGGCCGCACAGGTATCCGCCGGAATGCGGATGGCCTTCGGCGCCCATGAAGCGCCACAGCTCCTCGTCGCGCACCCATGCTTCGATGCCGCATGCGTTCGCGCAGCCCGCGCATAGCGTCGCCGTCGTGTATGTGGCCAAGTCATCATCTGAATCCGAGGACTCAGGTTGCGAGGAAGAACAGCCCGTCGAGGCGCCCAGAGCGGCCAATGCCGCGCAGCTGGCACCCGCGGCGAGGAATCCTCGCCTCGTCATCATGTCGTCCATGATGCGTCCTTTCTCAAGCAAGTCGAATCGGTCGCGAGGTTAATCCTCGGGGAACAGCGTCGCCGTGCGGACGATTCCCTTGTCGATCGCCTCTTGGGCGATGTCTTGCCAATCGACGAACTTGATGGCCCCGTTGGGGCATTGCACGGCGCAGCGGCCGCACGCGATGCACTTCGTGGATTTGCCGCTGGCCGGATCGATCTGCGGCATATTCCACGGGCATGCTTCGTGGCACAGTCCGCAGCCGATGCATGCGTCGGTATCGACCACGCGCGCGCCGGTTTTGGGATCGGCGTAGATCGCGTGCACCGGACAGTTCCTCATGCAGGCGGCTTCCTTGCACTGCTTGCAGTGCTCGACGGTGAACTGGCAGTTGCGGTAGATTCCGTCAGGGCCGTTCGAACCTTCGCCGTAGTTGTAGTTCTGCCACACGCGCACGCGCGCGGTGGCCTGGCATGCGCGGCCGTCGTTGCGCAGCGAGCACATGAGCTCGCATCGCTGGCAGCCCGAGCACCGGGCGCGATCGGTCACGATGAGCTTGGTCGGCGTCACGTCGACGGCCACCTGGCCGCGTGCGATCGTATCTTCGACGACGCCCCATTTCGCCAATGCGCCGCCGGCGATGAGGCCGACGAGGCCGATGCCGACGCCTCCGGCGACGACTTGACGGCGGGTGAATTCCTTGGGTGATTCCTTGGCAGCAGGTTCGGCCTGCGGCTCTCCAGACAGAATCGTTTCCCCCTTCTCGTCCATCGAGAGTCCCTCCTTTTTGCGCTTCTCTTCGATTGACGCACGATTCCTTGCACGCTTCGCACGCATCGCATAGTGAGGGAATGCGCTCTGCGGATGTCCCCTCAATGGGGATAAAAGTCCTGTTGAATGCACAATACCCTACAACAAGGTACACGCATGGCGGGCCATGGGGCACACTAGGATCGACCGCATAAGGGGGTCAATCGCACACATGTCCTCGCACGCACGCTTCAATGTCACAGCAAAGACTTGGAGAAAGACATGGAAACCGAAAACGTCTCCTATGGCTGGCAGGGCAAAATAGCCCGTGTGAACCTGACCACGGGGGAAATCACCACCCAGTCAACCGACCCATACAAGTATTTCCTGGGCGGCATGGGTCTTGCGAATAAGATCATGTATGACGAAGTGCCTGCAGGCACCGATCCGTTCAGCCCGGAAAGCAAAGTGGTCATGGCCGTGGGTCCGCTCACCGCATCGGGCACGCCCTTGGCAGGCCGCACCACGTTCTCGCATCTGTCGACATTCACCACCGACCACCTGGTCGTGGATTCCCATTGCGGCGGCATGATCGGCGCGAAGCTCAAGCTGGCCGGCTGGGACGCCCTCGTCATCGAAGGCGCTTCCGACAAGCCCGTGTACATCAGGATCCTCGACGACCAGATCAGCATCGAAGACGCTTCCGACGTATGGGGCATGGGGACCCGTGCCGCCACCGAGGCGCTGTGCCGTCGCGAAGGCAACGGCTTCTGTGTGGCCACCATCGGGCCTGCCGGCGAAAATCTGCTGCCGTACGCCTGCCTCATCAATTCGCGCAATCATTCCGCAGGCGCCGGCCTGGGCTCCATTCTGGGTTCGAAGAAATGCAAGGCCATCGTCATCGAGGGCAACGGCAGCGTGAACGTGGCCCATCCGAAGGTCGTCGCCGCGCTTTCCGACTACATGATTTCCGGCATCGTGGGTTCGAACAACAACCATGTGGTGCCTTCCACCCAGCAGGAGTGGGCGGAATTCTACGACAAGGGTAGCCGTTGGACCGCACGCAAGGGTCTGTACTGGGCGCAAGCCGAAGGCGACCCGATCGAGACCGGCGAGCCGAAGCCCGGCGAGCTCAACACCGTGGGCTATCGCTGCATGAAGACGACCAAGGACGACGGCCCCGAAGCCGAGAAGTACACCATCAAGATGAACGGTTGCCACAGCTGCCCGATCCACTGCTATTCCGACATGCGCATTCCCGGTTCGGCCGAGCATGGCGGCTACGAGATCACGGGCAACACCTGCGTGCCGAATTTCCCGTTTAAGTACATGATCAAGATCCTCGGCGAGAACACCCAGGTCGAAGACAACTCCGAGGACTGCGTCATCTGGAACCAGGTCATCGGCTCCACGGTTGACGATCTGGGCCTGTGGTGCAACTACGCGCAGCTCTACCGCGACATCGCGCACTGCATTTCAAAGGGCATCTTCAAGCGCGTGCTGCCCGAAGAGGAGTACGACCTGTTCGATTGGGACGCCTTCAAGAACAACGATCCGTCCATCATGGTGAAGATCCTGCGTCACATCGCGCAGAACGACAACGAGATGAGCTATATCGCGCACGGCGACATCGTGTGGTGCGAACGCTGGGACGACATGGAATGGTTCGACACAACCGCGAGCTGCCTCATCAACTACCGCGGCTGGCCCGTACACCATGCGCACGAATGCTTCGGCCAGGTGGGCGCCGTGTACAACATGATGTTCAACCGTGACGACATGATCCATTCCGCCGTGAACTTCCAAGGTTGTGGCCTGCCTATCGAGAAGAAGCGCGAAATCGCAGCCGAGCTCTGGGGCGGCGAAGACGCCATCGACGAGACGAAGAACTACACGCCCATGAACGAGTCCAAGGCGAGGTTCTGCTGGTGGTCTATCGTGACCGACGTGCTGCACGATTCGCTCACGCTGTGCAACTGGGTGTGGCCGATGGCCATGAGCCCGTCGAAGTCCCGCGACTACCGCGGCGACCTGGACTTGGAAGCGAAGTTCTACAAGGCCGTGACCGGCGAGGACATTACGACCGAAGAGCTCTACAAGCGCGGTGCGGCCATCATGACCCTGCAGCGCGCCAACACGATGCGCGGCATGGGCACGAGCGACTTCCGCAACGTGCACGACGTCTACACCGAGTGGCCGTTCACGAAAGATCCCGATATTGAGCCCTTCACGGCCGGCACCGACAAAATGGAGAAGGAAGATTTCCAGACCGCCCTTACCATGGTGTACAAGGAATTCAGCTGGGATGAGAAGACCGGCGCTCCCACGGCGGAATGCCTCGATGGATACAACCTGACCGATGTGAAGGAAGACCTTCGGTCCAAGAATCTGCTCTAGCGAACCTCCTGCGGACGGCACCCCCCCATGCCGTCCGCATCCGGGGGTGCCGCGCCTTTAACGAGCGCGGCAGAAAGCCATCAGGGCGCAGAGAGGGCCTGCCGTGCAACGCGGCAGGCCCTTTGCGTGATAGAGACGTGTGGCGGGCAGGGGTCGGACGCAGCCCCTTTATGGCCGGAAACGCGCGATGTCGATAAGGTCGAAGTTCCGCAGCTGCTCAATGCAGCTTTTCAGGATCCGTAAGGTCTGGTCGATATCGGCCTCGCTGGTTTCGTCGGAAAGCGAGAACCGCAGGGCGCCTTGGGCACGCTCGGTAGAAAGCCCGAGCGCCGTAAGCACATGCGAGGGTTTGCCCTCGCGGCTTGCACAGGCGCTTCCGCCCGATGCGCATACGCCTCGCTCGTCGAGCAGCTCTACGAGCGAGGCGGAGTCAACGCCCTCGAACGACATGTCGAGTGTGCCCGGCACACGCGGTTCGGTACCGTTTATGCAGGTGCCGGAGATCTCTTCGAGAATACGCCGCTGCAGCTCGTTTCTCAGACGGGCGATACGTCGGGCATCCTCCGCCATGTTCGTGCAGGCTTCCTCGGCCGCCGCCGCCATACCGACGATGCCCGCTACGTTTTCGGTGCCGCCGCGCAGGCCGCGCTCTTGGCGCCCGCCGTCCATGAGGGGCTCCAGAGGCGCCCCATCGCGCGCATAGAGGAACCCCACGCCTTTGGGCCCGTGGAATTTATGGCCCGAGACGCTGAGGTAGTCGACGTCCAAATCGCGCACATCCACGGGAATATGGCCGAACGCCTGCACGGCGTCGCAATGGAAGCGTGCGCCTGCCGCATGCGCCGCGCGTGCGAGGCGCGCGACGGGCTGGATAGTGCCCACCTCGTTGTTCGCGAGCATCGCCGAAGCCAAGTCGGCACCGTGTCCGAGCGCCTCGGCGAAGGCGCGTTCGTCGACGAATCCCGTTTCGCCGACCGGCACGTAGGCAACGTCGAAGCCGTCTTCGCGCAAAGACCGCGCGCTGTTGAGCACGGCGGGGTGCTCGAATGCGGTGGTGACGAAACGGCCTTTGCGGCCCTTCGTCCGAGCCTGCGCATGCATGCAGCCCTTGATGGCCCAGTTGTCCGATTCCGTTCCGCATGAGGTGAAGTGCACCTCATGCGGGTCAGCGCCTATGAGCGCGGCGATGCCGGCGCGAGCCTGCTCGACGGCGGCCCGTGCCATGCGCGCCTCGGCATACAGGGACGAAGGGTTGCCGAACCCGCCGCGCAGGTACGGTTCCATGGCCGCGAACGCGGCATTCGATATGCGCGTGGTGGCGGCGTTATCCAAATAGACGCGTCGTTGCGCGCCGGCCCGATCGTCCATGGCGTCTATGCATCTGCTGCCGCACGATGGCGGTAGGCGATCTGCAGGTCGACCATGGCGTCGCGCAACGAGCAGTTCTCGCACATCACGCAATCGAGCGATGCATCGTCGCAGGCATGCGGACGCGCACCCATGTCTTCATAGGAAGCGCCCTGGCGTATGAGGAAATCGCCGCACATGCCGCGCACGGCGCAGGCCCCATAGCGCGCGGTGTACGACTTGTCGCGCGGCACGGCACCGCGGGCTTCGGCCAGCGTTTCGGCGGAGATGGCGGCAGCCTCTTCCACCGTCTTGCCTTCCATCCAATATGCGGCGGCGCAGCCCGAGGCGATCATCGCCAAGCAGCCGTGCGCGCGGTAGCCCGCCCGCTCGATCACGTGCGTTGCAGGATTCACGTGCGCGAACAGCTGCACGGCGATTACCCCGTGCTTGGCCGAGCCCGCCATGCCGATGGCGTTCGTCTCTTCGGGCACGCCTGTTTTCGCGACGTCGGCCACAAGCGCGAGCGCCTCATCGGAATAGCCCTCGGTGTCGCGGTCGTTGTCGGTCTGGAACACGTCGCGCGTGCGAATGTACGGTTTGCCGACGGGCGCGCCTCCGAGCATGTCTTCCGGTTTCATCGATTCCCCCTTTGCGACGCTTCGCATGCGCCGACTTCCCTCGTCCTTCGGCTCTGCCTGCGTGCGGATCCGAAGCGATGCATCGCGTCGCTTCCTTATACGTTCATGTACCGTTCGACCGAATACCATTCCGCCAAGGCCTTCGCCTGCGCGTCGGAAAGGTGGTCGGACGAATAGAAATACCGCTCCCCATTGCTTGCCGTGCACGTTCGGATGTCGGAGTAGGCATCCGATTCCTGCACGGCCTGCCACGCCTGCGCGATGCGCTCGGCATTCCAACGATACGGCTTGCTCGAAAGCGACGTCGCGAGCATCGGGCGCGGATACATGCGCGATTCGGCGCGCGCATTGTCGGCCAACGTGAGCGCATCGTCGCCTTCTTCGGCGAGGAAGGCCCAGTGGGCGTAGGCATCGGTCATGAAATCGGACGAATACAGATAGGTTTGCGCGCCTTCGAGCACCTTGATGTCGTCGAGCTGCCATGCGGGCGTCTCGGATTCGGATGCGCCGCGGTTGTCGTTGATATCGGCATTCTCTCCATCATCGATAAGCGTGTCGGAGGTTTCCGCGGTTCGGTCGTCTTCCGATGCTCGCGTGCCTTCTTGCCTGTCTCCGGCTTCGATGCTCTCGTCTGCCGCGCCCGCAGACGAAGCCTCCTCGCGCATCGCGGCCTGGGCGGCGATGATTTCATCGAAGACCAGGTCTGAAAATTCCACGGGCGTCAGATGCACGGGCACGATGCCCTCGGCAGCCCACGTGCCGGGCGTGGTGAGCTTTCCTGTATTCGAGCGTGTGCGAATCATGTCGAACGCCGCCGCAAAGGCATCGTGCTCGGCTTTCGCCTGCCGCTCTTCCGGCGAAAGCTCCTCTTCGAGCCGATTTGCCAGCTCCGCCTCCCGCTCGGGATCGCGCAGCCCCGCCTCTTCCAAGCTCGTCGCACCCGTTGCGGCGAGCATGCGTGCGAGGAATTCTTCTTCGGGCGTGCGTTCGAGGGGCGATGCCTCGGTGCTCTGCGGCGACTCTTCGGCAACATCCGTATCGAGCTCGGCCTTTTCAGGATCGTGGACGGTCTCATGCGATTCGATCACGAGCGTTCCCCCTTCCGCATTCGTGCTTCCATCCTGTCAAAACGTTTGAAAACGGAGCATTCTTCGATGTTTTCCATCGTGCCTGTCGCTACACTGCATCTGTACCCTCTTTAAGGGGTATTCGGGGGACATATGCCGACAAGGCATTCTTCAACAGGGTAGCTTGCAGGGTATACGGCAAACTGCCGAAAAGGGGACTTGGGGGAGTCACCATGAACGCAACCGCACCGAAGGCCGCTCCTGGCGAACGTCCGGATCATTTACGCGTGAGCCGCGAGCAGATAGCCGCGCTCGTGCCCACCATCCTGGGATTCATGATTTCGCGCTCAGGCGTGATCGTGTCGTCGTACAACAGCTATGCAAGCACCGATAACGGCCTGTTCACCGATGGAAGCACCCTCATCGTCATGATGCCGCTTCTGATCGCGCTTCTGTGCTTGGGAATCACGAACGCGATCGTTTCGAAGACGGTGACGATCACCATCACGCTCGTCTGCATCGCCTGCGAGAGCCTTGCCCTGTTCGGCATCGCGTTTCTGGAATGCATTCCCGGCTCGCAGGGGATCGAGTATCTCGTGCTGAGCTCCGTGTCGACGCTCAGCGCGTGGCTGTGCATGTTCTATTGGCTGCGTCGCTGCCGCAATACCACCTGCGCCGTGGCCATCATCGTGGTGTTCTCCGCCTTCGCCATCAGCGAGGCGTTGCTGTACGTGGCGTGTTTTCTTCCACGCGAACTGCAGTGCGGCATGTTCGGCGCGCTATGCCTCGTGCAGTACGCGCTCGTGCGCATGGCGCGCAAACGTCCGCTGCCCGAGACGTCGTCCATCGTGTCGAAGGCGCGCGGCTACTTCCATTTCGCCGAAAAGAAGGCCGACAGCGTGAGCTTCCTTGCCGTCATCGCGCTGGGCACCTTCATGATCTCCATCGTCATCGGCATCCTGAAAGGCTTTCCTTCCGGCGAGCCCATTCGCTTCGGCGCTTTCACGCGTCTGGCATACACCCTGATCACGATTTCCTTGCTCGCAAGTTTCATCGTGGGCATGATGCGCGGCAAGAATATGATGACCGTGTACATGTGGATCGCGATGCAGGTGTTGGGCGCATTGGCGCTCATCGCGTTCGCGGTGTTTCCCGAATCGCTCGACATCGGCGCCATCTTCGTGAATGCCATGAACATCCTCATGTCGTGCTTCATGTCGTATCTCATCATCGCGTTTTCAAGCCATGGGCATCGCGACTTCTATTACTATGCGTTCGGCGCCTGGGCCGTGTTCTTGCTGCCGCGCTCGCTCATGCGTGTTGCGAGCATCTTCACATTCGGCGATCTTCCTTCGACCGTCCTGCCTACCGCCATCGCGGGCAGCCTGCTGCTGCTTTCGGCGCAGTTCGTGTTCGTGCAGTTCCTTGGGATCGAGCGCGATGAAACCAAGGAGAGCAGGGCGGCGGCCAAAAACGTGCAGCGATTGCTGGGCATCAGGGAAGAGGCCGCGCCCGGCACCGAAATGAGAAAGGCCATCGTGCGCGAGAGCGCCAAGGCCATGCAGGAGCAATTCATGCTCTCCAACCGCGAAACCGAAGTGCTGGCGCTCTACGCCATGGGGCTCACGCAGGCGAAGATCGCCGAGGAGCTGCGCATCGCGCCCGGAACGGCGCATACGCATGTGAAGCGCATCTATTCGAAGACCGATCTGCATTCCCGCCAGGCGATCCTCGACTACATCGAGCAATACGCGGATTGATCGGTTTTGCTGCGTCATCCTTTTATTAAATCGCGCTACCCCCCCCAAGCATTCTTCGGGTCGTAGGCGCGCACATAGGCGTCCAGATGCTCGAGGTAGCGCTTCGCCATCTGCACGCAGGTGCATTTCATGGCATGGAACATGCCTTGTAAAGAATGAATCGAATCATATTCATGCGTGGAAGGGATTTCAGGGACTTTCGTTGTTCCGTTGCAACGTAAATGCAACGCAAACGTTTTCGTTGCATTTACGTTGCATGCGTTATACGAGAGGCGCGATAAACGGATGCCGTTAGATTCGGATATTCGATAAACGTAATGTTCGATCGCGTCGAGGTTTCCTCTCCGGGAGGTTTGCCGACCGGCTTGTCGGAGGAAGAATACCTTGCGGGTCGTGTATCGGTGCTCAGAAACCCGTTGCTTGCCGAAGCGTTCTTTCGCCTTGGATATATCGAGAAGTTCGGTACCGGTGTTCTTCGCATAAAGGAATCCTATCGAGGTACGCAAGAGACTCCGGTTTTCGAGGTCATGGGAAACTCGATTCCAGAAATCCCGCCTAGGCATCCTTCGGGTCGTAGGTGCGCACATAGGCGTCCAGATGCTCGAGGTAGCGCTTCGCCATCGGGCTGAGGGGGCGTCCCTCGGGCGAGATGTAGCCGATGCGCATGATCTCGTCGGATTCGAGCGGCACGGCCACGATGTCGGTGCCGTTCAGGTCGCTCGAGAGGATGCCGCTCGAAATCGTGTAGCCGTCCAGCCCGATAAGCAGGTTGAACAGCGTTGCGCGATCCGAAACGACGATGGCCTTCGGGCTGTCTTCGGTGATGTGCATCTCTTCGGCGAAGTAGAACGAATTCTCGACGCCCTGCTCGTAGCTCAAGCGCGGATAGGCGCGCAGCTCGTCGAGCGTGATGGAAGCGCGCTTCGAAAGCGGATTGCGCCTGCTGACGAAGACGTGCGGATGCGCTGTGAAGAGTTCGGTGAAGGCGAGGTCGGCATTGCCGAGGATGCGCGTGATCACATCGGCGTTGAACGAGCTCAGATAGATGACGCCCAGCTCGCTGCGGGCGAGCCGCACATCTTCGACGATATCGTGCGTGCGCCCCTCGCGCAGCGAGAACTCGTAGCGTTCCTCGCCGTATTCCCTGACCAGGTTGACGAAGGCGTTCACGACGAAGGCGTAGTGCTGCGACGATATGGCGAACACGCGCCGCTGGGACGTTCCGCCCTTGTACAGGCTTTCGAGCACGTCGGCCTGCTCGACCACCTGGCGGGCATAGGACAGGAACCGCATGCCGTCCTCGGTGAGCGTGACGCCGCGGCTCGTGCGGGTGAAGATGACGATGCCCATTTCGGCTTCCAGATCCTCGACCGTCTTCGAGAGGGTGGGCTGGCTTATATAGAGGGCTTGCGCCGCACGATTGATCGATCCGCTGCGGACGATCTGGATGAGGTATCTAAGCTGGTTGAGCTTCATTCCGTTCCTTCATGGTCGTTCGGTTCGGGCGCGTGCGGCGTGCTGCACGCCGCACGCGCCTTCGCGCATTCAGGGTAGCGTATCGGCTCGGGCCGCGCTCGGCTGGCCATCATGGCGAATATTCGATGCGTCGAGAATTTTCCATTGACAGGGATCGCCGTGCTCGTATACTGAGATTATCATATGAACAAATGCTCATATGTAGTTACGAGAATGCGGAGGGGACATGAGCGAAGGGCTTGAAGGCGTCGAAGCGGGCGAGACGCTTGACGAAGAGATGCTCTACGACCTTGCGGACCTGTTCAAGGTATTCGCCGACACCACGCGCATCAAGATTCTGTATGCGCTGATGGAAGCCGATCTTTGCGTCGCTGACCTGGCATCGGTCGTGGGCGTTTCGCAAAGCGCCGCGTCGCATCAGCTGCGGCTGCTCAAGCAGGCGCATCTGGTGAAGTTCCAGCGCGACGGCAAGCAGATCATCTACTCGCTGTCGGACGACCATGTCTACACGATGCTTTCGCAAGGCTTGACGCATATCTGCGAATAGCCGTTCTCGCTCGGAGCGTACGAAGTTCGAGGCGGACGTCCGCAGGGGCGTTCGTACGGGGAAGGAAGATCCATATGCGTAAGATCATGAAGCTCGAAGGCGAAATCTGCGCGAACTGCGCCGCCAAGATCCAGGACAAGATCAATCAGCTCGAAGGCGTGAACGACGCGAAGGTCAACTTCATGTTCCAGAAGTTCACGCTGGACGCGGCCGACGATCGATTTGACGACGTCTTGGACAAATCCGTCAAGATCTTCGGCGATATCGAGCCCGACTGCACGGTTCTCGTCTAACGTAAAGTTTTGGCATTCGGTGGCTGTCGGCATGAAGATGCCTGGTCGCTTCAGGCTGACGGCATGCATGAAGGAGCCGGCGTCGTCGGCTCCCTGGGTTCGTCGCTGCCAAGGCGACCGCTTCGGGCGCTTGTCCGAGCATGATGCTCAAACGAGGTATGACGCATGACGCATAAGCAGAAGAAGATGCTCGCACGCGTGGGCGCGGCTCTCGCGATATTCATCGTGGTGGAGATCATCGCGCACACCAGCCTGGTCGAAGGCGAACATGGCCTTTGGATCCAATTCGGCCTCTTCCTCGTGCCGTACCTCATCGCCGGCTATGACGTGCTGGGACGGGCGGTTCACGGCATCACGCACGGCCAGCCGTTCGATGAGAACCTGCTCATGTCCATCGCCACGATCGGTGCGTTCGCCCTCGTCTTCTTCCCCGAGGCCGAGCCGCATATGGCCGAAGGCGCTGCGGTCATGCTGTTCTACCAGGTAGGCGAATTCTTCGAGGAATACGCGGTCGGTCGCACGCGCAGGTCCATCACCGAGATGATGGATATCGCCCCTGATTACGCGAACATCATGCGCGATGGCGACCTCGTGCAGGTCGATCCGTACGAGGTCGCCATCGGCGACGAGATCGTCGTGAAGCCGGGCGAGCGCATCCCCTTGGACGGCATCGTCGTCGACGGGGCGTCTCAGCTGGATACATCCGCGCTGACGGGGGAATCGGTGCCGCGCGTCGTCGAGGCGGGCGTCGCGGTCGTGAGCGGCTGCGTCAATATGACGGGGGTTCTCACCGTGCGCGCTACCAAACCGTTCGACCAATCCACGGTTTCGCGCATCCTCGAGCTCGTCGAGGAGGCGAGCGAGAAGAAAGGCCGCACCGAGGCCTTCATCACGCGCTTCGCACGCTACTACACGCCCATCGTCGTGGGGTTGGCGGCCATCATCGCGTTCGCCTCCCCGGTGCTCTTCGGGCAGTCGTGGACCGACAGCATCAAGGGCGCGCTCATCTTCCTCGTCGTCAGCTGCCCCTGCGCCCTGGTCATCAGCGTGCCGCTCTCGTTCTTCAGCGGCATCGGCGCCGCATCGCGCGCCGGCATCATGGTGAAGGGCTCGGTCTACCTGGAAGCGCTCGCGGCGGCGGAGACGGTCGTCTTCGACAAGACCGGCACGCTCACGAACGGCACGTTCAACGTGGTCGCCGTGCACACGGCCGAAGGCGTTGCACCCGATCTGGTGCTGTCCTATGCGGCGCATGCCGAAGCGTATTCCGACCATCCGATCGCGCTGTCCGTCAAGGCGAGCTATAGCGGCGTGATAGACCGCGACCAGATCGCGCGCGTCGAGGAACGCAGCGGCATGGGCATCGCGGCCGATATCGATTCTCACGCGGTGCTCGTCGGAAACGACAAGCTCATGGAGGCGGAAGGCATCGACTTCAAGAACTGCGAGCTCGTCGGGACCATCCTCTATGTCGCGCTCGACGGACGTCACATCGGGCATATCGTCATCGCCGACGTGCTGAAAGACGATGCCGAGGCCGCCGTGCGCGACCTGCATGCGGTGGGCGTGAAGCGCATCGTCATGCTGACGGGCGATCGCGAGGAAGTCGCCGCCGCGGTTGCGGATCGTCTCGGCATCGATGAATTCCATGCGCAGCTTATGCCGGGCGACAAGGTTTCGCGGGTCGAACGTCTGATGGCGCGCAACGATGCCGCGAACGCTTCGTGCCCTGCTTCCGGCAAGGCCTCTTCCAAACGTTTCGGCGCGCGCTTCGGGCATCGTGAGGGAACGCTCGCCTTCGTCGGCGACGGCATCAACGACGCGCCGGTGCTCATGCGTTCCGATGTCGGCATCGCGATGGGCGCCATGGGTTCCGACGCCGCCATCGAAGCGGCCGACGTCGTGCTCATGGACGACAAGCCGTCGAATATCGCGCGCACGGTCACGATCGCTCGCAAGACCATGGCCATCGTTTGGCAGAACATTATCTTCGCCATAGGCGTCAAGGTGGTTATCATGATCCTTGCGCTGCCGTTCATCGGCATCGCGACGATGTGGCTCGCGGTCTTCGGCGATGTGGGCGTGGCCTGCCTGGCCATTCTCAACTCGATGAGGGCCCTTCGTCTCGGCAGATAGAAGGGGGCGTCATGAAAGAGGTTTCGGTCGATACCATCGCTCGGGAAATCGCGCGCATGTCGATCGAAGCCGCATGCGACCTTCCGAAGGACGTCGAGGCCGCGCTGCGCGCCGCCGCCGAGCAGGAGGAATCCGCGTTCGGAAAATATGCGATGGACAAGGTCTGCCGCAATTTCGAAATCGCGCGCGAGCAGGGCGTGCCTATGTGCCAGGATACGGGTATGGCCATCGTGTTCGCCGAGGTCGGACAGGACGTCCATATCGTAGGCGGCTCGTTCGAGGATGCGGTGAACGCAGGGATCGCCCAAGGCTATGCGGATGGCTATTTGCGGAAATCAACCGTGATCGACCCGTTGTTCGATCGGCGCAACGCCGGCGACAACACGCCCGCCATCATCTACACGCGGCTCGTCCCCGGAGATTCCCTCACGCTGACGCTCATGCCGAAGGGCGCCGGTTCCGAAAATATGTCGCGCCTGAAGATGCTCAAGCCGGCGGAGGGGCTTGCGGGCGTCAAGGACTTCGTGCTGCAGGCCGTCGTCGAGGCGGGAGGAAACCCATGCCCCCCGACCATCGTCGGCATCGGCATCGGCGGAAATGCCGACAAGGCGCTGCTGCTTTCCAAGCAGGCGCTTCGCCGCGAGGTGGGCGCGCCGAACCCGAATCCGGCGTATGCGCGGCTTGAGCAGGAATTGCTCGATGCCATCAATCGGACCGGCATCGGCCCGCAGGGCTTCGGAGGCCGCACCACCGCCCTGGCCGTGCATATCGAAACCTACCCGACGCATATCGCGATGCTGCCGGTAGGCGTGACGCTGAACTGCCATGCGGCCCGTCATCGGCAGGTCGTGCTGTAGGAGGGACGCGATCGATGGAGGCTCGGCGATGACCGATGTGCGACATATCGAAACCCCGCTGACCGACGGCGTCGTGCGCAGCCTGCATTGCGGCGACATGGTCAGCATCTCGGGCGTCATCTATACCGGCCGCGACGCCGCGCATAAGATCATGTGCGAGCGCATTGCGCGCGGCGAAAGCCTGCCTGTCGACTTCCATGGCCAGGTGATCTATTACGCAGGGCCTACGCCGACCAAGCCGGGCCATGTGATCGGGTCATGCGGCCCGACGACATCGGGACGCATGGACGCCTTCACGCCGACGATGATCGAGCGGGCCGGCCTCAAGGGCATGGTGGGGAAGGGTCCTCGCTCGCGCGAGGTCGTCGATTGCATGGTGAAGAACAACGTCGTCTATTTCGCCTCGATCGGAGGCGCTGCGGCTGTCATAGCATCTTCGGTGCGGGAATGCGAGGTCGTGGCCTACGACGAGCTCGGTCCGGAGGCGGTTCGCCGGCTGGTCGTGGAGGACTATCCTTGCATCGTCGCGATCGATTCGGCCGGGAACGACATCTACGAGCAGGGTCCGGCCCGATTCCGCATCGACTGACGGCAGACGCGGCGCATGCGGCGCACATAGCGGACGCGTTCGACTGAATCCGGCAAAAACCCCGAAGCGTTCGGCTCGGCCTGCAATCCACCATCGTTCTTCCTGGGAAAGCCGCCGGTGTATTCGCGATGGCGTCGGGGGCGTGCGTGGTTCTCATTGGCTACAATGCGGGTCGTGCGCGACGAGTGAAACGAGGCATTGTGAACATCTGCGTCTTCTGCGGTTCCGGCTCATCCATCGGCGAGCCGTATAGTTCGGCCGCATGCTCATTCGGGCAGGCCATGGCCGCTCGGGGTCATGCGCTCGTGTTCGGCGGATACGATACCGGGCTCATGGGCGTCGTCGCCCGCGCGGTTCATGATGCGGGCGGCCGCGTCGTCGGCGTCGTGCCGTCGGGGCTCGACGCATTTCGGGGGCGCCCCGCGTTTCCTTGCGACGACCTGATCGATGCGGCCGACCTTTCCGAACGCAAGGCGTTCATGTCGCAGCGCGCGGACGCGTTCGCGGCATTGCCCGGATCCTATGGCACGCTCGACGAGCTGTACAGCGAGCTTGCCAACCAGAAGATCGCGACGGAGAAGAAGCCTGTCGGCGTGCTGAATGTCGGTGGATTCTACGATACGCTCGAGACGCTGCATGCGACGATCGTGCGCGAGGGATTCATGACCGAATCGGACGGTCGCCTCGCCATGTTCGCGCAGGATCCCGACACCTTGCTCGACCTTCTCGAAGGACGTCGATGAACCATTCGACGCAGGTCCATGCGAACCCCGATATCTTTCTGGTCCGCGTTCCGTTTTCCCGGGTGGTCACCGGGTTCACGAACTGCTTCGTCGTGCGGGACTCCGGCGAGTTCCTCATCGTCGACGTCGGCGGCATCCCTCGTGGGTCGAGGGATGCGGACGGGGCGCAGGAGGCGATGCGCTCGGCGCTCCGGGAACTAGGCGTCGACTGGACGCGCACCAAAGTGTTTCTCACGCATCTGCACCTCGACCATGCCGGCCTTCTCGAGGACGTGGTCCCGAAGGGCGTTCCCGTGCATGTGAGCGGCCTGAACATCGATATCGCGCGCATGCAGGCATCGAAGGATTATTCCCAAGGCCTTCGCAGGAGGTTCTTCGAGGGAGGGTTCTCCGAGACGTTTCGCAGCGGGATCGAACGGACCTTTCCCTACGCGGGCTATGAAATCGACGCGGCGCGGCCTGTGCGCCGCGTGCGGGGCGGCGATGCGCTGACGGTCGGGCGCTACACGTTCGATGCGGTGGAGACGCCCGGTCATACGACGGGGCATACATCGCTTTTCGAATTCGAAAGCCGGTGCATGATCGGCGGAGACACGGTGCTGTTCGTGCTGAATCCGGTCATCGGCATCGATTTCGCCGACGCCTTTGCGCTTGCGAGCTATATCGCGGGGCTGCGACGCGTGCAGGGACTGGGGCTCCATCGGCTTCTCTATGCGCACGGGCCGATCACGCCTCTCGAGGCGCTCGGTCTGCCGAAGGGGAGCGAAGGGCGTTTCCAGGATGCCGACCCGCAGGGCATCGACGAGCGCATCCGGTTTTTGATCGACCATCATATGCAGCGTGCGGAAAACGCCCTCGAGGTCGTGCGGAGCCACCCCGGATCAACGGCGCGCAGCATCATCTTCGATATGGTATGGAGCGTCGGATCGCTCGATTGGGCGCGCGTGCCGTTCAGCATTCAGGTCTGCGTGGCAGCCGAGGGGTTCGCCGTCCTCGACCATTTGGTCGGCGAAGGCCTTGTGCGCTTCGACTTCGATTCCGAAGGCATCCGCCGCTACGTTCCCGCATAAGCTTCTCCGAAGCGTTCCGGCGAAGAAAGCCCTGGCATCCGATGGGCATCGGGCGCCAGGGCCGGTAAGGAAGGAAGCTCTTTACGGATGAGTTCCTTCGGGATCCATTCTAGCGAGCGATCTTCGTTCGCTTCGTCTAACGCACGCCGACAGGCCGCGGTTCGCCTCGCATCGGATGCCCCTCCGCGTTCAGCGGGTGCATTGCGTCCATCGAGCGCATTGAAAGGGAAGGGGGCCGAAGCCCCCTTCCCGCATCGTCGAGAATCGGATCTCGGTTTACGTTACTTCGCCGCCTGCTCGGCGTTGTAGTACACGTAGACGCCTTCGAATGCCGGGAACGGATAGTTTGCCGCATCCTTGGGGTTGTCCGGGTTGTACTCGCTCACGAATTTATCGGCGCTCGAGGCAACGCCCAAAATCTGGTCGCCCTCGTCGAGGAGCTTGTCGGCGCTGTCGAGCACGCTGGTGAACAGCTCGGGATTATGCGCGCCTTCGCTGTTCTCGGCAGCCGCGGAGTTCCAGTAAAACGCCGCTTCGCGCTGAATCTGCTGCAGGCGGGCAACGTCGTCGTCGCTGAGGCTTCCTTCGTCGATGGCGGCCTCGAAGTTCTTGATGAAGTTGGCGCAGCGCATGCCGATCTGGTGCGTACGGCCGTCGATATCGTCCTGAATGCCCTTGATCTCGCTCTTCAGATCCTTATGGCAGGTGTTGCACTTGGCGAGCATCTCCTCGTTGTCGAGGGGGCTCTGCCAGTAGTGGCTCGTGTAGGCAGTGCCGTCGTCGGCGGTCTGGATAGGCATGTGGCAGTCGGCGCATTCGTAACCCATCTTGACCATCGGGCTCTGGCTTCCGCCGAAGTTGTACTCGTATTCGGAGTGACGCACGGCGATCATCTTCGCCCCGGTGGATTCGTACGTCCAGTCGACGTATCCGTTGTCGTCGTACCATTTGAGCGCCTGATCGGGCGTCATGGTCGCAAGGCCGCCGTCATACGGACTCGTCGGGGTTCCGGTCTTCGCGTCCATGGAGTAGTCGCAGTGGCACTGGCCGCACACGGCGCTGCGCTTGTTCTTGTCCGTGTAGTCCGGCCCCATCGCGCGGACCCAGTCGGCGCGCATGGCGTTGAACTGCGTCGGATCGTCGTTCACGTGGCAGTTCGCGCAGGAAATGCCTTCGGTGTAGGTGTCCAGCACGTCATACATCGGACGCGTCCAGGCCGAATCGCCCATCTTCTGCACCTCGGCGTGGATGAGCGGCGTCTTGCAGGCGAGGCACTGGGCCTTCGTCTTATCCACGCTCACGCGGCCGTTGTTGGCGACGGTGTACAGGGAATACGTATGGCCGCCGGGCTCGGTGTAGAAGTTGGCGTAGCCGTAGCCCTTGCCAAGCGTGACGATTTCGGGATAGTGCTCGTTATCGTCGTAGTTGTGCTTGCCTTCGGGCCATTTGTTCGCTTCGTTGCCGACGAACGTGTTGTACTGATTGGGATACTGGTCGGCCCAGGACTCGGATTCGATGATGCCGAACTCGTCGGCTTCGGGAACGGTCGTAGGCGCAGCGGCGACCGGCCGCTCCATCGTGGTGCCGCCGGTGGCGGCGGGTTCTGTCGCCTCGGGCGCATCGTCTTTGGGCGTGCATCCTACGATGCCGACGACGAGGCACAGAGCTGCGGCGACGGAGACGACGATGGCCGTCTTCTTCCCCCTTTGCGTGCGAAACATAATGAATCCTCTCCCCTTGATTCCTGCTTACCTGCATCGCATCGCGACGATTATAGCAATGTATGAAGGTTCTGTGAACACACGGGCTATACATAATTGCTAGGTTCTACGTTTCGCCTGATGAATGATTGCTAGGAAGTGTATGGGCCGTTGGAATCGACCGATCGCTCGGTATGGAAATCGCACCAGGCATCGCGAGGGGCGGAACAGGAAAAATGAAACGTCATGCTTCGAAAGGGCGCGGCCCCGACGCTCGATCTGCCGAGCATCAGGGCCGCATTCGATCGGTCGACGGGCTCTGGAGCGCATCGCGAGAAAGCGCGATGCGGCATCGCCCGGATCTAGTCGGTGAAGTAGCGCACGCCTCCCTCGATGACAGGCTGGAAGGTACGGTCGGGAATGTTCAGGTACGTGCCTGTGCCGAACCGCTCCGAATGGCCCATCTTGCCGAACACGCGTCCGTCGGGACTCGTGATCCCCTCGATCGCCATGAGCGAGCCGTTAGGGTTCGTGTCCAGATCCATGGAAGGCATACCGTCGAGGCCGACGTACTGCGTCGCGACCTGTCCCGCTGCGACAAGGCGTTCGATCACGTGCGCGGGCGCCGTGAAGCGCCCCTCGCCGTGGCTGACGGCCACCGTGTGCACGTCGCCCACCTGGCATCGGGAAAGCCAGGGGCTCAAGGTCGATGCGATGCGGGTGCGCGCGATGCGCGACTGGTGGCGGCCGATCTCGTTGAACGTGAGGGTCGGGCATGCGGCGTCCATGGCGCGGATGTCGCCGAAGGGCACGAGCCCGAGTTTCACGAGGGCCTGGAAGCCGTTGCAGATGCCGAGCATCAGGCCGTCGCGCCTCTGCAGCAGGTCTTGCACCGCTTCGGTCACTTCCGGCGCGCGGAAGAACGCGGTGATGAATTTCGCCGATCCGTCAGGCTCATCGCCGCCTGAGAATCCGCCGGGGATCATGACGATCTGGCTTTTGGAAATCTCCTCGACGAGCGCGCGCGTGCTTTCGGCGACGCGTTCGGGCGTAAGGTTGTTGATGATGAGCGTGTGCGCCTCGGCTCCGGCGCGCTCGAATGCGCGAGCGGTATCGAACTCGCAGTTGTTGCCGGGAAACACGGGGATGATGACGCGCGGCTTCGCGACCGTGCCGGCCGTCGTGCGTGCACGGGGCGCTGCAGGCCGGAAGCTCACGGCCTCGACCGCGTCTCCTGCGCCGCGGTAGGGAAAGACGCTCTCCAGCGGACGTTCCCAGGCTTCCTGCAGATCGGCGAGATCGACGACGCCTTCGTTCGTGGCGATCTCGTACGCTGCGGTCGTCGTGCCGACCTCGGCGACCATGAACCCTCCGTTCTCGGGCGCATCGGTGCCTTCGGCGAGCTCGACGTAGAAGGTGCCGTACGCGGGAACGAACAGGCTGCCCGCATCGAATCCCTCTGTGGCCTCGAGGCCGATCGCGTTGCCGAGCGTCATCTTGAAGAGGGCTTCCGCGCCGCATCCGTATCCCGCCGTGCCGACGGCGAGCGCGCCGCCGTTCGCGATCAGGGCTTCGACGGCGTCGAGGACGGCGATCAGGCTGTCCGTCTCGGGCGTCAGGCCGTCTGCACGGTATGCGGGCGCGATGCGCACGACGCGGTGCCCTGCGCCCTTGAATTCAGGCGACGTGACCGTGCCGATCTTCCCGCATGCGGTGGCGAAGCTCACGAGCGTCGGTGGGACGTCGAGCGCCTCGAAGCTGCCGGACATGGAGTCCTTGCCGCCGATGGAGCCGACGCCCAGATCGATCTGGGCCATAAGCGCGCCCAGAAGCGAAGCGACGGGCTTGCCCCAGCGCTCCGGCACGTCGCGCAGGCTGCCGAAGTATTCCTGGAAGGTCAGGTACGTGCGTGCGCGCGAGAAGCCGGCCGAGACGAGCTTGCTCACGCTTTCGACGACGGCCAGATACGCGCCCGCGAACTGGTTCGCTTCGGATAGATAGGGGTTGTAGCCCCAGGCCATGCCCGAGCAGGTGGTCGTCTCTCCGTCGACGGGCAGCTTCGCGACCATGGCGTTCGCGGGTGTGAGCTGACGGATGCCGCCGAAGGGCATGAGCACCGTGGCTGCGCCGATCGTGGAGTCGAATCGTTCGGAAAGCCCCTTGTTCGAGCAGACGTTCAAATCGCGCACGACCGATTCCATGCGTTCGGCGAAGGTGGCGCCCGGCCATGCGGGGGCATAGGAACCCTGCGCGCTCACGTGGACGCGTGCGTGCTTGGGAACGCCGTTGGAATTCAAAAATGCGCGGCTCACGTCGACGATGACATCTCCGCGCCAGGTCATGCGGACGCGTGGCGTTTCGGTGACGGTGGCGATGACCGTGGCCTCGAGATTCTCCTCGGCCGCATAGCCCAAGAACTCGTCCACGTCTTCCGGCGCGACGGCGCAGGCCATGCGCTCCTGGCTTTCGGAGATGGCAAGCTCGGTGCCGTCGAGGCCGTCGTACTTCTTCGGAATGCGGTCCAGATCGATGTCCAGCCCGTCCGCGAGCTCTCCCACGGCGACCGAAACGCCGCCCGCGCCGAAGTCGTTGCAGCGCTTGATCAGGCGGCAGGCGTCGCCGCGGCGGAAGAGGCGCTGGATCTTGCGCTCGACGGGCGCGTTGCCTTTCTGCACTTCGGCGCCGCAGGTCTCGATGCTTTCCTCGGTGTGCGCCTTGGAAGAGCCCGTCGCGCCGCCGATGCCGTCGCGGCCGGTGCGTCCTCCGAGCAGGATGATCGCATCTCCCGGAAGCGGGGTCTCGCGGCGCACGTGGTCGGCCGGGGTGGCTCCCACGACGGCGCCGATTTCCATGCGCTTGGCGGCATATCCCGGATGATAGAGCTCGTTGACCTGGCCCGTTGCGAGGCCGATCTGGTTTCCGTAGGACGAATAGCCTGCCGCCGCCGCAGTGACGATCGTGCGCTGGGGCAGCTTGCCCGGCAGCGTCTCGGACACGGGGGCCAGCGGATTCGCCGCTCCGGTCACGCGCATGGCCTGGTAGACGTACGAACGTCCCGACAAGGGGTCGCGGATGCAGCCGCCGATGCAGGTCGCCGCGCCGCCGAACGGCTCGACCTCGGTGGGATGGTTGTGCGTTTCGTTCTTGAAGAGGAACAGCCAGTCCTCGTCGACGCCGTCCACGTCCACGGTGACGCGCACAGTGCAGGCGTTGATCTCCTCGGACTCGTCGAGGCCCGTCAGCTGTCCAGTGCGTTTCAGGTGCCGGGCGCCGATCGTGCCGATGTCCATCAGGCACAGGGGTTTCTCCTCGCGGCCGAGTTCGGCGCGCAGGGCCAGGTACGTATCGAAGGCTTTCTGCACGGCGGCATCGTCGATCGCGACCTCGTCGAGCATCGTGGAGAACGTGGTGTGGCGGCAATGGTCGGACCAGTAGGTGTCTATCATGCGGATCTCGGCGATCGTGGGATCGCGGCGCTCCTCGTCGCGGAAGTACGCGCGGCAGAACGCGATGTCGGCCGCATCCATCGCAAGGCCTCGCCCGGCGATGAACGCGGAAAGCTCCTCGTCGGAATACGCGGTGAAACCCTCGACGACCTCCACGGGCGCGGGCTCGGGGTAGGCCGCCTTCAGCGTGGCGACCTCATCGAGCGAGGCCTCGCGCGCCTCGACGGGATTGATGGCGTAACGCTTGATGGCGGCGATGTCCTCATCCGTAAGCGCGCCCGAGAGCAGCAGCACCTTGGCGGCATGCACGTCGGGACGCGCGCCTTGGCTGATGAGCTGGATGCATTCGCTTGCGGAATCGGAGCGCTGATCGAACTGGCCCGGCAGCGGCTCGACCGCGAAGACCGTCTCGCCTTCCCGGGCGGGCAGATCGAAGGCGACGTCGTCGGAGGGGGGCTCGCTGAAGACCGTCGGCACGCAGCGTGCGAACAGGTCCTCGTCGATGCCCTCCACATCGTAGCGGTTGACGAGCCTCACGGATTCGAGGCGTGCGATGCCGAGGATGTCGCGCAGCTCGCGTGCGAGCCGGCGCGCCTCGACATCGAACCCGGGTTTCTTCTCCACGTAGACGCGAGAGACCATGGAATCTGCCTTCCTATTCGTTGTTCTCGAGCTCAACCAGACGATCGGAGCCGCCGTAGGTCTTGCGGAGCAGCGGCTTCTCTATCTTGCCGGTGGGGTTGCGCGGCACGTCGGCGAAGATGTAGCGGCGCGGACGCTTGTAGCGCGGCAGCGCGGCGCAGAACTCCGCCAGGTCGTCCTCGGAAAGCGCATGGCCGGGCCTGACCTCGACCACGGCGGCGGCGATTTCCCCGAGGCGCGGGTCGGGCAGGCCGATGACCGCGACGTCCTTGACGGCGTCGTTGGTGCGCAGGTAGTTCTCGATCTGCACCGGATAGATGTTCTCGCCGCCGGTGATGATGACGTCTTTGCGACGGTCGACGAGCCAGATGAACCCGTCGGCGTCCACCTCGGCCATGTCTCCGGTGTAGAGCCAGCCGTCGCGCAGCGCTTCCGCGGTCGCCTGCGGATCGTTGTAGTAGCAGACCATCACGCCGTCTCCTTTGAGGCAGAGCTCGCCCACGTCGCCCGATCCGGCTTCGACGACGCTGCCGTCGTCCGCGCGCACTTCCGCCTGCCAGCCGTATCCGGCCTTGCCGATCGCGCCCACGTGGTCGATGTTCTCGACGCCGAGGTGCACGCTGCCGGGTCCGATGCCTTCGGACAGGCCGTAGTTGGTGTCGTACTGATGACGGGGGAAGACCGACTTCCAGCGCCTGATGAGGCTCGGCGGAACGGGCTGCGCGCCGATATGCATGAGGCGCCACTGGTCGAGGCGGTAATCGTCGAGGTCGACCTCGCCGGCATCGATCGCGTCCAGGATGTCCTGCGCCCACGGCACCAGCAGCCAGACGATCGTGCACTGCTCCTCGGACACGGTCCGCAGGATCCAATCGGGGCGCACGCCGCGCAGAATGACGGCTTTCGCTCCTTTGACCAGCCCTCCCATCCAATGCATCTTGGCGCCGACGTGATAGAGCGGCGGGATGCAGAGGAAATTGTCGTCATGGGTCTGGCCATGGTGCTTCTGCTCGGTGACGGCGGCGCGCATGAGGCTCGCATGCCGATGGAGGATGGCCTTCGGGAAGCCCGTCGTGCCGCTCGAGAAATAGATCGCGCCCAGATCGGCGTCCTCTATGCGCACGCGCGGCTCCTCGGGCGTGAAGTGGCCGATGCGCGCATCGTAGCTCTCGGCGAAGCCAGGGCAGCGCTCGCCGACGTAATAGAGACGCTTGACCTGCGGGATATCGTCGACGATGTCTTCGATGCGCCCGATGAATTCCTCGCCGAACACAAGCGTGTCCACCTCGGCGAGCTCCAGGCAGTACTTGATCTCGTCCGCGGCATAGCGGTAGTTGAGCGGAACCGCGATGGCGCCGCTCTTGAGCGTCCCCATGTAGACGGGAAGCCACTCCAGGCTGTTCATGAGCAGGATGGCCACCTTGCTGTCGCGCGTGACGCCGGCATCGAGGAGCAGATGCGAGAAGCGGTTCGCATGCTCGTTGAAGACGCGCCAGGTCATTTCACGACGATATCGCTTGGCCGGGCTGGTTTCGACCAGGTCGTATTCCAGCCACGACGTTCCGCGTCCCTCGCGAATCCGGGGATTCACCTCGACGAGCGCGACGTCGTCCGGATAGAAGGCGGCGTTCTTCGTGAGGAAATCGGTGATGGGCATAGGTCTTCTCGATTCTAGACGTCGGCGCTGCCTGCCGTGTCGGCGCGCGCGGGCTCGGCGTGAGCCGCCTTCCCTGCGGCCGGCTTCGCCGTCCCCTGAGCCGCGCGGCGACTCCGTGCAGGTGGTGAACCAGTATAGCCGTGCAGCGGGGCGAGGACGGCCGCGGCCCGCCGGTTTCCATCGTCGGTTGATTTCTGCCACAATGGGAATCCGTGCATTCCAAGACGCATAGAAAAGGTGCCTTCATGCCCAAACGCGCGATCAAGCTATCCGTGCTGGGAAAATACCAGAGCATCCTGCCGGTTCCCGGTCAGGATCCGGCGAAGTCCTATGCCGTCGTCTGGAATGGATGCCGCCAGCCCGAAGGGGGATGGGGCTATCTGATGGAGATGACGGGCAAGCGCGAAGGCATGCTTCTGGCCTGGCTCGACGCGGGCAACTGCGCCTACGCGTGCGACGAGCCCCTGGCTGCGCGGCCTGCGCGCACGCCCGATCTGGTGCTGTCCGGACCCGTCGGCCGCGGCGACGGCAGCGTGCTCATCCGCTCGACGGCCGGGTCCGACATGCTGCCGGTCGGCGGCTACGAAGTGAGCGCCGGCGCCACGGGCACGCTGCTGCGCTTCCGGGATTCCTATATGGAAATCGGTCCCTACGACCAAGGGTTCTATGACGTACGCACGTTTCTGGGCGTGTCGTTCCTCGCATATGTGCATCTTCCGCGCGAACGCGCGTCCCAGGCGAGCGATGCGGCCACGATCGCCGGCATCCTCGAGGATGCCCTGCCGCCGGCGCTGCCCCTGCCCGACGTGCTTGACGCCTTCGCGCTGCGTCCCTACGATTCCGCTTCGGTCAGCGGTTTCGAACGCTACGCCTCCGAGGCGCTTCTCGCCGCCGGCGCTCGGCGCATCAGGTCCATCGCCGCTCGGCACGATCTTCGTCTCGGGCTCATCTGGCTCACCGGGCTTTCCTGGATCCATGTCTATGACGAGCTGGATGATCAGGAGATGGCGACCGTCCTGGCGGTCGAAGGGGCGCTGAACCGCCTGCGCCTCATCGGGCTCGCGGCGCGCGCGATCGACGGGGCGGGCATGGCATCGCTTTTCGACGAGGGCGCGTGCTGCATCGAAGACTGGCGCTGCATCCGCAGCATCTGCCAGAGCATCCTCGAGGTCGCCCGCAAGGGCGATGAGGGCTACGGGCTTTCCGAGCTGTACGGGCATTCCTGCGCGAAGGGCGGGGAATGGGACGTGCGCATGCGGTTCGCGAGCGCCGTCGAGAGGCTGGCGCTGCCGTTTCGCATGGGATATTCATTCGACTGCGATGCCGCCTCCGGCATCTTCGCCATACGGTGCTCGCTTCCCGATGCCGAGGCGTTTCCCGACCGCTGGTTCGTGCGGTCATCTCATGGTGCATCCGGCGCACGGGGTGATGGCGCGCGCGGAACCTGGACCGACGTGTCCGAGAACCGAAACTGGGCTCGATCGGCCTATGCGGTCCGTCTCTCGGCGCTGCTCGCCGCCTGCGCCTTCACATCGAGCGTCGGCATCATGAAAGCGGTGGTGAACGCGAGCGGGCCCGCGGCGCGTGAAACCGACGAGGTCGAGCTCTCGATGTCGTTCGACCGCCTGTCGTTCATGCCGGTCTGCACGACGGGGCCTCGCCTCGACGAGATCGCATCCGAAGAGCTGACCTGGGACGCTCCGAGTCTCATCAACCTCGTGCGCCCGGTCGAATGCCATGTCTCCTTCGATGCGTCCGGAGCGCTGCGCCTCGTCGATCCCGTCGACGTCGATCTCGGCGCCCGTCGCGTCGACATAGCCGTCGACGATCGCCCCATTCCCGAAGAGGCAAAAAACCTCCTGCATGCCGACAAGGTCTGCGACTTGGATATATTCCTCGAAACCGATGAGGAGCGGCTGGCGAAGGCGCGCGTCTGGGAAGCCGTGCAGGATGCGGAGGATTCCCCGCTCGTGGCGAGCGCGCTTCTCGAAGAGATCCTCGACCAGGCACCGGTCAATCTCGAAGACGGACGCACGCCTCTGTACTGCCAGGATCTTGCCGGGCGCGAGATCGTCGGGCTGATGACGTCGAACGACGGCGAACGCTTCGTCAACGTGCCCGATTCCGTGTACGATGCCACGCTGCACCTCTCGCGGATCTATCGGTCGATGGGCGATGCCGAGGGGTCGATCGGGCGAGCGGAAGCGCTGGTCAGCATGTCGCCCTCTACGGTCCGGTCGTATCTCGAGCTCGTCAACGCCGTCGTCGAGGCGGGGGATTTCCAGAGGTCCGAGGAGATTCTGCGCAAGGCGATCGCCGTGTGCGTGAGCGCCGAGGAGCGTCAGGTCGTGAAGTACCGTCTCGCATTCGCGCTCTGGCAGAACGGCAAGCTCGACCACGCGTTGGCGCTGTATCAGACCGTAGGATCCCAAGGGCCGGTCGCGGGCGCTGCGCGCGAAGAGATGCGCGAGCTCATGGGTGAGATGGGCCGCGAAGAGGTTTTCCCCGAACGCGAGCGCGACGCCCTCCTGCGGCGTGCGGGCTTGCGCGACATTCCGCCGCAGGAGGCGGTATCCCGCATCGTGGGCGCAGCCATCGCGCTGCTCGATGCGAACCTGATCCTGCCGGCGCATGCGCTGGTCTCGGTATTGGCGGAATTCTCAGGCAGCGACGTGATCTTCTCCGTGGCGCGATCGCTCGTGTCGACGTTCGAACGCGCGCATGGGCAGGGGGATTCCGATACCGCAGCGGCCGATGCGCCCGCAGCGGACGCGGTCGGCGAAGGGCTCGGCGACCGGGACGATTCCGTCGCCGGAGGGTAGCGGGCCGCTAGTTCGCATGCCTCCCGATGCCGAAGTGGCAGTCGGGGCAGACGAGGGGCTGGTCTTCCTCGGGCGTGCCTTCGATATCGGCGATGCGGAGCCTGCGTTTCATGAACCAGCGGCGGCAGGACTCGCACTGCCCGTAGGGGAAGTCTTCAGGATGGGCCCTTTCCCAGAAACGACGTCCGATGAACGTGCCGACGCGCGTTTCCCGGCAGACCTCGGCGCCCCGGGCGTCCTTGTGCAGCCCGTCGGCCTCGGCCAGCGCCTCGCGCACGACATCGACGTCCATATCCAGGTCGCGTGCCAGCTGGGCGGGCGTGCGGCGGTCCGGTTCGGTCGCGGCCCCGTAGCGTGCCGGATCGAACGAGATGCCGCCGTGCGGCCAGAGGACATCCCAGTCCTCGAACATGATGCGAAACGATCCGACCTGCTTCGATGTATGGAAATGCCCGCAGTACCACTGTCGATAGGAAAGGCGGCGCTCGATATCGTCGAGCCATTTTTCGGTCGACGTGTCCACCATCGACTGATCTACGCCGGCGACGAAGACCTCGCGCGGCTCCAGATGGAACGGGCAGGTATGGGTGATCATCACGTCCACATCCCATCCGATCTCTTCAAGCCGCTCCTCGACCAGGCGCTTCGTGGCTTCGTCGGGCTGTTCGTCGGAAAACCAGCGCAGACCCGCCTTCAGACGCGTGCGCTTGTCGATGCTGTAGGCGCCGCCGACGACGAAGGCGCGCACGCCGTCGAAATCGAACAGTTCGCCGTCTTTCGCGAAGAGGAGGTTCGGCCAGGCGTCTTCGACGAACACCGTGCCGCCGCGCCATGAAGCCTCGCGATAGCAGGAAAGGCTTTGCGGGCGCATCTCATGGTTGCCGTGGATGCAGAAGAACGTCGGGGCGAGTCCGCCGAGCAGCGCGCGCGACGCACGGTCGCGGGCCGAGCCTTCGCCGAAATAGTTGACGCCGGCATCGCCGAGGATGATCACGACATCGTCGGACGTGAGCCCGTAGGCTTCGCAGAAGCGCGCGACGCGCTCGAAATGCCCGTGGGTGTCCCCGGTCAGATAGACGGTCATGCGGCGGTCTTACGCATTCGCGGGCTTGGAGGGAACGTAGGTCTGCACGTAGCTCGACACTTCGTCGATATCGTCGGGCGACGCCTCGAAGCAGATATAGGTGCATTCGCCCCGGGCATAGTCGATGAAGTACTCGCGATAGGCTTTGTCGTCAGCGGGATCGTCTCCGATATACGAGGACGCGACCATGATGGCGTCACGTCCGCCGACGACCGTCGCGCTCTGCTTGACGCCGGTATACATGCCCTGGGTTTCGTTGTACGACACGACTTGCGCGGCCATATCCTCTTTGCTCGAGTAGAAACCGGACATGCTCACGATGGTCGAGTATTCGACGCCGCCGTACCGAGGGGAGACGTAGGAGGTGTCGGGATCGCAGTAGGCGATGACGCCGCTCGCCGCCTCTTCATCCAGGGTGACGTCTTGGAAGGGCATCCAGGATTCGGGGATGTCGAGGTATCCGACGCCGTCTCCGCCGATCCACTGAAGATCGACGTTGGCGGGGATGGGCGAATGGGAGCCGTATACGCCGCCGTTCAGATCCGCGTCGAGGTCGCTCGTTATCTCATCGAGCGCATCGTCGAGCGCGCCGCTCTGCTCGGCCGAGATGAGGGCCGCCCCGAGCGCGCCGAAGATAAGCGCCATGACGAGCGCGAAAACGGTGACGACAGAGCCGACGACGATGCCGATGATGCCGATGATCTTGGTGGGCTTCGTCTTGGATGTGGCGCGTCCGGCCCTTTCCGCTGCCGAGGCCTTCGCGAGCGCGACGATGTCGCAGATGAGCCCCGGGATGCTGAGGGCGATGAGCGAAAGGATCAAACCGACGATGCTGAGGACGAACAGCCCGGTGCCGGTTTCCTGGGCAGGGCCGGCGCTCGGCGGGGCCGGCTGGCCGTACGGCTGCGGACCGAAACCCTGGCTGCAGGGCTGCTGATTGAAGCCTTGCCCATAGGGCTGCTGGTACGCCTGCGCGTAAGGCGATGCCGGGCCTGCGGCATGGTATCCGGCGGATGCCGGATCGGCGGGGGCCGCCCCATAGGGCTGCTGCGGCTGAGGGGCCGCATAGGCTCCGGCAGGAGGATAGGGAACCGCGTCAGGTGCCGGAGGGACGTTCTGGCCTTGATCGAAAGGCGTTCCCTGGTTCGTTGCGTCTGCCATGGGGCTCTCCTTCAGACGATGCGATGGCGAAGCGGGTTGCGCACGGTGCGGCGATGCCTCGGGCTCGCGCGTGCAGCGCGACCCTGCAGCGCATTCGGCGGCGATCTGCATCCGGACGCCCCGGATGCTCCCGATTATACACAGGTCATGAACGCTCCCGTTTCCGATGCGCCGATGCCCGGCGAAGGGTGGACGACGAGTGCGGGTGCGCGAGAATAATTTCCAAGAACCGCTTGACGCTTTAGAATAATTGCATACAATTGAATCGTTTCAAATTCAAATATCGCTCGGCGCATATGAAAGAAGGAGCCACGATGAGCTGCTACGATCACACGGTCACCGCCCAAGACGGATCAGAGGTCTCCCTGAAGGATTACGAGGGCAAGGTCCTGCTCATCGTGAACACGGCCACGGGCTGCGGCTTCACCCCTCAGTACAAAGATCTCGAGGCCCTCTATGCGAAGTATCGCGACAAAGGGTTCGAAATACTCGATTTCCCCTGCAACCAGTTCGCCAACCAGGCGCCCGAATCCGACGACGAGATCCATCGGTTCTGCACGATGAAATTCGGCACCGAATTCCCGCAGTTCAAGAAAACCGAGGTCAATGGCGAGAACGCCAATCCGCTCTTTGTCGCCCTCGCCGCCGAGAAGCCGTTCGAGGGATTCAACGGCCTGAAGGCGGTCGTGATGAACAGGGTCTCCAAGTCGGTCGACAAGGAATTCGGCGACAAGGCCTACATCAAGTGGAATTTCACGAAGTTCCTGATCAACCGCAAAGGAGAGGTTGTCGCTCGCTTCGAGCCCACCGCCAAGATGGACGACGTCGCATCCGCCGTCGCCGCGATTCTCTAACCCGTTTTCCGCATCCCGGCGCCGGGACCATATGCGAAGCGGATCCGAACGGCCTCGGCCGGGAAGGCTCGCCTTCCGCGTATGTGGGCACCTACGAGAAAGGCCCGTCATGACCTGCGATTCCAAAACCGATCGTCGTTTCGACCCCCTGCTTTTGAGCAATCAGCTGTGCTTTCCCCTGTACGCCGCCTCGAAAGAGGTCGTGCGCCGCTACACGCCCATGCTCAAGGACCTCGACCTGACGTATACCCAGTACATCGCCATGATGGTGATGTGGGAAGAGGAAACGATCACGGTGAAGGAGCTCGGCGAGCGGCTCTTCCTCGATTCGGGCACGTTGACGCCGCTGCTCAAGAAGATGGAGGCCAAGGGCCTGATAGAGCGCGAACGTTCCGATAAGGACGAGCGCAAGGTGGTCGTGACCATCACGCAGGAAGGCCGGGATCTGCGCGCCACGGCCATGAACGTGCCGCCCGAGATGGGCCGATGCGTCGGTTTGGATACCGAAGACGCCGTTCAGCTGCATAAACTGCTCGAGAAGGTCATCGAAAACGTGCGTGCATCCGAGTAGGCTGTACGGCGCCGTATAATCAAGGGCGATTCTCATCAGCCGCGGACGAGGCGGTTTCGGGGGAATTCCCGGCACCGCGCGGCCGCATGTCGAAGGAGCGCGCCATGGCGGAAATGCGCAGCGGTTACGTCGATTATCGGGGCTTCAAGACGTACTACGAGATCTACGGCGAATGCCGGCCGGGGAAGAAGCCTCTGCTCATCCTCCACGGAGGTCCGGGCGATACGCATCTCTATCTGCTGAACTACCGCGACATGGCCGACCTCTACGGCCGTCAGATCATCTTCTACGACCAGATCGGGTGCGGCAAGTCGAACATCCCGCACCAAGACGACGACTTCTACGGCTACGATCTGTGGATCGACGAGTTCTATACGATGCGCGATGCGCTCGGGCTCGACGATTTCCACCTGTTCGGCAATTCCTGGGGCGGCATGCTCGCGATGATGTGCGCCTGCAAGGACGATGCAGGAATTCGCTCCATGGTCATCAATGGGTCGCCGGTCAATATCGCAACCTGGCTTTCCGAAGCGAATCGCCTGATCGAATATATGCCGAAGGACATGCAGGAAGCCATTGCCGAAGCCGAGCGCACGGGCGATTACGACACGCCTGCCGCGAAGGCCGCGTACATGGAGTACTACCGACGCCATGTCGTCGGCGTCGAACCCTGGCCCGATTACGTCCAAGAGGCATTCAGCGAAGAGAACGTCGGCGAATGCTACATGGTCATGCAGGGCGCGAGCGAATTCGTCGTCACCGGCAAGATGCGCGATTTCGATATCCGCGAAGACGTCAAGAACATCAAGGTGCCGACCATGATGCTGTCCGGCACCAACGACGAGGCGTCGCCGTTGGTCGTCAAGGAAGGCTACGACCTCATTCCGAACTGCGAATGGACGCTCATCCAGGGCGCGGCGCATGTCGGCAACGCGACGCACGGCAAGGAATACATGGCCGCCGTCGAGGAGTTCATCAGCCGTCACGAATAAGGCGCACAAGGCGCGCCTTATGCGCGAAGGCTTCGCGCCTGATCCGCGCAATGACGCAGGAGGCCTCCGGACGATTCCGGAGGCCTCCCGGGTATCGCGCGCCTTTCGGCTCTAATCCAAGTCGGAGCGCTTGGTCTCGTAGCGAGGCTCGCAGCAGACGTTGATGCCGAGCGAGCGGTAGAGGCGTTCGTCCTCGTCGGTGATGATGGACGAGAAGTATGCGTCGCACCCGCGCAGGCCCTCCGCCGCTTCGATGCAGGTGGCGGCCAGGGGATTGGTGAGCGAGCTCACCGAAAGCGCGATGAGGGTCTCGTTCGGGTGCAGATGCGGGTTCTTGTGGCCGAGGCGCTCGGTGCGCAGGTAGCAGATGGGCTTGAGTGCGTCGTTGCTGATCACGTAGATGTCATCGGCGATGTCCGCCTGCGCTTTCAGGGCATTGAGCAGCACCGACGACGGCGCGTTGAGCAGCGCGGAGGTCTTGCCGGTCACGACGCGCCCGTCGGGCAGCTCGATGGCGCCCGCCTGCCCGCTGCTCGTCTCCGCCTTGAGCAGGGCGGCGCTGTGGGCGGGGGAGAGGTTCGTGTCGATGCCGGCCTTGCGCATGAGGAAGTCGAGCTTCGCAGTCTCCTCTTCGCCCGATCCGGTGCGGCGCATGGCCGCCGCGGCCTTGAAGTAGCGGCGCACGATCTCCTTCTCAGAGGCGGAGCGCACGGCATCGTCGTCGATGATGGCCGAGGCGATCGTGTTCACGCCCATGTCGGTGGGCGATTTGTACGGGCAGGTGCCCATGATCTTCTCCATGACGGCCTTGAGCACGGGGAAGACCTCGATGTCGCGATTGTAGTTGACCGCCGAGACCCCGTAGGATTCCAGATGGAAGGGGTCGATCGCGTTGACGTCGCCCAGATCGACCGTCGCAGCCTCGTAGGCGATGTTCACGGGATGGTCGAGCGAGAGGTTCCAGACGGGGAAGGTCTCGAACTTGGCGTATCCCGCCTTCACGCCGCGACGATACTCGTGGTAGAGCTGGGAGAGGCAGGTCGCCATCTTGCCGCTGCCGGGACCGGGGGCGGTGACGACGACCAGCGGGCGCTGGGTCTCGATGTAGTCGTTCGTGCCGTATCCCTCGTCGCTCACGATATGGTCGATGGCGTGCGGGTAGCCGGCGATGGGTCCGTGCACGTAGCACTTGATGCCGAGCGTCGAAAGGCGTGCGCGGAACGCGGCGGCGTTCGGCTGGCCGGTATAGCGCGTGATGCAGACGCTGCCCACGAAAAAGCCCATGTCGCGGAAGATGTCCACGAGACGGAGCAGGTCTTCGTCGTAGGTGATGCCCAGATCGCCGCGCACCTTGTCGCGCTCGATGTCGTTCGCATTGATGGCGAGGATGATTTCCACGTCGTCGACGAGCGCCTTGAGCATGCGCAGCTTGCTGTCGGGCTCGAAGCCGGGCAGCACGCGTGAGGCATGGTAGTCGTCGAAAAGCTTGCCGCCGAATTCAAGGTAGAGCTTGCCGCCGAATTCCCCGATGCGTTCGCGGATGCGCTTCGCTTGGATATCGATATAGCGGTCGTTGTCGAATCCGATCTGCATGGCGTGCGTTCCCCTTTCCGGGCGCCATCCGGCGCCGAGGCTTCTTCCCGAGGGGCGGCGGCCCCGAAGGCTTTTCGGTCGCGTCTCGCGGTGCGGCCCGGCGCCGGGGGCGCGAGCGCGACATGCCGATTATAGAGGGGCGGGGCTGCCCGGTCGAACGAATCGTCGGAATGCCGAAAGATTTCGCCTGATGTGCGGGACGACAGAGGGCGCCGACGTGCAGATAGGAAATTCACCAGGCATTATGCGTATGTCGACGTTATGTGGCGCATGGGGCGCGCCCGCCGTGGGTCGGCCGTGGCCGTCAGGCGCGTATGCTATATTCGGCACAGGACGAGAACGTTCGGCAGAAGGGCTGATGCGCGATGAAATGTCCCGAATGCGGGGTCGAGGCGGAAGAGGGGGCTCGAGGCTGCTACAACTGCGGCCATACGTTCGAGCGTCCCGCCCATGCGCGGCAGACCATGCTCTCGCGCATGCTTCCTGCCGACCATCGCCGCCGCCGCGCGGTTCTCATCGCGGCCTCTGCGGTCGTGCTGATGCTGGCCGTGGCGTTCATGGTGCTGGGGGCTCGCCACGATGCGGGCGAAGGCGATCCCGGTCCGTCCGGCACGGACTCGGCGCTCTCGGGGTTGCCGGCGCCGGCGGATTCCATGTCCAAGCCCGATTCTGCAGAGGAGGGCAGGCCGTCGTCGCCTGACGCGGCTGGCAAACCGCGGAAGACGGACGACGCATCGGCCGGCGTATCCCGCGGCGATGCCGCATCCGCGCCGTCTCCCGAGGATCCTGCCGCCGACATGGACGCATCGGGGCACGTCACGCTTTCCGCCGTCGCCCGCATGACGGGAACGGATTTCGCCGCGCTGCTCGATGCGCAGGGGTATGCGTACGACGATGCGCTTGCAGGGTGGGCGCGCAGCGACGGCGCGAACTTCGGCCTCGTCGTGCCGGCGAACGACCATGGCCGCGGCTTCTCGCCCGCGCCGAAGGGCGCTCTCGCCTCCGGCGTCCCGATGACCGGCTTGAATGCCGCATTCGTGCTGACGAGCCCCGGATACGGGACGGCATCGGATGCGCTTCGGGGGCTGTGTCCGCTCGCGATCGTCGATTCCATCCGTCCCGACGATGATTCCGTCGTCGCCGTCGCAGAGGCGAGCTCGGGTAAGAAATTCCTGGTCACATGCAGGATATCCGATGGAACGGCCTATTGTATGGCGGCCACCGACGAAGGCATCGGAAGCGGGCTGTTCGCACGCGTGCTCGGATGCGATCTCGGGTCTTCGGTCGAAGACGCCTGGCAGGCCGTGAGCGGCCATCCGCTCGGGGGATCGGCCTCGTGACGGCGCCGGCGCGGTGTCGTGCGGGTTGAGGGAAAGGCCCGGACGGCGACCGATCGGCGGCCTTCCGGCGGGTTCGGCCCGGCAGCTCCGGCTTCTCTGCCGGTTCCTGGATTTCCGAATGGTTCGAATAGTTCGATAAGGAGAAAGAGCAATGGCATACGTACCGGTGGCGCAAGAGACGCCATGGCAGCAGTCCGACAAGGTCGACCTGGCTCGTTGCGCCGTGGTCGTGGTGGATATCCTCGGCGGGTGCGAAGGGCCGACGCCCGGCACGGAAGCGGCGGCGGCGAATGCGGTGCGCATCGTGAAGGCGGCGCGCGCGAAGGGCGTTCCTGTCATCTTCTCCGACGATGCGCATGATTCCCGCTTCGATGCGGAGCTCGAGCTCTGGGGCGACCACGGCGTCGCAGGCAGCGAATCCGCCCAGCCGCTCGCGGATTTCGACCTGCAGCCGTCCGACATCGTCGTGCCTAAGCGCCGCTACGACGGATTCTTCCAGACCGATCTCGATCTGACGCTGCGCGAGCTCGGCGTGGACACGCTCATCGTGTTCGGCATGGATACCAACATCTGCGTGCAGCACACGCTTGCAGGCGCGTATTTCCGCACGTACAAGACGATCGTCGCGGGGGATGCCTGCGCGACGTTCCTCATCGGCACGCAGGAGGCGGGGCTCGAGTACTTCACGCGCTGCTATGATAGCCGTGTGGTCTCGACGGAAACGGTGCTCGGCTACCTGGCCTGACGGTTCTTGCGGCCGCTGCGCACGCGCGTCTCCCGATGCCTCGCCGCACGATCGCGCGCCGCGCCGTCGCCGCCGGCAGCGCGGCGTCGGGCGGGCGTCGGCGGTGCGGAATCTTGCGCGCGTGGTATGGTGCAGGGCGTCAAGAGAAGCGCCGGCGCGTCATCGTCGTCGGCGCGCTGCGAGAAAGGAGCCGGCTCATGCCGAATGCCGCTGTTTCATTCGAACTGATCGATCGCGCGAAAGAGGCGTTTCCCGTCGATCGTGCGAATATCGTCGCCAAGAACGCCGTTACGAGCAAAGGCATCCGTGCGGCCGCGCGCGTGCCCGAGGCCGTCGCCCGAAACACCACGACCTTCGACATCGAGGTCAAGCAGGGCGATCGCACCGACCAGCAGCGCTCGGGCCGATGCTGGATGTTCGCATCGCTCAACACGATGCGCGCGCGTGTCATCGGGAAATACGGTCTGAAGACCTTCGAGTTCTCGCAGGCCTACCCGCTGTTCTGGGACAAGCTCGAGAAGAGCAACTGGTTCCTGGAAAACATCATCGATACCGCCGACGAGCCGCGCGACGGCCGCCTGGTGGCCTTCCTGCTGACCGATCCTGTCGGCGACGGCGGGCAGTGGGATATGTTCCGCGCGCTCGTCAAGAAGTACGGCGCGGTGCCCAAAGAGGCCATGCCCGAGACCGCCTGCTCGAAAAACACGCATGAGATGGATGCGTATTTGACGCGCTATCTGAGGAAATGCGCTTCAGTTCTGCGTCGCGGCCACGACGGAGGCGCGGATACGGATGCCCTGCGCGCCCAAAAGGAAGAGATGCTCGCGCATATCCAGGACATGCTGACCATCTGCCTGGGCGAGCCCCCCGCGCGTTTCAGCGTCCGTCTGCGCGACAAAGACGACAAGCTCGTGCTCGCCGGATCGTTCACGCCCCAGGAATTCTTCGCCGAGACCGTCGATATGAACCTCGACGACTACATCTCGGTCATTTCCGCGCCGACGGCGGATAAGCCCTACGGGCGCACCTATACGGTCGATCGTTTGGGCAACGTGGTCGAGGCGGGCGGCGTCCGCTACGTCAATCTGGAGCCCGCCGCGCTGAAGGAAGCCGCCATCAAACAGCTCAAGGACGGGCTTCCGGTGTGGTTCGGATGCGACGTCGACCAGTCGTTCCTGCAGGCCGACGGTATCATGGACCTGACGTCCGTGGATGCGGATAGCCTGTTCGGCTTCGACGTGGATGCCGGCTTCTCGAAGGCCGACCGCCTGGACTTCGGAGAGTCGGTCATGACGCACGCGATGACGATCGAGGGCGTGAACCTGGACGCCGACGGCACGCCGTCGCTGTGGAAGGTCGAGAACAGCTGGGGCAAGGACCACGGCAAGGACGGCTTTGACACATTGGCCGACAGCTGGTTCGACGAATACGTCTACCAGGTGGTCGTCGACAAGAAGTACCTGTCCGACGAGGCCCGGACGGCCTATGAGTCGACCGAGCCCATCGTGCTCGCGCCTTGGGATCCGCTGGGCGCGCTGGCGTAAAGCGTGGAGCTGGGTGCAAAGCCTGAAACCGGCATAACATGCTTAAGGAAGAGATGAGGGGCGGCGGTTCTTGCGAGCCGCCGCCCCTTGCCATGCCTGACCGGTCCATAGGCTGCCATCGCGGCGCACGCGCCTCAACACCTTGGGGCATCGCCTGTTCAAGCACGGTTTTCCAGAAGCCTCGCCAGCCCGTCGATGAGCGCATCGACATTCTCGTGCGTGCAGGTCAAGGGCGGAAGGAAGCGCAGCGTATGCGAATCGGTGCAGTTCAGTACGAGTCCCGGCTCGCCCTTGAGCGCCGCGAGCACGAGCTTCGGGGCATCGATCGCGCCGTCGAATTCGACGGCATTCATGAGCCCCATGCCGCGCACCTCGTTGACGTGGGGAAGCGTTTCCAGCCGCTCACGCAGGTAGGCACCGACCTTTTCGGCGTTCTCGCCCACGTTCTGCGTCCGGATGTAGTCGAGCGTCGCGTTCGCCGCGGCCACGGCCAGGCAGCTTCCGCCGAAGGTCGTTCCGTGGTCGCCCGGGGCGAAGGTGAGCCCCAGATCGCCGCGCGCAGCGACGGCTCCCATGGGCATGCCGCCTCCGATCCCCTTCGCCATGGTGATGATGTCGGGGACCACGCCGAAATTCTGGAACGCGAACGGTAGGCCCGTGCGGTAGATGCCGCATTGCACCTCGTCGCAGATCATGAGCGCGCCTGAAGCCCTCGTGAGCGCACGGACCTCCTGCATGAATGCGGCCGTGCAGGGGTGTACGCCCGATTCTCCCTGGATGGGCTCGAGCATGACGGCGCAGATATCGCCTTCACGCGCGGCGAAAAGCTTTCGCAGCGCGCCGACGTCGTTGAGGAGCGTGTCGATGAATCCTGCGGGCAGCGGCTGGAAGGCTTCCTGCTTGGCGGGCTGCGCCGTGGCCGCGAGGGTCGCGAGCGTGCGTCCGTGGAAGCCGTTGCCGAGCGTGACCACGAGCGGGCCGAGTCCGACCCTCTTCGCATGCAGGCGCGCCAGCTTGATCGCGCATTCGTTGGACTCGGCTCCTGAATTGGAGAAGAAAACGCGCCAATTTCCGGCGGAGGCGCTTTCTGATGACGCTCTGGACTCGGTCATGGAGGATTCCGCGCCATTCATGGAAGCATCGCCTATGGACTTGCAGCCTGCGTTCGCCATGTCGGAAAGCGTGCGCGCGAGCTGTCCGCGCCCTTCGATGTAGTAGTAGTTGCTCACGTGCATGAGCGTGCGCGCCTGGTCGGCTATCGCATCGGCCAGCACGGGATTGCAGTGTCCGATGCTTATGACGCCGATGCCGCCGACGAAGTCCAGGTATGTCTTTCCCTCGTCGTCGGTCAGGGTCATGCCCGATCCGCCGACGAACTCGACCGGCTTGCGGGCGAATGTCGGCATGAGGTAGACGGATTCGAGGGATTGCTGCTCAGAGAGGCTCATGAGAGGCTCCTATTCCTTGGGAAGGTTTTCGATCAGGCGCGTCGCGATGCCGGCGAGCGCGTGGCGCTTCAGTTTCGCGTCGTCCGCGTTGTCCGATCGGGCGATCATCGTGCCGATGCCTTGGTCGGTCAACAGTTCGAGCAGAAGCGCATGGGGGATGGTGCCGTTGATGATATGCGCGCGCGGGATTCCTTCCCCAAGCGCGTGCGTGCAGGCTCGGATCTTCGGGATCATGCCGCTCGCGAGTTTCCCGGAATCGATGAGGCCCTCGACATCTTCCTGCGTCATGCTTGCGATCAAGGAACCCGGATCGGGATAGTTTTCATAGAGGCCGTCCACGTCGGTGAGGAAGATGATCTTATGGGCGTGGATGGCCGCGGCTATCTCTCCAGCTGCAACGTCGGCGTTGATGTTGAACACGCCCTCGTCATGCGGATCGGCCGCCGCAGCGAGACTCGCTATGATGGGAATGTAGTTTCCCTCGATCAGGTCCTCGACATGGCGCGTATCGACCTCGACGATGCGTCCCACGCGGCCGAGTTCGGGCGATATGGGTATGGCTTTCAGCGTTCCGGCATCGTTTCCGCACATGCCGACGGCGATGTTGCCATGCAGATTGAGCTCGTTGACGAGCTGGGAATTCACCTGGCCTTTCAGTACCATCTGCACGATATCCATCGTGGCGTCGTCGGTCACGCGCAGACCGCCTTCGAAGACGGATTCTATGCCGAGAGCGGCGAGCATCCGGTTGATGGCCTTGCCGCCTCCATGCACGATGACCGGATTGACCCCGATGAGCTTCAGCAGCAGGATATCGGTCATGACGCTGGTCATGAGCTCGGCATTCTCCATCGCGGCGCCGCCGTACTTGATGACGATGGTCTTGCCGGTGGCGCTCTTGATCCACGGCAGGCCCTGGATCAGCGTGTGCGCTCGTTCTTCGCCGCCTGCGCGATCGATATCCTTAGCGTATTGCATGGTGCCCCCTTAGATCCGTTAGCTGCGGTACGAACCGTTGATCGTGATGTATTCGTGGCTTAAATCGCAGGTCCAAATCGTGGCCTCTCCATTGCCGAGCGCCAGGTCGACGGAAATGAGGATCTCGTCGTCTCCGAAGAGCCCGAGCATGCGTTCCTCGTCGAAGGGGGCTGGAAGCCCCCGATCGAACACGCGGATGCCTAGGAAGTCGATTGAAATACGCGTTTGGTCCATATGCGCGCCGCTGCGTCCGATCGCGGCAGCGACGCGGCCCCAGTTGGCGTCATGTCCGAAGATAGCCGTCTTGACCAGCTCGGAATTCGCGACGGTACGTGCAGCGGCTTCGGCCTGCCCGTCGTTTTCAGCGCCCTTCACGTGTATGGTGACGAGCTTCGTGGCTCCTTCGCCGTCGGCCGCCATCGCGCGCGCGAGGGTGGTGCAGACGAGCTTGATCGCTGCGGCGGCCTCGGCATAGGCCCGGCTGCCCGGCTCGATCCATTCCGCGCCGGTTCCTTCGACGGCCGCACCGTTCGCGAGCAGCAGGCAGGTGTCGTTGGTGGAGGAATCCCCGTCGACGGTCACGCGGTTGAACGACGTATCGACCGCCGGATGCAGCGCCTGCCGGCAGGCCGTCTGGTCCAGCGGCGCATCGGTCGCGATCACGGCGATCATCGTGGCCATGTTCGGCATGATCATGCCCGACCCTTTCGCCATGCCGCCGACGGTGAACGTCGTGCCGGCGAAGGAGGGGTCTTTGGATTGCCAGCTCACGGCCAATTCCTTCGGATGCGTATCCGTGGTCATGATCGCGCAGGCCGCATCGTGGCCTCCGTCGGGGGATGCGTTACGTCCGGCCTCGTCGACGGCATCGCTCAGCTTGTCCATGCGCAGCTGCTGCCCGATGACTCCGGTCGAGGCGATGAGCACCTCTTCGGGAAGGCAGCCGATGGCCTCGGCGCCCATGCGGGCCATCTCCTCGGCGTTGCCGAGCCCGACGGTGCCGGTCGCGGCGTTGGCGCGACCTGAATTGACGATCACGCCGCGGGCGCTTCCCGCCGCTGCATGCGCGCGGCAGACGGCGACGGGTGCTGCGAAGAATTCGTTGCGCGTGAACATGCCGGCGCAGCGCGCGACCGTTTCGCTCCTGATGAGCGCCAGGTCGAGCCGTTCGGGTTCGTTTTCGCGGAAGCCTCCGGCGACGCCGGCCGCGCTAAATCCCCGCGCGCTCGTCACGCCGCCGCGCGCGAGCGGCTCGAACGCGACGCCCTCTGCTTCGACCTGCGCCTCAAGCATCAGATCGGAGATATCGTAGAAGTCCGTGGTGAAACTCATAGCGCCCTTGCCAATCCGAGCAGTCCTTCGCTCTCGTCGAAGCCGAATACGATGTTGGCGACTTGAACCGCCTGGCCGGCGGCGCCTTTGCCGAGGTTGTCGATGGCGCAGACCGCCGTCGCCCAGCCGTCCTTCCGATCGGGGAACAGCCCGATCCGGGCATCGTTGGTGCCCATGACCGAGGAGCTCCTCGGCGACGCGCCTTCCTTCAGCACGCGGACGAACGGGCTTGAGGCGTAGGCGTCTTCGTAGGCTCGTCTGAATCGCGTCGGGTCGGCATGGGAGCCGAGGCGCAGGTGCACGGTCGCGATCATGCCGCGCGACAGGGGAACGAGATGCGGCGTGAACATGACCCGCGGCGTTTTCGGCGCGGACGCCGAAAGGCCCGGCGCGTCCGCGCGGGAAGGCGGGCATCCCGGACGGTCGTCGCCCGGATCGCGAGGCAGCGCCAGGGAAAGCTCCATCTCCATCTCGGGCTCGTGACGGTGGCGCGGCAGCCCGTAGGCCTCCATGCTTTCGCTCGCCGTGCAGAAGCTTGTGCGCGCGGTCGGTTTCCTGCCGGCGCCCGACACGCCCGACAGGCAGTCGGCGATTACGGGGAAGGCAAGATCGATGAACCCTGCGCGCAAGGCAGGGGCGGCCGCAAGCGCGACGGCGGTGGGGAAGCATCCTGCGCACCCGACGATGACGGGAAATCCCGCGATACGGCGGTCGTGCATCTCATCAAGCGCATCGCGGTTGAGTTCCGGCTGGCCGAACGCCGCCTGTGCGAGCAGATCGGGACAGGTGTGCGCGGTTCGATAGGCGGCTTCGTAGGTTTCAAGCGGCAGGCGGAAGTCCGCAGACAGGTCGATCACGGCGACGCCCGATTCGACGAGGCGGCGCGCATGCTTCATGCCCGCGGTATGGGGGACGGCGAGGAAGGCCGCATCGCATTCGAGGGCCGCAGGGTCATCGTGCGGAGAGAAGGTGTCGGGCACGATGCCTTCAAGCGCGGGGTAGACGTCGGCGACAGGCATGCCTGCGTCGGCGTCTGATGTGATGACGCGCAGGTCGAACGAGGGATGTCGATCGAGAAGCCTTATGAGTTCCGCTCCTGCGTATCCGGCTCCGCCTATGATCGCTGCCGTAGCCATGGCCCTTCTTCCTTCTTTTCAGCGTCGCATCGACGAGAGGCGGTCGGCCTCAAGCCGGGAGTTCTCTCCCCGCGAAAGACCATCGCCTGTCGGTTCTGCGATCGCGCCGCTCGAACGTCTCTTCCAGGGATGCCTTCCATACACATGGATCATATCATTTTTTGATCAAGTGCATAAAAGTTTTATGTTTAAATAATAATAAAAATGAATAAAAATGTAATAATATTCAGTAATAATGCATATATACACACAAATTCGGTATGAATCGAACGGGGAACGGCATATTCGAGCGGTTTTTCAAGGAAGGCGTTCGTCCAGAAACCGAGAAGAGCTTCGTCTCTTTCTCCGCCCATCGATCTTCAAGGCTCATGGATTTCATGTGGGAAAGCATCGCGGCCCGATGCGATTCACGGCGCTTTTCATTGACGCTCGCGCAGCGAATTCATACAATGCTGAAGTTCGCTTTCAAAAGCCCCGTACACGCTGCGTACAGGACGCGATGCAAGAAGGAGTCCAGGCCTTCGACCATCGGCATCGGGGTGGGACCCGGGCGGTTCGGACGCGGCACTTTTGATTATGAACGCACCTATTGGAGGACATAGTGAAGACGTATTACGCAAAGCCGCAAGAGGTTGAGCGCGAGTGGGTCCTTATCGATGCGACCGACCAGGTTCTTGGCCGCGTCGCCACCAAGGCTGCCACCATCCTCAAGGGCAAGAACAAGCCGCAGTACACGCCTCATGTCGACACCGGTGACTTCGTCATCATCATCAACGCCGACAAGATCCGCGTCACCGGCACCAAGGTCACCAGCAAGGAATACTATCGCCATTCCGGCCATCCGGGCGGACTGAAGAAGGAAACCTTCCAGGAGGCTATGGAAAAGCATCCTGAGCGCGTCATCGAGCACGCGGTCAAGGGCATGCTCCCGAAGAACACGCTTGGTCGTGCCATGGGCATGAAGCTGAAGGTGTACGCCGGTGCCGAGCATCCGCATGCTGCTCAGAAGCCCCGCGAGATCAAGATTGAGGAGAACTAATCATGGCAGGTGAAGCAATGTATTACGGCACCGGCCGTCGCAAGAACGCCGTCGCACGCGTTCGTCTGGTTCCCGGTACCGGCAAGATCACGGTCAACGGCCGCGACGCCGCCATGTACTTCGGCCGCGAAGCCCTCGTCAGCTTCGCGTCGACCCCCTTCAAGGTGACCGACACCGTGGGTCATTTCGATGTCATCGCCCGCTGCAACGGCGGCGGGATCTCCGGCCAGGCCGGCGCTCTGCGCCACGGCATCAGCCGCGCCCTCCTGAATGCCGGCGATTATCGTGCCGAGCTCAAGAAGGCCGGTTTCCTCACGCGCGACCCCCGTATGGTCGAGCGCAAGAAGTACGGCCTGAAGAAAGCCCGCAAGCGCCCGCAGTTCAGCAAGCGCTAACGTGCATCGATCGCTGCCCTTGCAGTATCGAGAGCCCTCCTTCGGGAGGGCTCTTTTCGTATGCGGAGAAAACACAGGCAAGAACGATACGGGCTCCGGCTCAAGCTCGAGCCCCGCTTTTTTCGCAGCAACCTTGCCGGAGAAACCGGCGTTCAGCCTCGATGGCGTTGATCTCGGCGATTCGCCCGCCGTCGATTCGGCCTCCATGCCAGTCGCGTGCGCATCGGCTCAGTGACGAAGTCACCGACAGCGTTCCCTTTCCAGGCGCACAGTTGGATGCGTCGGAAAGACCGCGCCACGCGTCGAACCGCGCTGGATGCGCAGGGGAAGGGGGACGGCAATGGGCCGGGTAAGCCAGGATTTCGTACAGCAGCTCGTCGATATCGTAGGGGAAGGACGCGTGAGCGCCGACCCGCGCGAATGCAGGCTCTATTCTCGCGACATAGGTGTGATGCCGTCTCTGATAGGGCCTTTCGTCAATACAGGCACGGCAGGGGCGGTCGTGCGGCCGCGCACCGAAGACGATATCGTCGCGATTCTGCGAAAGGCCGGCGAGCACGCTGTGCCGGTCGTTCCTCGTGCGGCATCCACGAGCGGCTACGGCGGCGTCCAGCCTCGCGAGGGCGCGCTTGTCATGGATGTGTCGGGGCTCGACAGGATCCTGTCCGTCGATGCCGAAACGCTCGAAGTCACCTGCGAGGCAGGCGCGGTCTGGGAAGACATCGCCTATGAGATACGGGCGCAAGGGCTCGACCTCTGCATGTATCCTTCGAGCTTTCCCAGTTCGACCGTTGGGGGATGGCTTGCTCAGGGTGGCAGCGGATTCGGGTCGTACGAATACGGCCTTTTCAAGGAGAACGTCCTGCGCGCCCGCGTCGTCCTGCCGGATGGCAGCGTTCGGGAATGCGCGGATGAAGAGCTGCGCGACGGCATAGCCGACGCCGAGGGCATCACGGGCGTCATCACGCAGGTCACGTTCAAAGCGCGCCTGCTCGAGGAGACCGAGGTGCGCCTCATGTCCTTTCCTTCCATCGGAGCGCTCGACAAGGGCTTGACGCTCATTCGCGAACGGGAGCTGCCGATGTGGTCGGTTTCTTTTCTGAATCCGACATCGGTCAGGCTCAAGCGTGCGTTGCCGAGGCGCCGCTGCCACGAATACGAGAAGGCGGAACAGGAGCGGCTTGCGGCGATCGAGTGCGGCCTGCCAGAATCCTATCTCGTGATGATCGCCTTCCCCTGCTCCCGTGCAGAGGCGATCGATCCTGCGCTTGCGGAGATCGTCGCCGCGTGCGGCGCCGAGCGTCTGGACGATGAGGCTGCGGTGCACGAATGGGCCGATCGGGCCAATACCATGAAGCTCAAGCGCATCGGTCCCTCTATCGTTCCGACCGAGGTCATCGTGCCACGCGAAGGGCTGGCGGCCACGCTTGGCGATATCGAGAGGAACATCCGCCAGCCTTTCGTCATGGAGGGCATGTACACGAAAAGCGGCGACGTGGTCTTGCTGGGCTATATCCCCCACGATGATCGCAGGCTCTCGTTCAACCTCGCCTTCGCGCTCGCGCTTTCCGCCATCAGGATCGCCCGACGGCATGGGGGCAGCGCGTATTCCACCGGCCTGTACTTCCGCAGCCAGGCGACCGCCGTGCTCGGCGCCGAGCGGCTACGTTCGCTCGAACGATTCAAGGAACGCGTCGATCCCCAACGCATCATGAATCCCGGCAAAGTGCTCGCATTGGGCGGGGAGGGCGGTCGCACGCTCGATCGGCTCATGGGAATCGCCTCGGTTCTCGAACCTGCCATACGGCCGATCGCCAATGCGGCGAAGCCCAAGCCCTACGACGCGAGCGCCCTGGGGCCTGAACGGCACGGCATACCGGGAGAGGTCGCCTACACGGCGCATGCGTGCGCCCGATGCGGGTACTGCGTGCGCACGTGCGAGCAGTATGCCGGACGTGGCTGGGAGAGCCAGTCGCCGCGCGGCCGCTATGCGGTTATCGACGACATCTACCGGGGGCGCGATAGCTGGGATCGCAACGCCATCGACGCCGTCATGCGGTGCACGACCTGCGAACGCTGCGATACGCGCTGCCAGCTGCAGCTGCCTATCGAACCTGACAGCATGGTCCTGCGCGGGAAGCTCGTCCATGAGCAGAAGAAGGGAACGTTCCCGCCTTTCGAGATGATGGCCGCCGCGCTCGAGGGCGAGGGCGATATCTGGGCAGGCAAGCGCGATCGCCGCGCCGATTGGGTTCCCGCGGATGTGGCCGCGAAGATCGAACCGCAGGCCGACATCCTGTATTTCGCCGGATGCACGGCGAGCTACGTGGAAAACGACATCGCCGAGGCGACGATCCGCCTGCTCCAGGACGCCGGCTATCGGGTGACGTATCTAGGGACCGATGAGCAGTGCTGCGGCATCCCGATGAAGATGGCCGGCAAATGGGACCTTTTCGAGAAGATGTACCGCGAGAACGTGGCGGCGGCACGCGCGCACGGCGCCACGACGGTGGTCACCTCGTGCCCCGCCTGCGCGCTGGTATGGAAAGATCTCTATCGCGAGGAGGCGGAACGCCTGGGCGAACCCTACGAGATCGAGGCCATGCACTATTCCGAGCTCATCGCGCCTGCAATCCGACGCGGCGATCTCAAGCTTACGGAAAACCCCTTCGACGGCAAGACGGTGACGTTCCACGACTCATGCCACATGGGTCGCGCGCAGGGCATCTACGAACCGCCGCGCGATATGATCAAGGCTATTCCCGGCATCGATTACGTGGAGATGGAACACAACCGCGAACAGGGTATATGCTGCGGCTCGGTCATCACGCTCGTGAGCGACATCGAGACGGGGCCGGTGCTGGGCGGCATGCGCCTCGGCGAAGCGTGCAGCGCCTGCGCGCATACGGTGGTCGCCGCATGCCCCTGCTGCCAGGTGCAGCTGCGAGATTCTGCCGACAAGCTCGGCCTGCCGCTCGAGATCGACGACCTCGCCCGCGTCACCGCCGTCGCTGCCGGTCATGGTATTCCCAAATCGGACGCGTACACAAGCTATATGTGGGGGTATTTCGACAAGTTCATCCGTCTTATGGACCGCAAGGCCATGGCGGAGTTCATGGTGCCGTTGTTCGGGGCCATGGTCGATGCCATGCCGGCGGGCATGGGGCCGATGATGCGCGCCATGGCGCAGCTTCCCGGAGGGCCTGCGCTCATGGCGAAGATGATGCCTGTCCTGTTCCCGAGAATGGCGCCTGCCATCATGGGCAAGGTCATGCCGCAGATGATCGAACTCGTCGAAGCGTTCATGGGCGAGATGCCGCCCGATATGGCCGAACTCATGCCCGAGCTGCTTCCCAAGACGATGGGCTCGCTCATGCCGACCTATATTCCCGAACTGGTTCCCTACCTCGTCCCTCTGTTCATCGAGTATCTGAAGACGGGACATGTCGATCTGACTCGGGATGCCGTCGTCACGACGCGATCGTGTGAAGCCGCTGCCGATCGAGCAGCGTGATGCATCCGCGGGAAAGGTCGACGAGCCCTTCTTGTTGGAAATACTTGAGCATGCGCGAGACGACTTCGCGGGCGCTTCCCATATGGCGTGCGATCTCATCGTGCGTCATATGCAGCGCCTGCGAGCCCGAGCGCGCCGTCTCGTCCAACAGGAATACGGCGAGGCGTTCGTCGAAGCTCATGAAGACGATCTGATGCATGATCCACATCACGTCGCTGAAGCGTTCGGCTGCCTGGCGGTACGTGTACGCCTCGACTTCGCTCGAACGCTCCATCAGCCTCAGGTAGGCCTCCGAATCTATGGCGAGGACGTCGGCATCTTCGACGGCGTCGACGAAGATGTCGAACGTGATCATGCGCAGGATGCATGCGGCGGAAAGCACGCAGGTGTCGGGGCTTGCGACCCGAAAGAGCGTGATTTCCTTGCCGGATTTCGGCGAAAGCATGTACGCGCGCAGAGAACCCGTCTTCACCAGCAGCACGCCGATGCATTCGTCTCCGATGCCGTGGACATGCGCTCCGGCGCTGAAATGCAGCGCATGCGCATGCTCGACGAGCAAGCGGCGATCAAGCTCGTCAAGCGCGTTCCAGACCGGAAGCGATCCGCTCAAGTCGGTCTCGATATCCGAACGCATGGAATCCTCCTTGCGATGTCGTTTTGAACAGCCATGGCATCCATTCGTCGCCATGCGCAGTCGATCGGATCAATGCGTCTGCCTCGCTTCGTTGAGGAATGTCGAGTATCTATCGATAAGCTCCTGCCGGCGGGAAACGTCTGCTTTCTGATAGATATGGCGCACATGGGTCTTCACGGTGCCTTCGGCAAGAACGAGTTCATGGGCGATGCGCGGCATGCTTCGCCCGCGTGCAAGCAAGAGGAAGATCTCGGCCTCCCTCGGGGTCAGACCTATGGTGCGCGCGAATGCGGCGGATAGGCGGTCAGATTGTTCGACGAAACCGATGGATTCTTCCATCAAACGCCTCCGTCCTTCGTATGGGAGGCTCATTCTACCCATTCGAACAGCGTTCATGGAAATATCTACCTTTTCGGTGGATATGCTCAGCGTGCGGCTCGGGCATGATGGCGGCATGGCGGGCGAACGTAAGGGAGTCGCTCGAACTGTCAGAGGGAGGCATGTCATGAATGGACAAGATTCGATGCACGGTCGGGAATCGGTATCCGATCAGGAATCGGTCGGCAGCGATGATGCCGTTCGCGGGTCGGAGCTGAGCCGTAGGAATTTCCTGAGAGCGGCACTCACCACCGGTGCGACAGCCGCCGCGCTCGGCATCGTGGGTTGCGCGAAAGACGCGCCGGCGTCGGGAAGCGGCGCTTCTGCCATGTCGGCTTCTTCAACCGGGGCTGCGGATTCCGCCGGCATGGGAAGCATGCAGACGCTTGATCCGAGCCAGGCGGTATGGCCGGTGGTCGAGGAGATTTCGATCAATGCCGCCGGTGAGGGTAAAGTCGCCTTCGAGTCCGAACCGGTAGACCCCTCGCGGATCGTTGCCACGCATGACGTGGACGTGGTGGTCTGCGGACTCGGTCCCGCCGGGGATGCAGCGGCGCTTGCCTGCGCCGAAGCGGGGCTGAATACCGTCGCCGTGGAGAAGAACCCGTTCGGTAATTACAACTCCGCCACCATCGGCGGCACCGATTCGATGCTGCATAAGCATTGGGGTATGAGCTTCGATAAAGAGGCCTGGCTTTCCGACGCCGTCATCGATTCGGCTTTCCAAGGGGACATAGCGCTCTACAAGCACTTCCTGGACACCAACGGCGAGGCTGTCGATTGGTATGTCGGTCATTTCGACAATCAGAACCTCGACGACTACCCGCTTACGTTCGCTGCGGGGGATTTTCCTGATTTCCGCGACGAATACGACAAGACCGCATTCGGCCGGTCGTGGAATACGTCGTTGAATCTTCCGTATGCTCCTGCCGATCTGGCGAAGATTCTCGCAGGCTTCATCACCGATGCCGGTGCGGAGATTCGGTACGAGACACCGGCGGTGCAGCTGGTGACCGACGATGCGGGCGCCGTGACAGGCGTGATCGTGAAGAGCGGCGAGGCGTACGAACAGTACAACTGCGCGAAGGGCGTGGTGCTTGCGACCGGCGGCTATGAATATAACGAGCAGATGCTGCGCGAGCGCTGCCGTCCGCGCGGCATTCCCGGGCATTGGCTGACGGCAGCCATGGGGAATACGGGAGACGGGCATCGGATGGGGCTTGCCGTAGGCGCCGCCGAGGACGATTTCCCGCAGGCCATCATGCTCGATCCCGAGCAGCTCATGCCGTATCTTCGTGTGAATAAGCTGGGCCGGCGCTTCACGGCCGAGTACGAACCGTACGGCCATTTGGCCATGGCTATCCAAGCGCAGCCCGGAACGTATGACTTCTATATCGTCGACGGCGCCATCGCAGAGAAGATCGACAAGATCTGGACGCCCTCAAGCTCGTGCTACGGTCCTAAGGACGTATGGGTGGGCGCGGCGACTAAGACCGATATGAAGGCCGACACGCTCGAGGAGCTGGCGGATATGATGGGCGTGCCGCGGGACGCGTTCGTGGCTACCATCGACCGCTGGAATGAAATGGCTGCCGCAGGCAAGGACGAGGACTTCAATTTCCCCGGTCATATGATGGCGAGCATAGACACCCCGCCCTTCTATGCGACCAAGGAATATGCCGATGGCCTGTGCACCGCGGGCGGCCTGCTGGTGAACACCGATTGCCAGGTGCTCGATCGCGAGCATCGTCCCATACCGGGTCTGTATGCTGCCGGACTCACATCGGGCGGCATGTTCTACAACACCTACCCGCATAACCTGAACTGTTTGAGCCATACCCGCAACTGCCTGATGGGCTACACCATCGGCCACGTATTGGGCGGGAAATAGAGGAGCGGGGCGAAAAGTAGCGAATCGAGCAAGGGGCGCGCCGTTCGGTCAGGGCATCCGATCGAGCGCGCCTCTTCGTTCTTATCTTGAGGAGCGAGCTTCGCAGATCCTATCCTCATGGCATACGGTTGTGCCGCATGTCGCTAGTACGCCAGCTTCTCGGGGGTCCAACCTTCGAGGACGCGCGCCATCTCGGCGGCTTCCGCCCGGGCTCCGGGCAGATCCTGGTCAAGGTAGTTGCCGCATTCGACTTCGGTCGCTCCGGGAATGGGGCCGTCGTAGTCCGCGATGAAGGCGAGCGCCTCCTGCGTGAGCTCGATGGCGCGTTCGGGCTTCATATCCCGGCACAGCAGGTAGAAGCCGGTACGGCAGCCCATCGGGCCGACGTAGATCACCCGGTCGGAGTCTTCTCCGCTGCGGGCGAACGTCGCGAAGAGGTGCTCGAGCGTGTGAGCGGCGCCCGTCGTGAAATAATCACCCTTGTTCGGACGCTTGAAGCGGATGTCATAGGTGACGACGTCGCCATCGACGCGCGACGTGTACATGCCGCGATCGAGCGTCGTATGGTCGACCTGGAAGCTTGCGATCTTCTTGAGTTCCATGGCGTGCCTCCTGACGGGAATCTATCGTTGAACCGCATGATACGCGCCTGATCCTTCCCTGCGCGCCGCGCGCATGAAATGCGCGGATTCCAAGGGATTCGCCGCGTGCGTGCGGTGATGCTAAAATGGCTGCGCTTATCGGATATTCCGGCCGCTTCCGGCGGCTTCATCGGCAGCCTCTTGCGCAGCGCGTCTCGTCGCCGCGCATTCGAAAGGGGCGTTCGGGGGAAGGAACCCTTTCATGGCACGACTCTTCGGGACGGACGGCGTCCGAGGCGTTGCGAACGCCGAGCTCACCTGCGAGCTCGCGATGCGTCTCGGCCAAGCGGCCGTCAGATTCATGGGATCTCCCATCGTCGTCGGACGCGATACGCGCCTTTCGGGCGACATGCTGCAGGCCGCGCTCGTGGCCGGCATCGCGTCCGCCGGCGGAGACGCCCTGATCGCGGGCATCGTGCCGACGCCCGCCGTCGCCCTGCTCGTGCGCGAGATGCGCGCGGCGGGCGGCATCGTCATCTCCGCATCGCACAATCCGCCCGAATACAACGGCATCAAGTGCTTCGATGCGCAGGGCTTCAAGCTGCCCGATGCCGTCGAGGACGATATCCAGGCGTTCGTCGAGGCCGGAGGCCTCGATGCCCTCGACGGCGACGCGTTGCCCGTCGGCGCGGGCGTGGGCGTCGCGATAGAGCTGGAAGACGCGGCGGAAACCTACATCCGCCATGCGGTGGATTCCGTTGCATCCCAAGGCATCGATTTCTCGGGTCTGCACGTCGCCCTCGACTGCGGCCACGGCGCCTCGTCCCTGACGAGCGCCGAGGCCCTGCGTCGCCTGGGCGCCGAAGTCACGGTCGTGCACGACGATTTCGACGGCATGGATATCAACGTCGGATGCGGCTCCACCTGCCTTGACCCGCTGCGCGAGGTCATGGCGGCCTCGGGCGCCGACGTCGGCATCGCGCACGACGGAGACGCCGATCGCGTGATGCTCCTGTCGAAGGACGGGGTGGAAATCGACGGCGATATCGTCGAAGCCGTCATCGCGCGCGATATGAAGATGCGCGGCTGCCTGCCGCACGACACGGTGGTTTCCACGGTCATGGCGAACCTCGGCTTCGTGCGCGCCATGGAGGATCTGGGTATCGCCGTGAAGCAGACCAAGGTGGGCGACCGGTACGTGCTCGAGGAGATGCTCGCCGGCGGGTTCGCTCTCGGCGGCGAGCAGTCGGGGCATATGATCCTGCTCGACTACAATTCCACGGGCGACGGTCTTATGACCGCCTGCCAGTTTCTCTGCGCCGTGCGCCGCAGCGGTTGCACGGTCGAAGACGCCATCGCGATCATGAAGCGCTTTCCCCAGACGCTCGTCAACGTGCGCGTGCGCGACAAGCACGCGCTCGAAGGCTGCGCTCCCGTGCGCGATGCCGTCGCCGCCGCGGAAGCCCGGATGGGTTCGGATGGCCGCGTGCTCGTGCGCACGAGCGGCACCGAACCCGTCGTGCGCGTCATGGTGGAGGCTTCGCGCGCAGAGATCGCTCGAAGCTGCGCCGAATCCATCGCCGCCGTCGTCGAGCGCGAGCTCGCGTAACTCCAGAAACGTCATCCGGCTTTCGGACAGGCGTCTTCGAAGGCCCATACAGTAAGAAGGTATTCCATGAAAGCTCAGGCGCTCATCCTCGCTGCAGGGGCCGGTACTCGCATGAAATCCACAAAGCCCAAGGTCGCGCATGAAATTCTCGGCGTGCCTCTGGTTCGCTGGGTCGTGAATGCCGCCCGCGCTGCCGGCATTCACGACGTGGTCGCGGTGCTCGGGCATGGCGCCGATCAGGTGCGGCCCCTCGTGGAAGGCGACGTTCGCATCGTCATGCAGGAGCGCCAGCTGGGCACCGGCGATGCCGTCAACGCCGCGCGCGAAGCGTTTTCCGAAGACGGCCGGGTGCGCGGGGGGTCGCTCGTCGTCTTGTCGGGAGACTGTCCCCTCATCAAGCCCGAAACCATCCGCGCGCTTATCGCGCGTCGCGAAGAGACGGACGCTGCCGTGGTCGTGCTCACCATGGACATGCCCGATCCGACCGGCTACGGACGCATCGTGCGCGCCGCCGGCTCGGACGACGTGATGCGCATCGTGGAGCAGAAGGATTGCACGCCCGATCAAGCCGCCATCACCGAATGCAACTCCGGCTTCTACTGCTTCGACGCCCCGATGCTCTTCGACGCCCTCGAGCAGGTGGGCGACGACAACGCCCAGGGGGAATACTATCTGACCGACGTTCTGGAGATCTGCCGCGATGCCGGTCGGGCCGTGATCGCGCTTCCTGCCGACGACGCATCCGAGGCATTGGGCGTGAATTCCCGCGTCCAGCTCGCGCAGGCGACCGCCGCGATGCGCGAACGCATCAATGCGCGCCATATGGCCGCCGGCGTCACGATGTGGGATCCGGCCTCCACGTTCATTGGACCCGACGTCACGATCGCCGCCGACGTCGAGCTCCTTCCCTCGGTCATGCTTCTGGGAAGCACTTCCATCGAGAGCGGCAGCGTGATCGGCCCCCATACGCGCCTGACCGATACGGTCGTGGGGGAGGGCTGTACCGTGGACGAGACGGTGGCCGTCTCCGCCGTCGTCGATGACGGAGCCTCCTGCGGTCCGCGCGCGTACCTGCGTCCCGAGGCGCATGTCTGCGAAGGGGCCAAGGTCGGCACGCATGTGGAGATCAAGAAGTCCACGATCGGCGCGGGCAGCAAGGTGCCGCACCTCTCCTATATCGGCGATACGACGATGGGCGAGGGCGTCAACATCGGCGCCGGCACGATCACTTGCAACTACGACGGCGTGCATAAGCACAGGACCGTGATCGGCGACGGCGTCTTCATCGGCTCCGACACGATGCTCGTCGCGCCCGTGACCATCGGCGACGGCGCCGTCATCGGCGCGTCGTCCTGCATCACGCGCGATGTCGCGCCCGACGCCCTTGCGCTCGAGCGCGCCGAACAGCGTCAGATCGAAGGCTGGGCATCGCGCCACATGGAGAAATTGAAGTCTCGCGCGAAGCCTCATGGCACGCCTGCGTCTCGGTAGAAAGTAAGGTACTCTGGAATCCGCTGATACGGCATACGGGAATCGCGTAAAGGAGCGCTTGGACATGACCGACATGGTAAAGAACCTCTCCCTCTTCTCAGGTTCGGTGAACCCTCAACTGGCCGAGGAAATCGCGAGCGAGCTGGGCGTGGCACTCGGCAACATCAAGCGCGAGACCTTCGCCAATGGAGAGATCTACGTCCGCTACCTGCAGAGCGTGCGCGGTTCCGACGTGTTCCTGATCCAGTCCGTCGCGGGCGAGCACATCAACGACGCCCTCATGGAGCTTCTTATCATGATCGACGCCGCCAAACGCGCATCCGCCCGCTCGATCACGGCCGTCATTACGCATTACGGCTATTCGCGCCAGGAGCGCAAGGCCGCTCCGCGCGAACCTATCACGGCAAAGCTCGTTGCCGACCTGCTTTCCGTCGCCGGCATCGACAACGCCATCTGCATCGATCTGCATGCATCCGCCACCCAGGGCTTCTTCGACGTGCCCGTGAACCACATGACGGCCATGCCGATCTTCGTGGACTACTTCGAGAAGAAGGGCTTCGATCCGGCGGATCTCTGCATCGTCTCGCCTGACGTGGGCCGCGCGAAGGAAGCCAAGAAGATGCAGCTGCTGCTGGATTCCGACATCGCCATCATGCACAAGGATCGTCCGCGCCATAACCAGGCTGAGATCACAGCATTGATCGGCGATGTCACCGGCAAGATCTGCATCATCAACGACGACATGATCGACACGGGCGGCTCGCTCGTCGCGGCCGCCGACACGTTGAAGGCCAAGGGCGCCGACTGCATCTATGCCTGCGCCACGCACGGCATCCTGAGCGGTCCCGCCTTCGACCGCATCGAAAACTCCTGCATCGAGGAAGTCGTCGTCACCAATACGATCCCCGTGCCCCTCGATCGCCAGACTGGCAAGATCAAGGTCATCTCCGTCGCGCCGCTTCTGGCCAAGACCATCAAGAACGTCTACGAGAACGGCAGCGTCTCGGGGCTGTTCGCCTAGGTGCGCGCATGCATCTGATCGTGGGCCTGGGCAATCCCGGGGAAGAATACGCCCATACCAGGCATAACGCCGGATTCGAAGTCATCGACCTTCTAGCCGGCGAGCTGCGCGTCAGCTACTGGAAGTCCGAATGCGGCGCGCTGACGGGCAAAACGGCCTATCGGGGCGAAGACATCGTGCTCGCCAAGCCGCAGAGCTACATGAACGCATCCGGCGGCCCGGTCAAGCAGCTTGCCGCTGCCTACGGGGCGACGCCCGACGACATCGTCGTGATCCATGACGAGCTCGACATCGATCCCGGCACCATCCGCGTGAAGTTCGGCGGCGGGCTTGCGGGGCATAACGGTCTGAAGTCCATCGCCGAGAAGCTTCAGACGAAGGACTGGGCGCGCGTGCGCATCGGCATCGGACGTCCTCCCGGGCGCATGCCGGTGGTCGACTGGGTGCTCGGCACGCCGAGGAAGGAAGCCTGGGATGATTTCCAGCAAGCGGCCCATCTGGGATCTCAGGCCGTTCTCTATTTCCTCGAGCATGGACTGGCTAAGACCCAGCAAGAATACAATTAGGCTTTGCATGGCGCTGGCCGCGCCGTCTTCCAAATATGCGACAATGAGGGGCAATACACGACGCATGATTTGAAGATGGCGAGCATTATGTCAGCGCAGTTCGAAATCAAAGACGCCTGTCCCATCGCGGTGTCAGTGCTTATGTCCGAGTTCCGCCTCCCTCGATTCGTGGCCGCCACGATGGTGTCCCACGGCGTGAAAACGATTGAGGACGCGCGCCTGTTCCTTTCCCCCGACCTGGAGCGCGATTGGCTGAATCCCTATACGATCCCCGGCATGCAGGAAGCGGCCGATCGTGTGGAGGCGGCCCTGCGCGCGCATGAGCGCATCCTCGTCTTCGGCGATTTCGACCTGGACGGCATATCCGCGACCACGGTGCTCACGCGCGGTCTGCGGGCCCTCGACGGCGATGCGTGCTGGCTCATCCCGCGCCGGTTCGAAGAAGGCTACGGCATGAGCGAGGCATCCATCGCCCGTGCGCTCGAATCGAAACCCGACCTGGTCGTCTCGGTCGACTGCGGCATTTCGAACGGCAAGGAGGCCCGGCGTTTCAACGAGCTCGGGGTGGACGTCGTCATCACCGATCATCATGAGCCGGGCGAGAGCATGCCCGAATGCATCGTCTGCGACCCCAAGACCGATCCGGGCTGCAAAAGCTCGATTCTCGCCGGCGTCGGCGTTGCGCTGAAGCTGGTCCAGGCATTGGGGGCGCGCTTCGGCAAGCCGAACCTCTGGCGCTCGTTCACCGACTTCGCCGCGCTCGGCACCGTGGCCGATCTCATGCCTCTCGTCGGGGAGAATCGCGCCCTCGTGTCCGACGGTCTGGCGCGCATGAACGAACATCCCCGTCCGTCCATCGCGGCGCTCGTCGGCGTCTGCAACGTGTCCGGCAAGCCGCTCACGGCCACGAATCTCTCGTTTTCCCTCATCCCGCGCTTGAACGCTGCAGGGCGCATGGGCAACGCCGATTTGGCGGCCGAACTTCTGATGGAAGACGGCTTCGATGCCGCGGCCGAGAAGGCCGCTCGGCTCGATGCCGTCAACGACCAGCGCCGCGCTATCGAAGCCGACCTCGCAAAAGTCGCCCTCGCGCAGGCCGAGGACATCTACCGCGGGCAGCATGCCCTCGTCGTCTCGGGCGAAGGCTGGCACGAAGGTGTCAAGGGCATCGTCGCATCGCGCCTGGTCAGCAAATACGGCGTGCCGACCATCCTCTTCTCCATCGAAGGCGACGAAGCGCGCGGCTCAGGCCGCAGCGTCGGTCAGATCAATCTGTTCAAGGCCGTCGCGCAGACCTCCGACATCCTTACGCGTTTCGGCGGCCATGAAGCCGCCGTGGGCGTCACGCTTCCGGCCGACAAGCTTCCTGAATTCACCGAGCGGTTGTGCGCCTATATGGATGCGCTGCCGGAAAGCAGCTTCCATCCGCTGCTGTCCATCGATGCCGACGTCCGTCTGGGCGAGCTTACCATCGATGCCGTCGAGGCGTTGGAGCGCCTGGCTCCGTTCGGGCAGGAAAACCCCACGCCGCGCCTGATCGCGCGCAATGTCCGCATATCGAATTGCCGTGCCGTCGGCGCCGCGAAGAACCATCTGTCCTGCACGCTGACCGACGGAATCCATCATGTGGACGGTATCATGTTCCATCCTGCGGGCATCGAGGATCTGATCTCCTGCGGATGCGTCGTCGACGCGGTCTTCGAAGCGCAGGTGGACGAGTGGCGCGGCCGCCGCAAGGTCAAGGCCATGCTCCAGTCCATCGAACCTCTTGCGCTCTGCCCGGCCATGCGCGCCTGCCTGCCTGCGGACGACATCGAATTCGTCGGCGAGATGTACGACGAATTCAACGGCGATCGCCCGGCCCATGACGTCGAGGTCGATTTCTCTCCCGACGCCGAGGCCGTCCAGGCGCGCGCGTACTGGAGCCGCGTCGCCGCAGACAACCCTGACGTGCTCGTGGATGGCATCGTGGATACCCTCATCGGGTCGAAATCCCTGCATGAGTCGCAGATCCGCGCGCTTGCGTCCCTCGAGGCGGGGAAGAACACCTTCGCCGTCATGGGGACGGGGCGCGGCAAGTCGCTCATCTTCCAGACGCATGCCGCGCGCATCGCGTTGCGCGACGGCAGGGCGAGCCTGTTCGTCTACCCGCTGCGTGCGCTTATCGCCGACCAGCGCTTCCATATGGCCGAGACGCTTCAGCCCTTCGGCATCGGCGTGGCGGCCCTGACGGGCGAGACGGACCTGGCCGAGCGCGAGCGCATCTACGCGGGTATCGCCGACGGCAGCGTCGACATCGTGCTGACGACGCCTGAATTCGCGCAATGCCATGCGAAAAGGCTCGCTTCAAGCGGCGATTTCGGCTTCATCGCCGTGGATGAGGCCCATCACATGGCCGAACGCGGCGCGCGCAGGCGCATCGCCTATGCGGGGCTTTCCTCGCTGGTCGAAGCCTTGGGCAATCCGGTCGTCCTCGCGCTCACGGCCACGGCGCCCACCGTCGTCGCGGAAACGGCCGACGACGTCCTCTCCATCGACGAATCCATCTTCGACGACACGACGCGCCCGAACCTGCTGTTCGACGATCGCCGCGGCCTGAGGGACAAAGACAGCTATCTTGCCAGCGTCATCTCGTCGGGCGAGAAGACCATCGTCTACGTGAACTCGCGCGTCGGCACCGTCGATCTCGCGCGGCGCCTGCGCGAGCTCGCGCCGCATGTCGCCATGCAGATCGGCTTCTACAACGCGGGGCTTTCGCGCGACGAGCGCGAACGCATCGAATCGCTATTCCGAGACAACGTGCTGAAGGTGCTCGTCTGCACGTCGGCGTTCGGCGAAGGCGTCAACATTCCCGACGTGCGCCACGTGGCGCTCTACGGCATGCCGTTTTCCGAGATCGAATTCAACCAGATGAGCGGCCGCGCCGGACGCGACGGCGCCAACGCCTGCGTCCATGCGCTCTTCGGGCGTGCCGACGCCGACGCGTGCGCGCGCATCCTTTCCGCGGCGGCGCCTTCGCATGACGATATGGCGCAGGCGTATCGCGAGGTCAAACGCGCAACGAAAGATGCAGGTCCCGAGGGCGCCGTGCTGACGGACGCGATCCTCGCCGAGCGATGCGGCCGCGCGACCCTCGGCGCCGACGCCTGCCGCAGCGCGTTGAAGGTGTTCGAGGAGCTGGAGCTCATCCGCGTGGATGACGATGCGGACGACGGCATGCGGCGCGTGCGCATGAACGACGGGGCCGGCAAGGTCGAGCTGACCGACAGCGTGTACTATCGAGAAGGCATGGAGGAGCGGGAGACGTTCGGCCGTTTCCGAAATTGGGCGATCGGCGCATCGCCCGACGATCTCCATGGACGCATCGTGCGTCCTATCCTCCCAGGCACGAAGGGTTAGGCAGGTGAGCTTCCATGACAGACGCGAGCAGCGGTTCCATGCGATCCAAAGACATCGTGACGGGGGCGGCCGTGCTTCCCGCAGCCATCGAGGCGGCATCGGCCCCGGCCTCTGACACGGACACGACTCCCGACGAACGGTTCGCGAAGCTTTCCGAACTCGCCGGGACGTATCTTTCCGAAGAAGACCTCGGCCAGCTCGAACGCGCATACCGCTTCGCCGCCGCCGCCCATAAGGGCCAGCGTCGCAAGAGCGGCGAGCCGTTCGTGCAGCATCCGATCGAGGTCGCGATCATCCTGACCGACCTCAAGATGGACGTGGACACGCTGTCGGCGGCCCTTCTGCACGATACGGTCGAAGACACCGAGGTCACCGACGAGGAATTGGCCGAAACCTTCAATCCTGAGGTCGCGCAGCTGGTCGAAGGCGTGACCAAGATCACGAAGATCGAAGTCGAGAGCCTGACTGACGAGCAGGCGGCCACGATCCGCAAGATGTTCGTCGCGATGAGCAAGGACATCCGCGTCATCGTCATCAAGCTTGCCGACCGCCTGCACAACATGCGCACGCTGTCGGCGCTTAAAGAGGACCGCCGCATCTTCAAGGCGCACGAGACGATGGAGATCTACGCGCCCATCGCGCACCGTCTCGGCATCGGCTCCATCAAGTGGGAACTCGAAGATCTCGCCTTCTACTATCTGGAGCCGACGCGTTTCCGCCGCATCGCGCGCATGGTGGATGAATCGCGCGCCGATCGCGAGGACTACCTGGCCGGCGTCATCGACACGCTCACGGGCGATCTGGACGAGCTCGGCATCGAGTCGCGCATCATGGGCCGTCCGAAGCACCTGTGGTCCATCAATATGAAGATGACCCAGCGCGGCAAGGGTTTTTCGGAGATATACGACCTGATAGCCGTCCGTATCATCGTGAAGACGCTCAAAGACTGCTATTCGGCGTTGGGGGCGGTGCATTCGCGGTGGCATCCGATGCCGGGCCGTTTCAAAGACTACATCGCCATGCCGAAGATAAACATGTACCAGAGCCTGCACACGACGGTCATCGGTCCGTCGGGCCGGCCGCTCGAGGTGCAGATCCGCACCGAGGACATGCATCGCATGAGCGAATACGGCATCGCCGCGCACTGGCGCTACAAGGAGAAGGGCGCCAAGGCGGATGCGGCCTTCGACAAGCAGATCGCCTGGCTGCGCCAGATGGTCGACCTTCAAGACGAGACCCAGGATTCGCGCGAATACCTCAGCGAGCTCAAGGTCGATCTCGCGCCGACCGAGGTCTTCGTCTTCACGCCGGCAGGCAAGGTCATAAGCCTGCGTTCGGGCGCCACGCCGATCGATTTCGCCTACGCCGTGCACACCGAGGTGGGCAACCACTGCGTCGGCGCGAAGGTGGACGGCTCGATCGTGCCTCTTTCCTACGAGTTGCAGATGGGCGACCGCGTGGAGATCCTCACGCAGAAGAGCGCAAGCCCGTCGCGCGATTGGCTCAAGCTTGCGAAGACGCCTTCGGCACGCAGCAAGATCCGCGCCTACTTCTCGCGCGTGAACCGCGACGACGACCTTCTGGCGGGGCGCGACAAGCTCGCGCACGAGCTGAAGAAGCATGGATTCGGCCTCGGGTCGACCGCGTCGGTGCGCGCCCAGCGCGAGGTCTGCGAGCAGATGGGATTCAAAGACGTCGACGATATGCTCGTCGCCATCGGAGCGGGCAAGGAGAAGGTGGCGCACGTTTCGAACCGCCTGCTCGAGATCCTCGATCCCACGCCTGACGAAGATGCGGCTCCCGAGCTTTCGATGGTGACCGGCGCCGCGTCGGTTCCCATGCTCACGACGGTGAAGCGCGCGCGCAAGCGTAAAGCCCATGCGCCCAACGGCATCGTGGTCACCGGCCTCGACGATGCCCCGGTGCGCCTGTCCAAATGCTGCAACCCCGTTCCGGGAGACGACATCATCGGCTTCGTGACGCGCGGCCGCGGCGTGTCGGTGCATCGTGCGGACTGCCCGAACGCCAAGGCGCTGCTGCAGGAATCGGGCCGCATCATTCAGGTGGAATGGGAGGATGCGCCCTCGAAGGAAACGTCGTACCAGGTGGAGGTCTACGTCGGCGCGATCGATCGCATGAACCTCTTGCGCGACATCATCAACGCCCTTTCCGACACGGGCGTCAACGTGCTCGCATCGAGCACATCGAGCCATACGGACGGCCTCGTCGAGATGCGCTATCTCTTCCAGGTGTCCCAGGTATCCAATATCGAGAAGGTGCTTGCCGATCTGCGCGGCATCAACGGCGTCTTCGAGGCGCGCCGCATGCTGCCGGGCGAATCGATCCGCCATCACTGATGCGTGCGGGGTCGCATGCCGCGGCCCCGACGCGTTCCGAACGATCGCGCTGTGCCGGCGCATTCCAAGAAAGGGGCATCCATGGTTTCCTGCACGCGCATTCTCCGCTGCGAAGAAGGTTGCGTTCCCGTGACCATTCTGGTCATCGGGCCGATCGACAACAACACGCTTATCGTTTCGGACGGCCGGCAGGAAGGCGCGCCCGCCATGGTCGTCGATCCGTCGGGCGATCCCGACGCCATCATGTCGGCGCTCGGGTGGTTCACGCTCGATCGCATCGTCCTGACGCATAACCACCACGATCACGTGGCGGCGCTCCCCGAGCTCGTCGAACGCACGGGCGCCCAGGTCGTCTGCCACGCGGCGGATGCGGGCCTTATCGAGCGCGGACAGGAGAACCCCTACGATCCCGAGCATCCCTTCATCGAGGGCGTTCCTGTGGACCGCAAGGTTGCGGACGGCGACGTCGTTCGGGTCGGGTCGCTCGAATTCCAGGTCATCCATACGCCGGGGCATACCAAAGGCGGCATCTGCCTGTACCTCCCCGCGGCATCCGACGATGCGGGCGTCATGAAGCCGGGAATTCTGCTTTCGGGCGACACGCTGTTCTGCGGTGCGACCGGCCGCGTGGATTTCGAGGGCGGAAGCGCCCGGGAAATGCGTCGCAGCATGCGTGAAAAGCTCGCCCCGTTGCCCGACGCGACGATCGTCTTCCCCGGCCATGAGAATCTCACGACGATCGGCACGGAGCGTCATCGCACGATCGAGGCGTTCTAAGGGCGTCGGACGCAGAGCCGGCGGCGTGTTCGTTGCAGGGGATGCGAGGTCTGCCCGGCGGGCGCGTGCGAGCGGCGGGCCTCTGACAGGGCCCGTTCCTGCGCGACGCGCTCGGTATGCAGAAAACGTATCGGCAACAGCTGCTCAGGGGGCATATCCGGCTATTGCGCGCCGACGTGCAACTTTGCTAATCTTTCGGCTGGCGCGCGCATGCGCCCTGTGAACGGTGTTCGGAAGGACCATGATGGCTCATAAGAAGCGGTTCAACTATTTCGATGCGTTCGAGCGCCAGGCCGATCTGGCGGCGCGCGAAGTCAAGATCCTCTGCGACGCGGTGGACGACTATCCTGGAGTCGACGGCCTCAAGGATCTCGTGGATAAGGCCCATGATATCGAGCACGAGGGCGATGTCGTGGCCCATGAGGTCTTCAACGCCCTTGCCGTCGATTTCATGCCGCCGCTCGATCGCGACGACATCATCACGATCACGAAGGGCCTCGACGACGTCATCGACTACCTCGAAGGCACCATCCAGCGCTTCTACATGCATAACGTGGAAACGCTGCCCGAAGAGCTCAAGGATTATGCGAAGCTGCTGCGCAAGAGCACCAAGGCGCTCTGCGCGGCCCTCAAGGAATTCCGCAACTTCAAGAAGTCCAAGAAGATCATGGGGCTCATCGACGACATCGCCGGCATCGAGGAAGAGGGCGACGAGCTGTTCTTCCGGTCGATGCACGATCTGTACGCCAATTCGACCAATCCCATCCAGGTGCATGTAGGGGATATGCTCTACCAGCGCCTCGAGAACGCGATCGATGCCTGCGAGCATGTCTCCGACATCATGGGCACGATCCTGCTCAAGAATTCGTAGGGCTACGATCCGGCAGAATCCTTGGATGAAAGCCTGCATGGTCGAACCGCCGCAGGCAGGGGCCTTCTCGATTCTTGCGCGCGAAGATCCGTGCGAGAAGGATCCGGAGGGAACGGAGCGAATCTTCAGGGGCGGTGCGGCTATTCGGGTTGCGCCGCCCCTTCTTTCATCACGACCGATCGTTTGATCCAATCCAGGCCGATATCGCGGCGCGCCTGCTGTCGAAGAAGGCAGAGGCGCCCCGCGTCCTTCATGTCGCGGCGAAGGTCTTCCGACTGGCTCGTGCCCTTCGCTTGGATGACGAGCAGGCCGTTCATGCGGCCCTCAAGCGCGTCCGGTTCCGATTCCGAGGCCTTGAAGGCCAGTTCGAGCGCCGTGTCGCGCTTCACGCGTTCGCACGCCCTATCGTGCAGCTCATCGACGAGCTCCTGCGGCTTCAGACGGCGCTGCATGCGATATTCCTTGCTGGTGACGCCGCGTCGTTTCAGTTCGGCGCGGAATTCCGTGCGCACGGCATCGATCTGGAGCTTCAGGTGCGCCTGCGGGATTTCGCCATGGATGCGGGCGGACAGCGCCGCATCGATGCGCGCATTCTCGTCATCGTCCTCGGCAAGGACGATGGGCCTCTCGAAATCGAGCTCCATCGCGGGAACCAGCAGGTATTTCACGGCGAACGAGAACGGCTCTCCTTCGCGGCATGGATCGCGATGCTCGCAGGCCGGCGCGTACATCGTGGGAACATCCAGATCGACGTCCAAATCGTCTGCCACGCGCGCCATGACGCTTTCCGCCATGAACCGCTCTATCTCGGAATCGGTGAGCATGACCCGGGCTCGTTCCCGCGCCGCCTCTGCGTCGCATTTCAGGATGCGGGCGAGGCGTTCGTATGCCGCCCCGACGTGCGTATCCACGTCATCGGCATCCAGGAAGACGTGCGCATGCAGCGTGCGGAACGCCTCTGCGTCCCGATCTATCCATTCGACCCTCATGCGTGTCCTTCCGATCGTGTCACGAGGTTCATTATACGGCGCGCGTCCGCATGCGTTTCGAAGAGCGCTCCTGCGGGCGATGAAGCGGCGCGGCCTGGCATCGCCGCGTCTGCGGAGGCCGGTTGCCGTGCTATAGTCCACATGCAACCTGCGATTGAAAGGCACCTCTATGGAATTCCATCCTTACCAGGAGATTCATGGCTTCACGGTCGAAACGGTCGAAGACGTGGCCGAAATCGACGGACAGGCGATCGTCATGCGCCATGCTGCAAGCGGCGCGCGCCTCGCATTCCTGAAAAACGACGATGCGAACAAGTCGTTCTCCATCACGTTCAAGACGCCGCCCGCGGATGACACCGGGGTCTTCCACATTCTCGAGCACTCGGTGCTGTGCGGGTCGGAGAAGTATCCGGTCAAAGAGCCGTTCGTGAACCTGCTGCGCACGTCCATGCAGACGTTCCTGAACGCGATGACCTTCCCCGATAAGACGATGTATCCCGTGGCGTCCACCAATGGCAAGGATCTGCTCAACCTTATCGACGTATACATGGACGCCGTGCTGAATCCGCGCATCTACGAGAAGCGCGCGATCTTCGAGCAGGAAGGCTGGCATTACGAGCTCGACGGCGCACCTGAGCCGGTTGCGTCGGATGCGCATGACGCGCCGATTGCCGATGACGGTCCCGATGCGCCCATCGCGCCGGACTCGTCCTCGGATCCGAGCGTTTCCGAGGCGCTGCGCTACAACGGCGTCGTCTTCAACGAGATGAAAGGCGCGCTGTCCGACCCGGAAAGCGTGCTTGTGCGCGAGATGAACCATGCGCTCTTCCCGAACACCTGCTACGCGTTCGAGTCGGGCGGACATCCGCGCGCCATTCCGACGCTTACCTACGAAGGCTTCCTCGACACGCATGCGCGCCACTACCGCCTGGATAATTCGTTCATCATCCTGTACGGCGCGATCGATGCAGACCAGGTGCTCGGCTTCCTGGATGAACGCTATCTGTCCGTCGCGCGTCCGCGCACGCAAGCCGCGCCGAACGCCATCGGCACGCAGGAGCCCGTCTGCGCGCTTGATGCCGTCGTGCCGATGGACACCGCTCCTGAAAACGCTTGCGTCGGCGCCGGCTACGTGATCGGGCAGGCGCACGATTTCGAACGCGTGCTCGCCTGCGACATCCTGCTCGACGCGCTCATGGGCGGCAACGAGTCGCCTCTCAAGCGCCGTCTGCTCGACGAGGGACTCGGCGGCGACGTTTCGTCCTATCTCATGGATTCGCAGGCGCAGCCGGTCGCGCTGTTCTTCGTGCGCAGCGCGCACGAAGGTGCGGCGCGCCGTTTCCTCGAGGTGATCGAGGAGGAATCCGCGCGCCTGGCGCGCGAGGGCATCGCGCGCGACGTGCTCGAGGCCTCGATTTCGCAGATGGCGTTCAGCCTGCGCGAACGAGATCGCGGCATGGCCGACGGCGTGCCTCTTGCCATGAACGTCATGGCGGGGTGGCTCTACGACGACGATGACCCCCTTGCATACCTGCGCTACGAAGCGGCGCTCGAACGCATGCGCGCCGGCCTTGACGACGGGTATTTCGAAGATGTGCTTGAAGCGCTTGTGCCGGGCAATGTTCACAAGGCGCTGGTCGAGATCCGTCCCCAGGCAGAGGAAGGGGAGGGGGACGAGGCGCGCGAGCTGGCCGAGCGTCTGGCGTCGCTGTCCGACGGCGACAAGGCCTCCATCCGCGCCGATGTCGCGATGCTGCGCGAGCTGCAGGAGAGGCCCGACTCCCCTGAAGAGCTCGCATGCCTGCCCGTGCTGCACATCTCCGACATCGGTCCCGCGACGCCCGATCCCGCGCCGCGCCTGCTCATGGACGCATCCGTGCCCTATCTGTACCACGACCTTCCGACCCGTCGCATCGACTACGTTTCGCACTATTTCGATATCAACCGCTTGACGTGGGAGGACCTGCCTTACGTCTCTATTCTGACGTCGCTGCTCGGACGCTTGGAAACAGACGGGCTGTCCGCTGCGGACGTCGACGTCCGCACGCGTTCGCGCCTCGGATCGCTGCGTGCGTTCACGGATATCGTCGAGCATGTCGACGATCCGACACGCATCGAGCTCAAGCTCGTCGTGTCCGCGAGCGCGCTGTCCGAGGAAGTGGGAAGCCTTGCGTTCATTCCGCAGGACATCTGGTCGTCCACGCGCTTCGATGATGCCGGCCGCATCCGAGACATCCTCGTGCAGCGCCGTGTTTCCATGGAGCAGGACTTCGCCGCCAACGGCCATGCCGCGGCGAGCCGTCGCCTCGCTTCGTACCAAGGACCGTCCGGCGCGGTGCAGGAAGCCATGGGCGGCGTCGACTTCTATCGGTTCCTGCGCGATTTGATCGATCATTTCGACGAACGGTTCGATGATCTGCGCGAGCGCCTGAACGACGTGCGCGCCCGCGCTTTCACGATGCGCGGCCTCATGTCGAGCTTCACCGGCCCTGATGCCGATCGTGCGGCGTTCTGGAAAGCGGCGGGGGATATGGGGCTTGCCATGGGCGCCGACGGGCGGCCGCTGCGCATCCCGTTCACGGGCGTGAAGAACGAGGCGTTCATCGTTCCGACCGATGTCGCCTATGTCGCCAAGGGCGCGGACGTGTCCGGGTGCACGCGGCATTCAGGTTCGTGGTCGGTGCTCTCGTCGGCGCTTTCGTTCGATTATCTGTGGAACGAGGTGCGCGTGAAGGGCGGGGCGTACGGCACGGGCTTCCGTCGCGCGGCGACCGGTTCGGCCCGCTTCCATTCGTACCGCGATCCCGGCATCGACGGCACCATCGCGCGGTTCGACGCCGCGGGCGCATGGCTCGCGGAATTCTCGCCCGATGCCGATGAGATGGAAGGTTATGTGGTCAGCACGACGGCGAGCCATGATGCGCCGGTCAAGCCGAGGCAGATCGCACGCCGCAGCGACCAGGCGTATTTCCGCGGCGATGCGCCGGATGCCCGCGAGCGACGGCGCGACGAGATCCTGGCCACGACGCCCGAGACGTTGCGCGGCTATGCCGTGGGCCTCGATGCCATCGCGCGTGATGGCGCCGTTTGCGTCTTCGGCAACGAAGCCATCATCAAGGCGGCGAAGACGGACCTTGCGGTCGTCGACCTCTTCAACGAATAGAGCCAGTCTGTCTGGGCGTCCGTGTCGGTTTGGGACTGATTCCCATGTCCGACGCGGATGTTCCGGATCGTCTATGCTGAAGCGGGGATGACGTTGGGTAAAAGCGGAAGGCGGAGCGGAAGGCGGTCTAGCCCCTGCCGGCGCGATGAGTCTCGAACGTTGTCTCGAACACCGTCGCGCTCGTCGTCTCGAGCGCCGTCGCGAACGCTGTCTCCTTCTGCGGTTTTTGCCGCCCGCGGCATCTGACGCCGTTTGCGGGCAATCCCCCGACGGGACCCATCACCCGACGAGGCCCACTCGACGAGGTTCATCCTCTGACGAGGCCCACTCGACGAGGTTCATCCCCCGACGGGGCCCACTCGACCAAAAAATCGACGTTGTGCGAAAAAACGCAAGCGTTTCGGGTCTCAGTGCCAGAATAAAGGAGTTTAGTGGCATCGAGGCGCTTCTTGCGATATGAAAGGCAGCCGTTCCTTCTTTCATAATTCAATATATAGCGTATAAATTATATAATCATACTATATGTTGTTTATTCTACGGTATGCGATGAGTCATGCGACAAGCAAAATGCCACTAAACTCGGATTTTATGACACTGCGGAAGGGAAGGAGACGCACCGTCGTCGCTGTACACACGCATACGCCTGCGCTCGTCGCTGTACGCACGCATGCTCCAGCGCTCGAAACCGTACATATGCATGCATGCGCCCGCGCTCGATGCCGTACGCACGCATGCGCCCGCGCTCGATCCCCCTTGCAGCATCCAAGTGATGATATGCCTGTGGTAGCGTCCGCACGTCCTGCGCAAAGCCCAGAACAGGTGCTAAAATTCCAAGCTACGTGTTTTCTTGGAACCTAAGGATCTTCCATGGCATACAACTCACCGGAAGGAACCGTCGATCTGCTTCCCGGCGCAGCTCGTCACTGGCGGCATGCCCAGGATGTCGCGGCGAGGCTCTTCTCGGCCTACGGCTACGATTTCATGGAGACCCCGATCTTCGAACAGACCGAGGTCTTCACGCGTGGCATCGGGGAAGCCACCGATGTCGTGAACAAGGAGATGTTCGTCGTGCGCAGCGGCGAGAACTACCGCCGCAGCCTCGAGGCGGGCACCGATGCCGGCCTCAAGGGGAAGTCGCGCCTTTCGCTGCGCCCCGAGGGCACCGCAGGCGTCGTGCGTGCCGTCGTGCAGCACAATCTGGTCGAGCAGGGCGCTACGCCGGCGAAGCTCTATTACGCCGGCCCGATGTTCCGCGCCGAGCGCCCCCAGAAGGGCCGTTTGCGCGAATTCCACCAGATCGGCGCTGAATGCCTGGGCTCCACCGAGCCTACGGCCGATGCCGAGATGATCATCATGCTCGTGCGCTTCTACGAGAAGATGGGCATTCCCGCATCCGACATGACCCTCTACGTCAACTCGATGGGCGACGAGCGCTGCCGCCCCGCCTACCGTGCCATGGTGCGCGATCACATCCTGTCCCATGCCGACGAGATGTGCGAGGAATGCCGCCGCCGTGCCGACGCCAATCCGCTGCGCGCGTTCGATTGCAAGAACGCGGCATGCGCGCACGTCATGGCATCGGCGCCCAGGATCACCGACCATCTGTGCGACGACTGCCGCAGCCACTACGAGGCCGTGAAGTCGTATCTGGACGTCGCGGGCATCGCCTACGAGGAGGATCCGACGCTCGTGCGCGGCCTCGACTACTACACGCGCACGGTCTTCGAAGTGCAGTCCAACGCCATCGATGCCGCTCAGAATGCCATCGGCGGCGGCGGTCGCTACGATAAGCTCGCGGAAACGGTAGGCGGCCGTCCCACGCCCGGGCTCGGCTTCGCGCTCGGGTACGAACGCGTGATGCTCGCGCTCGAAGCGTCGGGCGCGCTTGCCGAGGCGTCTCCCTACGTGGATCTCTATGTGGCTTGCGTAGACGCGACGGTCCGATCGGTCGCGTTCGATCTGGTGCGCACGGCTCGCGACGCCGGTCTGCGCGTCGAGATGGACCATCAGGGCAAGAGCCTCAAGAGCCAGTTCAAAGCCGCCGGCAAGATGAATGCCCGCAAGGTCATCGTCGTCGGTCCCGACGAGCTGGAGCACGGCCAGGTGGTGGTGCGCGACATGGTCACGCACGAGGAGCGCACGGCATCGATCGAGCAGAGCAAGCAGCTGCTCTCGCGGTTCAGCGGCGACGTCGTGGACGATTCGACGTTCGCGGCTTTCACGCAGGGGTAGGCGGCATCCAGGGCATTCCAGCCGCGTGCCGCGCAGGCGCCCGGCTTTTTCGAACACGATAAGGAGCAAACACGACAATGACGGATTTTCTGAACGAGTACAGCATGCACGACCGCACGTGCGGTCAGCTGCGCGCGGCCGATGCCGGCGCATCGGTCGTCCTGTGCGGCTGGGCATGGCATACGCGCGATCACGGCGGGCTGATCTTCATCGACCTGCGCGACCGCGAAGGCTACACCCAGGTGGTCGTCGATCCCGATTGCGTGAGCGCCGAGGATTTCGCCAAGGCCGAGCATCTGGGCCGCGAATACGTGCTCAAGGTCGCCGGCACGGTGCGCACCCGCGCGGCCGAAGCCGTGAATCCCGATATGCCGACCGGCGAGATCGAAATCCTCGCCTCCGCGATCGAGGTGCTCAACACGTCCGTCACGCCGCCGTTCTCCATCGAAGACGGCATAGAAACCGACGAGACGACGCGTATGAAATGGCGCTACATGGATCTGCGCCGTCCCGAGATGTACGCGTCCATCAAATTGCGCCACATCGTGGCCCAGGCGATGCGCTCCGCGTTGAACGAACGCGGCTTCATCGAGGTCGAAACGCCCATCCTCGCGAACTCGACGCCCGAGGGCGCGCGCGACTACCTGGTTCCTTCCCGTCCGAACCCGGGCAGGTTCTACGCGCTGCCGCAGAGCCCCCAGCAGTTCAAGCAGATGCTCATGGTCGGCGGCATCGAGCGCTACTACCAGATCGCCCGTTGCTTCCGCGACGAAGACCTGCGCGCCGATCGCCAGCCTGAGTTCACCCAGGTCGATATCGAGATGTCCTTCGTCGAAGAGACCGACGTCATGGACATGATGGAAGGCGTGTTCAAGGAGGTGCTCGCCGCTGCCGGCGTCGAGCATGCGTTCCCGCTTACGCGCATGCCGTGGAAAGAGGCCATGGACCGATTCGGCTGCGACCGTCCCGACGTGCGTTTCGGCATGGAGCTCGTGGATCTGACCGATATCGTCGCAGGCTGCGGCTTCGGCGTGTTCTCCAAGGCCGTCGAAGCGGGCGGGGTCGTCAAGTGCATCAACGCCAAGGGCGCGGGCGATTGGTCGCGCGGCGAGATCGAGAAGCTCGCCAAGGTCGCCTCCGACAACGGTGCCAAGGGCATGGCCTGGATCGCCTATACCGCCGACGGCAAGGAGAAGAGCCCGATCATCAAGTTCCTGGGCGACGAGGTCCATGCCGCCATCAAGGAAGCCGCCGGCGTCGAGCCGGGCGACCTGCTTCTGTTCGCCGCCGATTCCTTCGATATCGCAAGCGCGGTGCTGTCCGCCCTCCGCCTGCACATGGCGGACGCCCTGGGCATCGATCGCGAAGGCCATGCACTGCTCTGGGTCGTCGATTTCCCGATGTTCAAGTTCGACGAGGACGAGAAGAAGTACGCGGCGGAGCACCATCCCTTCACGATGATCCCCCGCGAGGACTGGGATAAGATCGAAACCGATCCGCTGGCGTGCGGAAGCTATTCCTATGACATCGTCATGGACGGCTTCGAGATGGGCGGCGGCTCCATCCGAATCCATGATGCCGAGCTGCAGAAGCGCGTGCTCGCGCGCTGCGGCGTGGACGACGAGGACATGGAGCGCAAGTTCGGGCACCTGATCCATGCGCTCGAGCTGGGAGCGCCCCCGCACGGCGGCATCGCGCTCGGGCTCGACCGCCTGGTCATGCTGCTTGCGGGCAAGCAGTCGATCCGCGACGTCATCGCCTTCCCGAAGACCTCTTCTGCTGCGGATCCGATGACCGGCGCGCCCTCGGCCGTGTCCGGCCGCCAGCTCAAAGACGTGAGCCTGCGTCTGCTGTAATGCATGCGCCGTCGCACGGCGGCCTCGGCCGCGGCCGGCATCTTCGGGTGCCGGCCGCGCCGCTTTCCGTTAACCCGCGCGCAACGCGTCTGCGCAGGGCGTGCGGTATGATGCAGGAAGTTCATCCCGGTCCCAAGGAGCCAATCGATGAGGAACCTTTCAGAGCGCTACGGCACGACGGTCTTTTCCGACCAGGTGATGCGCGAATACCTTCCTTCGGATACGTATGCGAAGCTTAATCTGACGATCAAGCAGGGGAAACCGCTCGACCTCGAGGTCGCGAACTCCGTTGCCCACGGCATGAAGGAATGGGCCTTGAGCCACGGTGCCACGCATTACGCCCATTGGTTCCAGCCTCTGACGGGCATCACGTCCGAAAAGCACGACGCCTTCCTCGAGCCCTGCCATGACGGCACGGCCATCACGAAGTTCACCGGCAAGGAGCTCGTCCAGGGCGAGCCCGATGCTTCGAGCTTCCCTTCGGGCGGCCTGCGCGCGACCTTCGAAGCCCGCGGCTATTCCGCTTGGGATCCGACGAGCTACGCCTTCATCAAGGACGAGGTCCTTTGCATTCCGACGGCGTTCTGCTCGTACAACGGCGAAGCGCTCGACAAGAAGACGCCGCTTCTGCGTTCCATCTCGGCCATCGAAAAGCAATCCAAGCGCGTGCTCGCGCTCTTCGGCAAGCATCCGTCGAGCATCCAGGTCAACGTCGGCAACGAACAGGAATACTTCCTCATACCCGAGGAGGTCTATGCCAAACGCCAGGACCTCATCATGTGCGGCCGCACGCTCTTCGGGGCGCCGCCCTGCAAAGGGCAGGAGCTCGACGAGCATTATTTCGGCGCCATCCGCCCGACGGTCAACGCCTTCATGAAGGAGCTCGACGACGTGCTCTGGGGGTTCGCCATCGCTGCGAAGACCAAGCACAACGAGGTCGCTCCCGCCCAGCACGAACTCGCGCCCGTGTTCTGCAACGTGAACCGTGCGGTCGACGAGAACCTGCTCACGATGGAGGAGATGCGCCTGCTCGCATCGCACCACGACCTCGTCTGCCTCCAGCACGAGAAGCCCTTCGAGGGCATCAACGGATCGGGCAAGCATAACAACTGGTCGTTCGGGTCCGAATCCGAGAATTTCCTCGACCCGGGCGATGCGCCCGAGGACAACCTGCAGTTCGCTGTCATCTTGACCTGCGTTATCGAGGCGGTCGACAATTACCAGGACCTGCTGCGCATGTCGACGGCATCCTGCGGCAACGACCATCGCCTCGGGGCGCACGAGGCGCCGCCGGCCATCGTGTCCATCTTTCTGGGCGACGAGCTGTCGGGCGTCGTCGAGGGTCTCGTGTCCGGCCAGCTCGCCGGCCACGTATCCCATGCCCAGCTCGATTTCGGCGTCGATGTCCTTCCGACCTTCGATCGCGACACGACCGACCGCAACCGCACGAGCCCGTTCGCCTTCACCGGCAACAAGTTCGAATTCCGCATGCCGGGATCCTCTCAGAACGTGTCCGATGCGAACCTCATTCTGAACACGGCCGTCGCGAAGTCCCTGAAGGATTTCGCCGATGCGATGGAAGTGCGCGACACGAGCGTCTCGTTCGAACACGCCGCGCTCGAATACGCGCGCAAGACGCTGTCCGAGCATACCCGCATCCTGTTTTCCGGCGACGGCTATGCGGAGGAGTGGGAACGCGAGGCCGAACGTCGCGGCTTGAGCAATCTCAAGACCACGGCCGATGCGCTGCCGTGCTTCGTCAGCCAGAAGAGCATCGATCTGTTCGGCGAGATGGGCGTTCTCACCGAGCCCGAGGTTCGCAGCCGCTACGAGGTCAAGCTCGAGAAGTACAACAAGCTCATGAATATCGAGGCCACTACGATGCTGCGGATGGCACGCCGTACGTACCTGCCGGTCATCAGCGCGTATGCGACGAAGATCGCCAAGGGCATCACGACCATCGAAGGCGCGCAGCCCACCGCCTCGATGGCTCACGAGCGCCGCGAGCTCGAAATGCTGCTCGCCGGCGTGGATGCCATCTACGAGGGGATCGACGCGCTGCGTGCCGCCCATGATGCGACGCGCGCCCTGGCGGATGCGCAGGAGCAGGCCGACGCCTATGCGCACACGATCGCTCCGCTCATGGAGCGCCTGCGCGCGAGCGTCGACGCGATGGAGCCCATCGTCGCGCGCGACTACTGGCCGGTTCCTACCTACGACGACATCCTCTTCTACATGTAAAAGGAGCCTCATGCGTCCACGCTCCTCCTTCGCCGCATTCATGGGAAGGTCGGCCCGCTGGGCCGGCCTGACCTTCATGCATCGCGCCGCCGGCAACATTCCCGGCAGCATCGCGCTTCGGCTCGACCGCGACGTGCTTGCGGGTTTGACGGAATCGACCGAGGTCGTATCGGTGGTCGCCGGAACGAACGGCAAGACGACGACGAACAACCTGATCGCCGACTGCCTGGCTACGAGCGGACGTCCTCTGCACTGCAACCGCGAAGGAAACAACCTCGAATCGGGCGTCGTCACGTCGATGCTCGTCAAGCCTGTGCGCGTCGGCGCGGCGGCTGAAAGCGACGTGCCCATCGCCACCTTCGAGTGCGACGAGATGTACACGCGCTTCGTCGTCCCGAAGGCGCGCCCGAGGTTCTTCCTGCTGCTCAATCTCTTCCGCGACCAGCTCGATCGGTTCGGCGAGATCGACCATATCCAAGACGTCGTCGCAGGCGCGCTTGCGTCCAGCCCTGAAACCGCGTTCGTCTACAACGGCGACGACCCGCTCTGCGCCGGCATCGCCGAGCGCATCGGCAATCCCAAGGTCGCGTTCGGCATATCGAGCGACCTCGGGCTTGCGGCCGACCGCATCAGCGAAAGCCGCTTCTGCCAGTCATGCGGGGCGCAGCTCGATTACGATTACATCCACTACGGCCAGCTCGGCTCGTATCGCTGCCCGCAGTGCGGATGGAAGCGTCCCGACCTGCGTTTCGAGGCGAAGAACGTACGTCTTGACGCCGGTGAGCTGGTGTTCGACATCGATGGACGCCAGGTGCGCACGGGGCAGACGGGCACCTACATGCTCTACAACGTGCTTGCGGCCTATGCCGTCTCCATGCTCTCCGGCCTGGTATCCTTCGAAGGCTTTCAGCGCGCCGTGAGCGCCTATCATCCGGAAAACGGACGTCTTCAGACGTACGAGCTGGGGAACCGTACGCTCATGACGAACCTCGCGAAGAATCCGACCGGGTTCAACCAGAACATCGGCATCGTGCTCGCCGAGAGAGGGCGCGTGCTCGCCCTGTTCGTCAACGACAACGACCCCGACGGCCGCGACGTCTCCTGGTTCTTCGACATCGACTTCGAACGCTGGTCGAAGATCGAAGGGCTGAAGGCGTTCGTCGGCGGTTCGCGTGCGCACGATATGCAGGTGCGCCTGAAGTACGCGGGCATAGATGCGCGCGTGGTCTCCGACGTGCGGGATGTGCTCGACGCGACGTCTCCCGAAGACGGGAAGGTCTACATCATCGCGAACTACACGGCGCTTCCCGAGGTGCGTCGCCAGATCGATGCGATCGCCGCCGATCCTGACGCGGTCGCCGCGTTGGCCGGCGGGGTGCCGGCCGTCTCGGCCGACACGGAAGGGGAGCGATAGCATGGCGTCTTCGTCGCGTGCGGCCGGGCCGCTCGTCATCCTGCATATGTTTCCCGAGCTTCTGAACCTGTACGGTGACGGCGGCAACGTCATCGCGCTCGAGCGGCGCCTTGCATGGCGGGGGCTTCCCGTCCTCGTGCGGCAGGTCACGATGCGCGACGTCGATGCCGGGCAGATGCCCGATTTCGCCCAGGCCGACATCGTCTTCTTCGGAGGCGGAGCCGACCGCGAGCAGCTGATCGTGAAGGATGCGATTGTCAAAGCGCGTCATGAGCTGGCATCCTATGTGGCCGACGGAGGCGTCTTGCTCGCCGTGTGCGGAGGATACCAGTTCCTCGGTCATAGCTATGTCATGGGCGATACCGCCGTCGAGGGCCTGGGTATCGTCGATATGGAAACGGTGCGCGGCGAGGGACGCCTAATCGGCAATGCAGCTATTCAGAGCGACATCTGTCCGATGCCCATCATCGGGTTCGAGAACCATGGCGGACGCACCGCGCTGGGTTCGGGCGCACGTCCGCTCGGCCGCGTTCTCGGTTCCGCGTTCGGCAACAACGGCGAAGACGGCTTCGAGGGCGTTCATCAGGGAAATCTGATCGGCACCTATCTGCACGGCCCGCTTCTGCCTAAGAATCCGCAGGTGGCAGACTATCTATTGAAGCAGGCGTTCGAGCGGCGCGGCGACGCGGTCGAACTCGCCCCGCTCGACGACGCGGTCGAACTCGAAGCGAACCGCGTGATGGCGCGTCGTCTCGGCATCGTTGAAAGGACCGACGCATGATCGACACCATACGCTACGTCAACAAGCAGATCGAAGAGCGGGACATCCGCTTCATCCGACTGTGGTTCACCGATCTGCTCGGCAATCTGAAAAGCTTCGCCATCACGCCTTCGGCTGTGGAAGAGGCCCTGGTCGAAGGCATCGGGTTCGACGGATCGGCGATCGACGGCGTCAAGCGCGAAGACCAGAAGTCCGACATGCTCGTCTTTCCTGACCCGTCTACATTCCAAGTGCTTCCGTGGCGTCCTCAAGACAAGGGTGTGGCCAGGATGTTCTGCGATATCCGCACGCCGGAGGGCGTCCCTTCGATCGGCGATTCGCGCCATATCCTCATGAACGTGCTCAAGCGTGGCGCCGAGAAGGGCCTGATCCTGAATGCGGGCACCGAGCTCGAGTATTTCTATTTCAAAGACGCGGCCGTTCCTGAGCCCATCGATTGCGGCGGCTATTTCGATCTGACGCCGCTTGACAACGCTTCCGACCTGCGTCGGGAAACCATTCTGACGCTTGAGCAGATGGGCGTTCCCGTCCAGGCGTCCTTGCATGAGGACGCGCCGTCGCAGCACGAGATCGATCTCGGCTTCTCCGATGCGCTTTCCGCGGCCGACGCGGTCATGACCGCACGTCTGGTGGTGAAGGAGATCGCAAGCGCCCACGGCGTGCACGCCTCGTTCATGCCCAAGCCCTTGACCGGCGTTTCGGGCAGCGCGATGTTCGTGCACGAGTCGCTTCTGACCGAAGACGGCAACGCCTTCTACGATGCGAACGACCCCGACGGCTACGGGCTTTCCACGCTCGCGAAGCGCTACATCGCAGGCATTCTGAAGTACGCTCCCGAATTCATGCTGGTCACGAACCAGTACGTGAATTCGTATAAGCGGCTCGTCACGGGATTCGACGCACCGACGCATATTTCCTGGGGCAATCGCAACCGTTCCACCATCGTGCGCATCCCGCGCTTCAAGCCGAGCAAGGAAATCTCCGCACGCATCCAGCTGCGCAACGCCGATTCCGCCGCCAACCCGTATCTGACGCTGGCCGTCACGTTCGGTGCGGGGCTCAAAGGCATCGAAGAAGAGCTTCCGCTGCCGGCGCCCGTCGAAAGCGATCTGTTCTCGATGACGCCTGCGCAGCGTGCCGAGCTCGGCATCGATCCTCTGCCGACCGACCTTTCCCGTGCCGTCGATGCATTCGAGGCGTCCGACCTCATGCGTGACATCCTCGGCGATTACGTGCATGATTACCTGGTTTCCACCAAGCGCGCCGAATGGGAGGAATACCGAAGCCAGGTGTCGCGATGGGAAATCGACCGGTATCTGCCGAAGCTGTGAGGAGGCGGACGCATGCATAGGAAGACGATAGCCGTCTCATGCGGCGAAGCGCTTGCGCCGTCGCGCGTCCGCGATCTGTTCGCTCATATGGATGCCGAGGTCAGCGTGTTGAAAGTCCCGCTTTCCGATGCGCTTGCCGCGCATCGGGGCCTCGGATCGGGAATCGACCTGTTCGTGGTCGACGCCACGTCGACGCCGGTCGATTTCGCCGCGCTCGAGGAATCGTTGCGGGATGGGGCAGGGCAGTCGGCGTTGCTCGCCCTCGTGAACGGCACGGCATTGCCCGATACCTCGCTTCCCGTGCGCATGCCCTTCGATTTCGCGTGCGAGGGGGCGTCGGACGAAGAGCTGAAGCTCCGGTGCCGCAGATTGCTGTGGCCGGGCGAAGCCACGTCGGACGCCGATTTCCTGCAGGTCGGCCCCATGAGCATCAATCTCGCCACCTATCAGGTGAAGGTGGGCGACGATCCGATCGATCTCACGTACATGGAATACGAGCTGCTGTCGTTCCTGGTCACGCATCCGGATCGCATCTATTCGCGCGAGGTGTTGCTGAGCCAGGTCTGGGGCTTCGATTACTACGGCGGGTCGCGCACGGTGGACGTGCATGTCAGACGTCTGCGCGCGAAGCTCGGCCCCGAGGTGGCGCAGCGCATCGAAACCGTCCGCGGCGCCGGATACCTCTGGTCGAACTAGCGGCGATGCGACCGGCTTCCCCTCGGGTCGTCGGACGCATCGGATTTCAGAAAGAGCTATGCGGGTGGATTCTTTCATCGCGTTTATTCCAGTCATGCTTGCGGGCATTCTTATCATTGCGGGCGTCGTTCTCGTCATTGCGGGTGCTGCCTTCGTCATAGCCAGGCTTCGCCGTCGTGCGTATTTGCGCAGGCAGAAGGCTCTCATGGCGCGGTTTGCCGCGCTGTATCATCTCGATGCCCGTCTTCTCGAACCCTGCAGGATCGACGTCCGTCCGGGCATGCTCGTCCGCCCAGGCAAGATGACGCTTCATGTCCCGTATTGGGAACAGGCGAACAAGGATGGTGCCCGCGATCGGCGGTATGCGGGCAATCGGCTCGTCTCTGCACCGAGTTTCGTCGATATCGACGACTGGCGCATCTCGAGCGAGAAAACGCCGGATGTTCGCGGCGCGGAGGACGTCTATGCCGTCGCCTGGGCGCTGCGCGCCGATGGGCACGAGGTTGCGCAGCACCGGTTGGAGATCGATAAGGCGATGCGCGGGCGCGACGCGTGGGAGGATTCGCACATCCGCCTCAGCGCGCAGGCCGTGCACGATCGCTTCGTCGATGAACCGCATCGCTTCGAGCGTCTGGTGGCGGAAGCGTTCCGTGCGCACGGATGGCAGGCGAAAACCACGGCGCGCACGAACGACGGAGGCTTCGATGCGCGGATAGGCCGTGCAGGCCAGACGGGCATCGTCGAGTGCAAATGCTACGACCCGGAGCGGTCGTCCGTCGGGCGGCCGGCCATTCAGAAGCTCGTGGGCGCGAACGAATCGGAACGCGCCGACCTGATGTATTTCGTCACGACCGGCCGCTTCTCCAAGAATGCGCGGGAATATGCGGAAAAGGCGGGCGTCGTCCTCATGGACGGAGGCGCGCTCGTCGTCTTTCTGGACGAGGCGGGCATGTCGGCGGGTCCTCGCGATCGCATGCCTTCGATGATCGAGCTCGGACGCCTCGATCATGGCGACTTCGTCGCTCAGCTTCCGCCTGATGTCCGCACGGGCATGTCGGACAGCGCGGCAGACCCTCATCGTTGCCTTTTCTGAATGTTTACGAGAGAATACGAAACATTTCAGAAACGAAGAAAGGGGCATCATGCAACAACGTTCAGGGCATAAGGCACATGCCGCGTGCGCCTTGCATGGCTCATGGCTGGGCGCATGCGCGCTCGCAAGCGCCGCCGTCGCGTTCGTGCTTGCGCTCTCGCCGATCGCCGCCGCGCCGGCACAGGCCGAAGAGCCCATTCCCGATGAGTACAAGGCTCAGGTCGACGGCAACTACTGGGCAGAGCTCTGCTGGTATACCGATGAGTCCGGCCTGCATCGCGTCATGCCCGCCTACCTTGTCGATTACTTCCAGAACAGCAGGCTCAAGTGGTCGGACGACGTCGCGCATGAGTACTACATGCCCGGTTTCCCCGATGCGGGCATCATCGCGAACAAAGCGGCAGAAGATGATCTCAAAGAATCCATCGCGCAGTACTGGGCGCTCTATTCGATGGACCTTCCCCATAAGGAGCCGGCCGATCCTGCGCTCAACCACTGGCAAGGTGGCAAGCAGTGGAATCCCTATGGCTTCGACTACAAAACGGACGTGCTGACCGTCGATTCGACGGACTACAACATCCGCGGCGATATCCAGGAACGTGGAGAATCAAGCACCGCTGTCGTGAAGCATGAGGTGGGCGATACCGTGAATCTCGACCTCAAGCTCGATCTCGATATGTTCAAACGGGTGCGCAACACCGCTCTGTTGGCGGTCATCAACTCGGAGTTCCCGGCATACTACACGATGCTCAACGACTTGCCCGAAAACGGCCTTGCGAGTTCGGACGGCGCGTTCGCGTTCGTGCTCGATCTGCCCGAAGGTCTCGAAGCCACCGACTCGACCGCCTACAAGCTTACGGGCGTAGACGGTTTCGATTTGAGCGCCACGCAAGAGAGGGGCGGCAAGAGGCTCGTGGTGAAGGCGCGCCTCAAGCCTCACGGGGAATACGAGCCCTTGAAGGATCTGTATGCGCGCATTCAGAACGTGCAGTCCGCGACCTTGAGCATCGACGGTCTCAAGGTGACCGACCAGGTGGCGCGCGACCAGGACAGCACGGTGGTCGCCTACGCATACGGCGCGCACGAGGTCGTGAGCTCCTCGAGCAACGATGCCATCATCAACAAGGATACGTCCGCGCAATACGATAACAAGCATTGGTATGCCCGCATCCCCATGCTCTTCGCCGCGAAGCAGAACGATGCCGGCCGCGACGCGGCCGCTCCGGCCGACAAACCCAATCTCATGACCTACAGCTTCAGGGTCGATGCCTCTCAGCCTTGCACCGTGACCTTCGTGAACGATGACGACACCTACGCCTCCGTCAAGGCCGAGCGAGGCAAGACGATCGACGGCGACGCCCTGACGGACGAATCCATGCCCGCGAATCCCTCCAAGGACGGATACGTCTTCAAAGGATGGAACACCGCGCAGGACGGCACGGGCGATGCGTTCGACGGCTCGACCGTGGTCAACGGCGATATGACGGTCTATGCCGTCTACGACAAGAAACCGATGCCGGCGCCGCAACCGGAGTCTCCGAAGGCGCCTGTATCCACGACCAAGGCGAAGTCGAGCGGCATCTTGCCGCAAACCGGCGATTCCATGCTTTCCCTCGCGCCCCTTGCCGCAGGGGTTGCGGCCGGCGCTCTGCTCGTAGGGGCCTTGCTGCGGCGGCGCATGAGCTAGGCGCGTATCGTTCGCGCGAATCGCATGCAGAGATAGAGATGCAAGAGGGGCGCGGCCGAGGTTTCGGGCCGCGCCCCTCTGCGTGTCTATGTCCGGTTTCGCCGGCTCGCCTTGCAGGCCGGCGCTGCATGGACCCTTACTGGTAATGCAGGCTTTCGACCGGGTCGAGCTTGGCGGCGCGCCGTGCCGGCCCGTAGCCGAAGACGATGCCGATGATGGTGCAGATGGCCACGACGATGACGACCGTGGCGACGGAGAACGCCGGCGTGACGGTCATGCCGGGCAGGAACAGTCCCGCGCCCTGCGCCAGACCCCATGCGCCGAGATATCCGAACACGGTTCCTATAATGCCGCCCGACAGGCAGAGCGCGACCGATTCCATGAGGAACTGCTTCGTGATGTCGGCGCTTCGGGCGCCCAGGGCCTTGCGCAGGCCGATCTCGCGGATGCGTTCGGTCACGTTGGTGAGCATCATGTTCATGATGCCGATGCCGCCGACGAGCAGCGATATGCTCGCGACCATGGTCATCATGATCTGAAACGCCATGAGCATCGAATCGAGCTGGTTCTGGACGGATTCCATGGTCTCGACGTAGATCTCTTCCTGAGCCCGATCGGGAGGCAGATTGAAATAGGATTGCAGGTATTTCTTGGTCTCCTGCTGCACCGTGCCCATATCTTCGCCATCTTTGGCGTATCCGACGATGGAGTCCACGCCGTTGTTGCCCGTGAGACGGGTGGCGCTGGTGTTGAAGGGAACCCACGCTCCCGACGAACCGCCCAAAAGCCCCGACATCTCGACGACGCCGACGACAGTATACTGGTCGTTTCCTATGCTCATGGCCTTGCCGACGGGATTCGTGTCGGCGCCGAAGATCTTGCTCGCCGTGTTCTTCTCGATCAGGGCGACCATGGCTCCCGAGGCGTATTCCTCATCGGTGAAATCGCGCCCGCTGACGATCTTGCCGCCGTTCGCGGTGACGAAGCCTTTCCCGACGCCGAGAACGGTGGTGCTGGTTTGCTTCTTGCCCGAGGTCAGCTGGGCAGAAGATCCCTGCGCTCCGGAAAGGTACTCGTATTTCCCGATGCCTTGGGAGATCTTGTCAAGCTCGTCGACCGTGACGGTGCGTCCGGCATTCGCATAGATCATCACGGCGCGGGATTGGTTGAGGCCCAGCTCGCTGACGAGCGACTGCTTGATGCCGCCGATGAGCGCGGTCATGGTGATGACCGCCGCGATGCCGATGACGATGCCGAGTATCGTGAGCATGCTGCGGCCCTTGTTGGCCGTGAGGGCCGACCAGGTCTCTAGCAGAAGGTCTCGAAGCTTCATGTCAGCCCCCTTCCATCGGTATGGCTCGCGGCGACGACCGCGCGCTCCTCTTCGTCGGTCAGCAGCTTCCCGTCGCGAATGTGCACGACGCGGTCGGCCCATTCGCAGACCTCGGCGTCATGGGTGATGAGCACGACGGTCTTGCCGGCATCGCTCAAGCGCCTGAAGGTCTTGAGAACCATGAGTCCCGTCGCCGAGTCGAGGTTGCCGGTCGGCTCGTCGGCGAGCACGAGCGCCGGATTGTTGACGAGGGCGCGCGCGATGGCAACGCGCTGCATCTGCCCGCCCGAAAGCTCGTTCGACTTATGATCGAAGTATTCTTCCGGAAGCGACACGGCGTTGAGGGCCTTCACGGCGCGAAGCGTCCGCTCGGAGACGGGGCAGTCGGAATAGATGAGCGGAAGCATCACGTTGCGCAGCACGGTGGCGCGCGGCAGCAGGTTGAACGACTGGAACACGAAGCCGAGACGGGTGGATCTGATCTCGGCCAGGCCGTCGTCGTCGAGCTTGGAGACATCGAGCCCTTCGAGGAAGTAGCTGCCCGAGGTAGGGCGGTCGAGGCAGCCGAGCGTGTTCATGAGCGTCGACTTGCCCGAGCCCGATGGGCCCATGATGCAGAGGAACTCGCCCTTGCGCACGGTCAGGGACACGCCTTTGAGCGCATGCGTGAACCCCGCCTTCATCTCATAGACGCGATGGACATTGCGCACGTCGAGGACGATCTGCTCCCGGCCGTTTCGCGGTCCGTCGCCCGATCGGGCGACGGGTGCGGTTTGACTGAATGCTGACATGGGCGCGCCCCTAAGCGGTTGCGGCTGCGCCCGCCGCGGCGTCGGTGCCCGTGGAGACGGGGATGAGGATCGTATCCCCGTCCTTCAGGTCCCCTTCGACGACCGCCGTCGACGCGTCTTTGGCCTTGACGGTCACGATGCGCTCTTCGGTCGCCTGAGCGGAGCCTTCGTCGCCGCCGTCGACCGATGGCACGGTGACGGCCGTCGTGCCGTCGTCTTTCTCGACGAGCGCGGCGGCGGGAACGGTCAGGACGTTCTCGTAACGTTCGGTGACGATCTTGACGTTGGCGGTCATGCCGGGCTTAACGTTTGCGTCCGGATCGGATATGACCAGTTCGACGGCATAGGTGACGACGCCTGTGCCGCCCGACGCCCCTTCGCCCGAGGACGGGGAGGGCGATGCGCTGGTCGCGGTCGTCGCGATGCGGTCGATGGTCGCGTCGAGCGTGACGTCGGGAAGCGCGGAGAACGTGACCTTGCCGGTCTGGCCGACGGAAAGCTTGTTCACATCCACTTCGTTGACCTGCACGGTCACGCGCATCTGGGAAAGGTCGGCGATGGTGACGAGGGAGCCCTGGGCGCTTGCCGCCGATCCTCCCTGCGCAGCGCCGAAGGCCGCGCCCTCCTGCGCCTTCACGTCGATGACGGTTCCGCCCTTCTGGGCGGTGACCGTGCGTTTATCGGCTTTCTTCTGGGCCTGCGACAGAGCGGTCTGCGCGGTTGCAAGCGAGATGTTGGCGTTGTCCACCCCGATCTTCGCTTCGCTCACGCCTTGCGCCGCCGCGTCGACGGCCGATTGATCGGGCTCGGTCGTTTTCGTGTAGGCGTCGTGCGCAGGTTCGTGGGTCTCGTCGTCGAGGCCGTCGCCGTCCATATCGACGGAGGCGGGAACATCGATGGTCGTCGTCTTCGTGGCATCGGCGTAGGCGTCGTTGGCCTTGTCGAGCGCGATCTGGGCCGATCTGACCCCGTTCTTCGCGGTCTTCACCTGCTGCTCGGCGTCGTCGACGCCCTTGTCGAGGTCGTCGTTCTTCAGGGTGAAGAGCGTGTCGCCCTCTTCGACCTCGTCGCCGACCGACACGGACACATTGGAGATGATGCCGTCGACCTCAGGTGTGACCTGGACGGACGAAATAGGCTGAATAGCGCCGGATGCCGAGACGGTGGATTCGAAGTCGGTGCGCGTCACCTGGGCGTCTTCGTAGGCCGCAGCTCCCGCCGCGGCGGCGCCCATGCGCGCGAGCGTGACGATGCCTGCGATGACGACGACGAGCACGCCGACGACGATCCCAGCGGTGATGATCCTTTTGCGGCGCTTGGTCTTCTTGCGCCTCTCGATCATCTCAAGCGCGCTCGTCGGGATGCCGTCGTCGCCGCCGAGGTCGAACGCCGCGGTCGTTCCGGCATCGGCCGGACGCACGGGGAGCATCCCTTTCGTGTCGGCGCCTGCGGACCCTGCATCCGATTCGGCGCCTTTCTTTCCAATTCGAGGCATTCGCTTCTCCTTCTCCGTACGGCGCGATCGCGCATCCCTGCAATGCGAAGTCCTGCGTACGACGCATGCGATATTCGCATAGTGTCGCATGGTCCCTTTACGTCGGACCTTAACATTGGTAAACGATTGGTTACGGTTTCCTTTCGGTACCGGCACGGCGTCTCGGACCTGCGATGCAAGGGTTCAATAAGAAACATGCAATGAATCGAGAAGTTCTGCTCTATGGCTGTTCCTGCGAAAACCTCGTATCTTGATGCGCATTGGGGGAATGCATATCTGAATAAGGGGGGATTGCTATGCGAAGCAGCGCGGACACGCGTGCGTTCGGATCCGGCATGTCTCGGCGGTCGTTCGTGACGGCGGCCGGGGTATTCGGAGCGGGCGCCGTCTTGGCGGGATGCGCCAAGAAAGAGGACACGGCTTCGTCTTCCGCACTCGAACTCGACGAGAACGGCATGTCGAACCAGTCGCTTTCGACCGAGCCGTTCGCCTACGATTCGGTCGTCTGGGGAGGCTGCCATGTGAATTGCGGCAGCCGTTGCCCGCTCAAGCTGTACGTGAAGGACGGAACGGTCGTGCGCGTCTCGACCGACGTGGACGGGTCCGACGATTTCAAGCCGGGCGGCATCTATCAGATGCGCTCCTGCCTGCGCGGCCGTTCGAACCGCCAGCGCATCTATAACGAGACGCGCATCCAAAAGCCGCTCAAACGCGTGAAGGGCACCAAGCGCGGAGAAGGAAAGTACGAGGAGATATCCTGGGATCAGGCCATTTCCGAAATCGCCGAGATCATGAAGGGCGTCAAGGAGGAGTACGGCAACGACGCCTTCTACATCCAGTACGGCACGGGCCAGCTCGGCGGCACCGTCTCCAAGTCCTGGGCTCCCGACGTCACCGCGCTTGCGCGCATGATGAATTGCTGGGGCGGCTACCTCAGGCATTACTGCGACTATTCGACCGGTCAGATAACCTGGGAACTCCCGCTGTTCAACGGCGACGCCTGGTCGAACAACGAAGTCACCGACCTCGTGAATTCCAAGAACATCGTGCTGTGGGGCAACAATCCCGCGAACACCCGCATGTCGGGCTCTGCCATGGTCTGGCTCATCACGTGGGTCAAGGAGAACAATCCCGACGCGAACATCGTCGTCATCGACCCGCATCTGTCCGATACCGCCATCGGCGTCGGAACGCAGTGGGTGCCCGTCCGTCCCGGCACCGATCCCGCCCTGGTCGCCGGCATGCTGCACTATCTCCATACGGAGGGCAGGCTCGACGAGTCGTTCATTCGCGAGAAGTTCATCGGGTTCTACTCGGATACGTTCATCGACGATGTGAAGCAGGGCGAGCCGACGAGCAACGCGTTCATGGGCTTCGATGCCGACGGCGCCCTTTCCATCGACGAGGACATGTCCTACGAGGCCTATCTCATGGGCGCCGGCGCCTACAGGGGCACCGGCGAGAAGACGCCTGAATGGGCGTCCGCCATCTGCGGCGTTCCCGCCGACACCATCCGCTGGCTCGCCGATCTGTACATGGACGGCCCGACGGCGACCATCCAGGGCTGGGGCCCGCAGCGCCATGCCAACGGCGGCAACGTCACGCGCTCCATCGCGATGATCGCGACGCTGACCGGCAACGTGGGCATTTCCGGCGGCGGCACCGGCGCGCGCGAGGGCACGGGCGGCGTGCCGTACAAGATCCCCGCGAACCTGCCGAACTTCGCCGACAGGAACTCGGTCGAGACCTGCATCTCGTTCTTCGACTGGTACCAGGCGATCGAGGACTACACGGTCATGGACGACCGCACCTGGGGCGTGCGCACGATCGATGCGACCGGCGCCACGACCTATGCGCGCAAGCCGGGCGACATCAAGCTCAAGGCTCCGATCAAGTTCATCTGGAACTACGCGAGCAACGTCATGCTCAACCAACATGCCGACGTCAACGACTGCCTGCGCATCTTCAATCTTCCCGACGAGAAGGATTCCGGCCTGCGCTGCGTCGTGACGCACGACATCTATCTGACGCCCACGGCCATGATCTCCGATTACATCCTGCCGGCAACCACGTCCTACGAAGAGACCGACATCATCAAGGGCGGCACCGCCTGGACCGGATTCGCCTGCTGCGAAAGCCCTGCCATCGACCCGATGTTCGAATGCAAGCCTATCTACGAGGTCTGCCGCCTCGTCGCTGCCGAGCTCGGCGTCGAGGAGGACTTCACCGAGGGACGAACCCAGGAAGACTGGGTCGAATGGCTCTGGGAACAGGGCAAGGAGGCCGGCGACGATATCGGCGCCACCTTCGAGGAATTCAAGGAGAAGGGTCTGTGGAAGCAGACCGACGAGCATACGCCCGCGATCGCCAAGCCCGAGGCCATCAAGACGCCCTCCGGCAAATACGAGGTCTTCAGCAAGCAGGCGTACAATCTGTCGAAGCAGTGGGATCTGACCTGCGGCGGCGTGATTCCCGATGACGGATACGACCAGATAACCGGGCTGCCCGTCTGGTACGTCGCCAAGGAGGCGTACGGCGACGATGCGGCGATGAAGGACTACCCCTTCCAGCTTATCGGCCACCATACGAAGTCCCGCACGCATTCGAGCTACGGGAACGTCGCATGGCTCGAGTCGGTTCATCCTCAGCAGCTCTGGATCAATGCGGGCGACGCGAAGAAGCTCGGCATCGCGAACGGCGATACGGTCCGCGTCTCCACCGAGCGCGGCACGGTCGAGGTGCCGGCGAAGGTGACCGCGCGCATCATGCCCGGGGTCGTCTCTCTGCCGCAAGGCGCCTGGTACGATCCTGCGTCGCGTGATCCGAAGACCCTCGGCGACCCGAGCGTCGTCGATCGCGGCGGCTGCATCTCGGTGCTGACGAGCCAGCGTCCGACGCCGATCTCCAAGGGAAACGGCGTCCATACGAATCTCTGCAAGATCGAGAAGGCATAAGGGGGTGCTTCTTCAATGACTCAGATGGGCTTTTACGTCAATACCGACATCTGCATCGGCTGCAAGGCCTGCATGGTCGCCTGCTTCGACCGCAACGACCTGACCGTGCCCGAGAAATTCCGCAAGGTCTGGGAATTCGGCGGCGGCGAGTGGCAGGCCGACGGACAGGGAGCGTACGTGGGGGCGGCGTTCGGATACTACGTATCCATGACCTGCGGGCAGTGCGCGGATCCGCAGTGCGTGAAGAACTGTCCGACCGGCGCCATGGCCAAAGACGAGGAAACGGGCATCGTCAACAACGACAAGGAGATCTGCATAGGCTGCATGACCTGCGAGCAGGTATGCCCGTACAACCATCCCGTCAAGCTTTCCGACGGCCTGTCGCATAAGTGCGTCTTCTGCACGGACCGCACCGAAGACGGCCGCCCCGATCCTGCCTGCGCGAGCGCCTGCCCGGTGCGCGCCATCGAATTCGGCCCCATCGACGATCTGCGCGCCGCGCATGGCGACGTGGACACGCTCGGCACTTTGGACGATTCGACGGGCCCCAACGTGGTCTTCTCCCCGCATCGCGACGCTTCGCGCGGGGGCGAGATCGTGAATCCGCTCGAGCTGGAGCATCCGACGGCATAGCCTGCATCGATGCGCTTCTGCTTCATGGCGGGCCTCGGCCGCATCTTGCGTCCGGGGTCCGCCTGCATCATGATGGACTGAAAAAGGAGGGATGCGCCATGAGCGAACCGATCAGAGCCGACGCGCTGAGGGCGGCGGCCGTTCTATGCGACGTGTGCGCCGGGACGCTGCTGAGAAACGTCGACGAAGACGTCCTGAAGCTTTTCGTGGAAGGCCGCGATGCGTTTCTGCACGAACCGTTCGTCAGCGTCTCGCCCGACGACGCGCGCGTCATCGTCGACGAGCTTGCACGGGGGGACGGGGACGCGGATGCGTTCGATGCGCTCTTCCACGATCTGAGGCGCGACTATACCCATCTCTTCTACATGGTCGCGGTCAGCGGCGCCTCTCCGTACGAATCCGCATGGCGGACCGAAGACCGTACGCTCTGCGGGCCTTTCATGCACGAGGTTCGCGCGATGTATCGCTCGTACGGCGTCGAAGTCTCCATGGAATCCTCCGTTCCCGACGATCATCTCGGCCTCGAGCTCGCCTTCGCGTCCGATCTCCTTTCGCGCTCCGCGGCATCGATGGGCAAGGAACGTGAAGACATCGTCGATGACTTGCGCACGTTCTTCTCCGACCATGTCCTCGTGTTCGCCCATGCGTTTCTCGATGCGATGGCCGCGAGCGCCCATACGCCGTATTACCGGGCGTTCGCGCGCCTGACATCCGCGACCGTCGATTCCGTGGCCGCCCTCATCGGCGCCCGCGCCTCCGCCGCCCCCTTCGACCCTTCGCGCCGGAACGAGTAGGCGCCCATGCTCGATGTCCTCGCGCGTCGGGTCTCGCGCCTTTCGCTCAAGGTGAAGGTGGTCGGTCTCCTTGCGGCCATTCTCGTGCTGATCCTCGCCGCCTTCACGGCCTGGACCTATCACGAGAAGCTTGCGATGACGGAATCCGAGATCGTCGAGCAGGCCCGCATGCTGACGACCGAGATGGATGCGACCTGGTCGTTCGTCTCCGCCAACCAATACACCATCAACCATGATTCGACCGGCGCGTACGATTACAAAGGGCTTCACTGCGCCCTTGCGGGCAAGTCCGTCGCCGCACTGTTCTCCCAGCATTCCGATACCGTGATCCGTTTCACCAAGCTCGATCCCCGCAATTCGAACGCCGAGCCCGACGAATTCGAGGAGGCGGCCCTCAGGCAGTTCGAGGCCGACCCGCGGGACGACGAATACTACGGATTCACCGAATACGAAGGCCGGAACGTGTTTCGCTACGTTTCCGAGATGCGCGTGACCAAGGACTGCACCGAATGCCATGGCGAGCCTGCCGGCGAGATCGATCCGACCGGCCATCCGAAGGAAGGATGGAAGATCGGCGATGTCGGCGGAGCCATGAGCATCATCGTGCCGACGGACCTGTACTTCGACAACATGATGGCCTCGGTCTGGAACAACGTGATGTTCTTCCTGCTCATCATGCTCATCCTCGGCGTTGCCGTGTACTTCGCGCTGAGCTGGATGGTGGTGCGTCCTCTCGAAAGCCTTGGCGCGAGCCTGCGCGCCGTGGATGCCGATCCGTCCCGGGCGCACACGGCCGCAGCCCCGATCGGCGTCTTCGATTCCCGCGAGATGGATACGCTCTTCGCGCACTTCGATTCGATGTCGTCGGCCCTATCGGTGCTGTACGGAAACCTCGAAAGCCAGGTGGGAGAGCGCACCGACCAGCTTCGGACGGCCATGGAGCAGCTTCAGGAGCAGCGTGCGCACGTGGAGCGCGTCAACGAGCGCCTGAAGCGGGACAACCAGTACAAGACCGACTTCCTCGCCATCGTGAGCCACGAGCTGCGCACGCCTCTGACTTCGATCATAGCCTTCGCGGATCTGCTCGATACGCATGTTCCGCGCGATGGAGGGGAATCGCGCCGCCAGCTCGACGAGATCGAGAAGAACGGCCAGATCCTGCTCGAGATGGTGGACAACGTGCTCGAGACCGCGCGCATCCAATCGGGGCGCGACGAGGTGAGCATCGAGCTTATCGACGTCTCCGACCTCGTCGGCATGGTCGTCCAATCGCTCGCGCCTCTCGCCTCGAAGAAGGGGATCGCGCTGACGAGCGACGTCTCTTCCGAGGTTCCGCTCGTCATGAGCGACTGGGAGAAGCTGCGCCGGATACTCAGCAATCTCGTGAACAATGCGATAAAGTTCACGGGAGAAGGAGGCTCGGTTGCGGTCGCGGTCGCGCGCGATGCCGAGGAAGGGTTCGTGCGCATCGAGGTCAGGGATACCGGCATCGGCATTCCGGCCGATAAGCACGAATTGATATTCGAGCGATTCACCCAGGAGAACATGTCCACGGCGCGGCGTTTCGGGGGAAGCGGCCTAGGGCTTTCCCTCGTGAAGGACCTCGCGGGCATCCTCGGCGGCGACGTGTCCCTCACGAGCCGGCCGGGCGAGGGATCGGAATTCGTCGTGCGCGTTCCCGTCGTCACCGTGGCGCGCACCGGGTCGGAGTCGTCGGAAGGGGGAGGATCATGAGCAAGATCATGCTTATCGACGACGATGAAAGCCTGCGCGAGCTCGTCGGCCAGATAGCCGCGCGCGAGGGATGGGACTACTGCTGCTCCGACAACGGCGCGGCAGGTCTCGAGATGCTGCGCCGCGAACGGCCCGACGTGCTCGTCCTTGACGTCATGCTTCCGGACATGAACGGCTTCGACGTCTGCAGGCTCATCCGCAGCGAGGGCCGCCGCGTGCCCGTGGTCTTCCTATCCGCCAAAGGCGACATCGTCGACAAGAGCGTCGGTTTCAACAGCGGCGCGGACGACTATCTCGTCAAGCCGTTCTTGACCGAGGAGCTTGTGCTGCGCGTGAAGGTATGGCTCAATCGTCGCGCCCGCGCCGCCGCTGCGACGGACGCGCGGGCGAAGGGGTCGTTTCGCGTGGGCGACCTCGAGGTGTTCTTCAAAAAGTACGAAGCGCGCCTGCGCGGCGAGGCCGTCGCTCTGTCTTCGAGGGAGTTCGAGCTCCTCGCGCTCCTTGCGTCCGAGGCCGGGACGGTCTTCACGCGCGAGCAGATCATAGATGCGCTCTGGGAGCATCGCGAGGCCGCGGATCCGAACACCGTCACGGTGCTCGTGCGCAAGATCCGGGAGAAGATCGAAGACGACCCGTCCAAGCCGCGCTACGTGCTGACGGTGTGGCGGGTGGGATACAAGCTTGCCGATCGCTTGGAACCCGGGGCCTGACGTGCGGCCCTGCGTCAGCCTTGCGACAACGGCGCATGCGCCGCGCGCGGCTTCCCGACGGCACGGCGTGCGGCGGAGGGGCATGCATCCCCCTGTGTGCTTTCCCTGGCAGCGGTGGTTCGTCGCAGGCGGCCTATGCTAGAATCGTGCGGTTAATCGCCACGATCCTGAGAGGTCAATGTGTTTGGACTAAGCGGAACCGAGCTTTTTCTCATCCTCCTCTTCGGCTTCTTGATCTTCGGGCCCGATAAGCTGCCCCAGATCGCGAAGGTCGTCGGCCAAGGCATCGCCAAGTTCCGAGACGCCCAGCAGGAGATGAACAAGGTCGTCAAGGAAGAGGTCTTCGACCCTGCGGCGGCCGATCCCATCAAGAATCCCCTGAAAGACATGGATAAGACGAGCAAGGCCAAGGTCGAGAAGAAGGAATCCTTCTCCGCCCGCAAGGCCAAGTACGACCGCGAACGTGCCGAGAAGAAGAAGCGCGATGCCGCGAACGCCGCCGCGAAAGAGGTGCGCGACGAGGCGAACGCCGCCGCTGCCGCCGCCGGCACCACGGTCGCCAAAGCCGCTCCCGACATGCATAAGGACATCATGGCCGCCCGCAAGGCCGCGAACGAGGCAGCCGCCGAAGAGGTCGCCGCCGCGCGTTCCGCGGAGAGCGCGCTTGCCGACGAGATCTTCGGGACCGCGGCGCCCAAGCCCGAACCCGCCGTCCCTGCCGCGGCGGATGAGCCTGCCGAAACCGCCGAAGCCTCGAGCGAGAGGAAGGATGCGTAATGCCTATCGGTCCGGCGCGCATGCCGCTCTTCGAGCACCTGGGCGAGCTGCGCATGCGCCTCGTCCGCATCGTCGCGGTGCTCTTCGTCGCCATGTGCGTGTTCTACCTCGCCACGCCGACGATCATCCAGTTCATGTTCGAACCCATCAAGGATTTCATGCCGCAGAATCCCGACGGCTCCGTCGCGCTGAACGTCCTCGACGTGTTCGGATCGTTCTCCATCCGCTTCAAGGTCTCCATCTGGGTGTCCATCATGGCCTGCATGCCGATCATCATCTGGCAGGTCCTGGCGTTCTTCCTTCCGGCCCTGAAGCCGAGCGAGCGCAAGTGGTTCATCCCCACGTTCGCGGTGGGCGTGGCCCTCTTCGTCCTGGGCACCGTCTTCTGCTACGGCTTCATCCTGAATCCTGCGGTCGAGTGGCTGACCGACCAGGCAGGCGGATATGCGTCCATCTTCCCTGACGCTCGGTCGTGGGTCGATGTCATCATCAACTTCGAAATCGCGTTCGGTTTCGCGTTCGAGCTGCCGCTGATCGTGTTCTACCTGGTCGTCTTCGAGGTCATTCCCTATGCGAAGCTTCGCGAGTCCTGGCGCACCGTCTATATCACCCTCATGGTGATCGCCGCCATGGTCACGCTCGACGCCTCGCCGGTCACGATGCTCCTGATGTTCGCGGCGCTGCTCGTGCTCTACGAGCTCAGCCTGCTGGTCGCCCGCCTGGTGCTCGGCAGCCGCGTGAAGGAGCAGAAGGAAGAGCTCGCGCGCGAAGTGGAGGAGCAGCGCGACTGGGCCGAGCAATGGGAGATCCAGAAGCGGAAGATTCGCGAACGTTTGGGGGACGACGAGGACTGACGCGCCGTCCGGCCGTCGGTCGACGGAAACGCTCGCCTCATCGTGCCGATCGCATGGTCGGTTGTGAAAAAGCATGCGAGTCGTAACATAATCGCATACGACGGATTACTATGGGAGGAGGGCGCTTCGGTCGCCCTTCTTCCGCATCGAAAGGAAGGCCATGCACGAACTAGGCATCATGACCGGCGTCGTGGACAGCGTGTCTCAGGCAGCCCGCGAATCCGGTGCCACCCGCGTGCTCAAGGTCACGCTTTCCGTCGGCGTCATGACCGAGGCCATCGAAGATGCGCTCCATTTCGCCTTCGAGGTCCTCACCGAGCAGGAGCCGTTCTTCAAGGGAGCCGAGCTGGTCGTGAACATGATCGAGCCGAAGAGCCGGTGCGCCGAATGCGGCAAGGTCTACGTGCACGATCGCTTCCATATGCTGTGTCCCGAATGCGGGGGCATAGGCCGGTTGATCGAAGGCCGGGAGATGCGCATCGAATCCATCGAAGTCGACATTCCCGATCCCGAGTAAGGAGCATGTCATGAAGATCGATCTCAAGCAGCCCATCCTCGACAAGAACGATCGGCTTGCCGACGCCAACCGCGCCTTGTTCGCCGAGCACCATGTCTTCGTCGTCGATTTGCTGGCCAGCCCCGGTTCCGGGAAGACCTCCACGATCCTCGCCACCATCGAGGCCCTGCGCGACGAATTCAACATCGCGGTCATCGAAGGCGATATCGCGAGCAACGTGGATGCGGCGAAGATCAGCGCCCAGGGCATCCCGGCCGTGCAGATCAACACCGGGGGCGCCTGCCACCTGGAAAGCGATATGGTCCGGCGCGCGGTCGACGTGCTCGACCTCGAAAGCCTCGACCTCATCATCGTCGAGAACGTCGGCAACCTGGTATGCCCGACCGACTTCGATTTGGGCGAGGGCAGCAAGGTCATGATCCTGTCGGTGCCCGAAGGCGACGACAAGCCCCTCAAGTACCCGGGCGTGTTCCAGGCGGCCGAGGCCATCGTGCTCAACAAGGTCGATACCCTCGGCGTCTTCGACTTCGACGCAGACGCCTTCTCCGACGCGGTGCGCCAGCTCAATCCCGAAGCGCCCATCTTTCCGATCGCCGCGACGAAAGGCGACGGGGTCGACGCTTGGGCCGATTGGCTGCGCGCGCGCATCCGAGCCGTTCAGTAAGCCGATATCAGAAGGAAGCCATCTATGGATATCGCCGAAAAGCACCGCGTCTGCGTCGACGCGCTGCGCGACTTCGCCGAAGAGACGTCCGCGACCGATGTCGTCATCGGGCTTTCGGGCGGCATCGATTCGAGCCTGGTCGCCTGCCTCTGCTGCGACGTCTTCGGCAGCGAGCACGTGCACGGCGTTCTGATGCCCGGCCCGTATTCCACGAGCCATTCGCTCATCGACGCCCAGGAACTCGCGCGCGCGCTCGGCATCGAGACGCAGCAGATATCCATCAACGAGCCGTTCCAGGCGTTCGGGCGCATCCTGTCCGAGCACATGGGCGGATTCGGAGGCGTCGCGGCTGAAAACACCCAGGCCAGATGCCGCATGATCATTCTCATGGCCATCTCCAACATGACAGGCTGGCTGGTCGTCAACACGGGCAACCGATCCGAGGCCATGATGGGATACTCCACGCTGTACGGCGACACGGTCGGCGCCTTCGCTCCGATCGGGGGTTTGTACAAGACCGATGTGTTCGCGGCGTCGCGCTTCGTGAACGAACAGGCGGAAGCTTCCGGGCTCGCCGCGCCCATCCCCGAAAACGTGCTCATCAAGCCTCCGAGCGCAGAGCTTGCGCCCGATCAGCGCGACGAGGACGCCCTCGGCGCGTACGAGACGCTCGATGCCATGCTGATCGAGCATATCGAGCACGGCATCGACCGCGAGGGGCTTGTCGAGCGCGGTTTCGTTCCGACCGAGGTCGACCGCATGCTCGCACGCGTGAAAGCCAACGCGTTCAAGCGCGAGATGGAGCCGCCCTGCCCGCGTATTCCGTATTAAGCTGCGCGCCGCTGCCGATTGAAGCCGCCGGCGCATCATCTATACTGGAGCCCGCAGCCTTCCGCGCTGCCGCCGCATCGGCGCGAGCAACCGCCCGCGCCAAAGACTATGAGGAGGAAATGATGCCCAAGATCACTCGTGATCAGGTCAAGGTGCCCGTCGACGTTCTCGTGGACGCACGCGAGGCCTACATCGACAACTACATGGCCGCCACCCGCGGCACGGGCCGCTTGATGCTGTTCGCCTGCGACCAGAAGGTCGAGCACATGAACGGCGATTTCTACGGCGAAGGCATCGACATCGCCGACCTCGACCCCGAGCACCTCTTCAAGATCGCCGACCAGGGCGTCTGCGGCGTCATGGCCGCCCAGCGCGGCCTCATCGCCCGCTATGCGGCCGACTATCCCGATGTCAACTACCTGGTCAAGATGAATTCCAAGACCAATCTGGTCAAGACCTCCCAGGACGATCCGTACAGCGGCCAGCTGCATGACCTGGAAGCCGTGCTGGCCATGCGCGAGGCGGGCGTCAACATCGTCGGCCTCGGCTACACGCTGTATCTCGGCAGCGAATACGAATCCACCATGCTCTCCGAAGCCGGCCAGCTCATCGCCGAGGCGCATGCCCAAGGTCTGATCGTCGTGCTTTGGATCTATCCTCGCGGCAAGGCCGTCGGCGACCGCGAGAAGGCTTCCGAGACCATCGCGGGCGCCGCAGGCGTCGCGCTGTGCCTGGGCGCCGACTTCGTGAAGGTCAATCCTCCTGTCGCATCCGACGGCAAGACGTCTGCCGAGAACCTCGCCGTCGCCTCCGCCGCCGCGGGCCGCACCGGTCTGGTGTGCGCAGGCGGCTCCACGGTCGACGCCCCCGTATTCCTGTCCCAGCTGCATGATCAGATCCACATCGGCAACGCGGTGGGCAACGCCACCGGTCGCAACATCCATCAGCGCTCGTTGGACGAAGCCGTTCGTCTGACCAAGGCCATCTCCGCCATCACGTTGGCCGATGCCAGCGTCGAAGAGGCCGTCAAGGTCTTCGACGGCGAAGCGGACTTCAGCCTGTAGGCCGCGCGGTCGCATGCGATTCCAAGGGGGCGGGGCGATCGATTCGCCTCGCCCCCTTTCACGAGGAGGGATCCGTTCCATGGGCATCAGCTACGCAAGCGCGTCGGTCGAGGAGACGCAGCGCCTCGCCGCGCTTCTGGCGCCTGCGCTCGAAGAGGGCGACGTCCTGCTGCTCACAGGCGACCTCGGGGCGGGCAAGACGCACTTCGCCCAGGGACTTGCGGCGGCGCTCGGCATCCGCGAGGTTCCGACGAGCCCGACCTTCACCTTGATGAGCTCCTACGAGGGCGGGCGGCTCCCGCTGTACCATTTCGACCTGTATCGGCTCGACGATGCCGGCGAGCTCGACGACATCGATTACTTCGCGACGATCGAAGGCGACGGCGTCTCGGTCGTGGAATGGGCGGATAAATTCTGCGAAGCGTGCCCCGAAGACCACCTTCTCCTCGATTTCAGCGTCCGGCCCGACGGCGTGCGCGAGATAGTGATCACGCCCGCCGGCCTTCGAGGAGAAGCGCTCCTCGAAGGCCTTGCGCAAAGGCTCTAGAAGCGGCTCGTCGGAGGATCTCGGGAGGGAATCGAAGGGGTGGGCGCAGGATATCGGCGCCCGATCCCGCCCATCCTCCGCACCCAGGAGCCTTTCATCGTGCGGGGCCCGATGATGCGCGAAGGGCGTCTCCCTCCTCGAATCGAGGAGGGAGACGCCCTTCGCGATTGCGAACACGCATGCGTTCAAGCGGCCTGCGGTAAGCCGATCCTAGTTCTCTTTCACCACCAGGATATCGCAGCGCAGGTTGCGGATCAGGTAGGTGGACACGCTGCCCACGAACACGTACTTGATGTTCGACAGCCCGCGTTCCCCGCAGATGACCAGGTCGGGATCGTACGGTTCGATGATCTGCTCGGCCAAGGTCTCGGTGATGCGGCCGGCCTTCACGATGACGTGGACGCTGGGGATGTCGGGGTTGGAGCGCGCGGCTTCGAGCATCGGTGCGATGGATTCTTCGAGCTTGACGCGCATTTCGTCGGCAAGAGCGGCGAAATCGGTTCCGGCGGCCTCGTAAGGGACGGAATCGACGACGTGTCCGAAGACCAGTTCGGCCTTTTCGGTCGCCGCGAGCTCTATGGCACGTTCGGCGACATGGTTCTGGGTCTTTCCTCCGTCGAGCGCCGCGAAGACGCGCTTGTACTGCTTGGGCATGGAGAACAACTCCTCAAATCGACGTGCAGGTGCATTCCCATTCTAGCACTCGGCGCGAGCGTTCCTTTTCGCCTCGCGCCAGAGGTCGAAATGTGGCGCACGCGTGGTCGGTGATGCGTCACCTGCAAATTCCTGAAAAATTTGATAATATGTCCCGCTGCTGCGTTATCAACGAAGAGACGAAGGAAGATTATTGGCTAAGCAAGACGTCATTGAACTTGAGGGGACCGTCCTCGAGGCGCTCCCGAACGCGATGTTTAATGTCGAGCTTGAGAACGGGCATAAGATCCTGGCTCATATCTCAGGCAAAATGCGCATGCATTACATCAAGATCCTTCCTGGCGACAAGGTCACGGTGGAGCTTTCCATCTACGATCTGAATCGCGGTCGAATCACCTACCGCTTCAAGTAGCGTCTGCGGCGACGGGGTCGCGCAAGGCATGGATTGTCTGTGCTTTGTGTGAACGTCGCCTTCTTCGCATGCTTGGAATCCGAGCGATTCGGCATCCTTTCGTTGAATGCGCGCTGCGCGAAGCGGCGCATACGCACTGAAAATCATCGCCTGCGGCTGGGCGTGGTGGATAAAGAAGTACACGTAGTATCGAATGGTTTTCCCGGTGGCCCGTCACTGTCGGGGAGCTGCACATTCAAAGGAGACGAACATGAAGGTACGTCCTTCGGTCAAGAAGATGTGCGACAAGTGCAAAATCATCCGACGCCATGGCAAGGTCCTCGTCATCTGCGAGAACCCCCGTCATAAGCAGCGCCAGGGCTAAGAAAGAGGAAGGGTAAAGCAATATGCCACGTCTTTTTGGTGTCGACCTACCTCGCGAAAAGCGTATCGAGACCGGCTTGACCTACATCTACGGCATCGGTGACACCTCTGCCAAGAAAATCATCGCAGCTACCGGCGTCAACCCCGACATCCGCGTCAAGGATATCTCGGAAGACGACCTGCAGAAGATCCGCGAGTACATCGATCAGAACATGACGATCGAGGGCGACCTGCATCGCGAGGTTTCCCAGAACGTCAAGCGCCTTATGGAAATCGGCTGCTACCGTGGCCTGCGCCACCGCAAGGGCCTTCCCGTTCGCGGCCAGCGCACGCACACCAACGCCCGCACCCGCAAGGGTCCCAAGCGTCAAATCGGCGGCAAGAAGAAATAAGGGGTCTGACTCATGGCTAAGAAAAACGTTCGTACGCGCGTCAAGCGTTCCGAGCGCAAGAACATTGCGGTCGGACAGGCTCATATCAAGAGCACGTTCAACAACACCATCGTATCCATCACCGATCCTCAGGGCAATGTGATTTCCTGGAACTCCGCCGGCACGGTCGGCTTCAAGGGCTCCCGCAAGTCCACCCCGTTCGCAGCCCAGATGGCTGCCGAGCAGGCTGCCAAGAACGCCATGGAGCACGGCCTCAAGAAGGTCAGCGTCTTCGTCAAGGGCCCCGGTTCGGGCCGCGAGACCGCCATCCGTTCGCTCCAGGCCGCCGGTCTCGAAGTGACCAGCATCCAGGATTGCACCCCCATCCCGCACAACGGTTGCCGTCCGTGCAAGCGTCGTCGCGTGTAGTCAAGAAAGGATCATGTAATTATGGCAATTGATAGAACTCCGGTTCTCAAGCGCTGCCGTCAGCTCGGTATTGATCCCGTCGTCCTGGGCTACAGCAGCAAGAAGGAATCCATCCGTCAGCCCCAGCGCCGCCGCAAGGAAAGCGAATACGCCATCCAGCTGCGCGAGAAGCAGAAGGCCAAGTTCATCTACGGCGTTCTCGAGAAGCAGTTCCGCGGCTACTTCCGCAAGGCCAAGCGCATGAGCGGCATCACCGGCGAAAACCTGATGCGCATCCTCGAGTCCCGCCTGGACAACGTCGTCTTCCGCCTCGGGTTCGCCCGCACGCGCAAGGAAGCCCGCCAGACCGTGACCCACGGCCATATCCTGGTGAACGGCCGCCGCGTCGACGTCCCGTCCTTCCGCGTCCGTCCCGGCGACCTCGTCTCCGTGGCCCCCAAGGCCAAGGATCTGCTCGTCATCAAGAGCGCGCTCGTATCCAACGAACGCGTCCAGGTGCCTGCATGGCTCGAGGTCGACATCGAGAAGCTGCAGGGCAGCGTTCTCGCGCTTCCTAACCGCGATCAGATCGATTTGGATATCAAAGAGCAGCTTATCGTCGAGCTCTATTCGAAGTAGTAATGATTCGCGGCTTTAGAGGAGGCTTATAGACTATGGCAGAGTTCATGAGGCCAACTGTCACAACAGAAGAAGTGAACGACACCATCGCTCGCTTCATTGTTGAGCCGCTCGAGCGTGGTTTCGGCTACACGCTTGGCAACTGCATGCGTCGCGTCCTGCTGTCCTCCCTGGACGGCGCCCGCGCGACCGCCATTCAGATCGAAGGCGTGCAGCATGAGTTCACGACGGCGGAGGGCGTCATCGAAGACGTCACCGACATCGCGCTCAACGTGAAGGGCCTGGTCTTCCAGGCGCTTTCCGAGGATTACACCGAAGCTACGGCTACCGTTTCCGTCGAGGGGCCCTGCACCGTCACCGGTGCGGACATCCAGGTTCCGACCGAATTCACCCTCGTCAACCCCGAGCACGTCATCTGCACCGTCGCCGACGGCGGCACGCTGAACATGACGATCCGCATCGGCGTCGGCCGCGGGTACGTTCCCGCCGAGCGCAACAAGCGCAGCGAAGACCCGATCGGCATCATCCATGTCGACAGCCTGTTCTCGCCCGTGCAGCGTTGCACCGCCGACGTGAGCTCCACGCGCGTCGGTCAGCGCACCGACTTCGACAAGCTCGTGCTCGAGGTTGCGACCGACGGCTCCATCACGCCCGACGAGGCCGTGTGCCGTGCCGCCAACATCATCAACCAGTACATGGGCTCGTTCATGGCCCTGGCCGACATCGCCGGCGAGGACGAGGACGGCGAGATCCCGTCCATCTTCGCGCCGGAGGGCCAGGAATCCAACGCCGAGCTCGACAAGCAGATCGAGGATCTGGACCTTTCCGTCCGCTCCTACAACTGCCTGAAGCGCGCCGGCATCCATTCCGTGCGACAGCTGGTCGAGTTCTCCGAGAATGACTTGCTCAACATCCGTAACTTTGGTGCGAAGTCCATCGAAGAGGTCAAGGACAAGCTGATCTCGATGGGCCTCAACTTGAAGCAGTAATAGGGGAGATAAACGATGAGGCATAACGTTAAGGGCCGTAAGCTGGGCACCGATTCCAGCCATACCAAGGCTATGAAGAAGTCCCTGGTGGCCGCTCTGTTCACGAACGATCGCATCAAGACGATCGAGTCGCGCGCCAAGGAGATCCGTCCTGACGTCGACAAGATCATCACCTGGGCGAAGAGGGGCGACCTGCACTCCCGCCGCCTCGCCATCGCCGCGCTCGGCAACAAGGAGCTCGTGCGCGAGGTCTTCGAGAAGGTCGCGCAGGGCATGTTCCAGGATCGTCAGGGCGGGTACACCCGCATCTACAAGCTCGGTCCCCGCAAGGGCGACAACGCCCCCATGGTGATCATGGAGCTCTGCACCGAACCGGTGCGCAAGAAGGCCGACAAGACCGCTCCTGCGGCCGCCAAGCCGGCCAAGGCCGAGGCTCCGGCCGCCGAGAAGGCGCCTGTCGATGCCAAGGATGAGGCTCCGGCCTCCGACGCGGAAGAAGCCGTCCAGGCTCCCGCGGAGGAAGCTGCTGCAAAGGAAGCTCCCGTCGAAGAGGCGGCCGATAAGGCTGATGAGGCTGCTGCGGAAGAGGCGGCCGAGGCGCCTGCCGAAGAGGTTGCCGCCGAGGAGAAGAAGGCCGAATAGCCTTCATGCGAATCGCATGCGCGAAGGGGCTGCAGCGTCCGCTGCAGCCCCTTTCCCATATTCAGAGCCGCATGCGCCTTCAGGGCGTCCTTCGGGACGCTCTTTTCGTCTGAGTGGTAGGATGGACGAAGCAGCATAATCGCATGCGTACGAGGAGGTTCGCCATGACCGAGATCGGGAAGTTCATCAACGAAGCGATCGATAAGGCTCAAGAATTCGCGGGAGACGTCAAGGTCGCCTCGGACAAGGTCATCGACCAGATTCAGGAAAGCGCCCCCGAAGTGGTCGACAGCGCCATCGATAAGACGCGCGATCTCGTGGATCACGCGGTCGATGCTGCCCCCGGCATGATCGACGACGCCAAGGACGCGACCGATAAGGCGATCGATGCCGCCAAGAACATCGGCGACCATATGGCCGACGCAGGCAAGGCGGTCGCCGAGAAGGTCACGAGCACGGTCAAGCCTGCAACGAAGCCCGTTCCCGCAGAACCCGTGGTTGGAGAAGACGCTGACGCGTAACGGACGACGGATGCTTGGCGGGGCGGCATGAACGAACGCCGGCATATCGACGCTCGCTACGCGATCGCATGGTCCTTCTGCTTCTCGGTCGGGGTGCTGTCGACGCATGGATGGCGGGGGTTGGGCGCGTTCGCCCTCATGTTCGCGGGTGCCTGCATCGCTTCGCGCGTGCCGGCGCGCCGGCTCTTCGCATCTTCCGTCCCCATGCTCATCCTCGCCCTCTTCGTCATCGGGGCGCATGCTTCGACCGATCCGCTCGAAGGCGCCCGCTATGCCGCGAAGGCATATCTGCTCGCGCTCGGCGCCATTGCGCTCGTGCTGGCCTGTTCCCCGGATTCCATCGCGGCGGCTATGGAACGCTTCGCCGCGCCCCTCAGGCGGTTCCGTCTTCCCGTCGACGACTTCTGCATGATGACGTCCATCGCGCTCGGGGCTATCCCCGATTTGCATATCCAGCTTGCCCGCCTGGTCGCAGCGCAGGCTTCCCGCGGCGCGGCGTTTGATGCGGGGCCTCCTCATACGCGCGTGCTCGCCTGGGGGCGTGCGTTCGTCGCGCTGGTCGTCGTCGCCTTCCGAAGGGCCGCGACGCTGGCGGACGCCATGGAGGCCCGATGCTTCGGCGCCGGCGTCCGCAGCAGCATACGGCTCTCGCGAAGCGATCCGGCTGCCGTCGCGCTCGCCGTCGCGGGTGGCGCCGCGATGCTCGCGTGCGGCATCTTCCTCTAGCAACCTGATAGAATTTTCCTGTCGTGATAATCCGAGCAAGGAGGCTTCATCCTATGAGCGTCGTTTTCGATGTCTACGGTCGCGAGGTTCTTGATTCCCGCGGCAACCCGACCGTCGAAGTTGAGGTCACGTTGGACGACGGCACCTTCGCCCGCGCGATCGTTCCGTCCGGCGCTTCGACCGGGGCTTTCGAAGCCGTCGAGCTGCGCGATGGCGACAAAGGCCGTTACCTGGGCAAGGGCGTCAAGACCGCCGTCAATCACGTGAACGACGAAATCGCCGAGGCCATCGTCGGCATGGACGCCGACGACCAGCGCGCCCTCGATGCCGAGATGCTCGAGCTCGACGGCACGGACAACAAGGGCGCCATGGGCGCGAACGCGATCCTGGGCGCATCGCTCGCCGTGGCGCGCGCCGCCGCGGAATCCGCCGATCTGCCGCTGTACAAATATCTGGGCGGCGTGAATGCGCACCTGCTCCCCACGCCCATGATGAACATCCTCAACGGCGGCGTGCATGCGGACAACAACGTCGACTTCCAGGAATTCATGATCATGCCGGTCGGCGCCTCGTCGTTCGCGGAGGCCCTGCGCTGGTGCTCCGAGATCTATCACGCGCTCAAGCGCGTCCTGCATGAAGCCGGGCTCGGCGGCGGCGTTGGGGACGAAGGCGGCTTCGCTCCGAACCTCAGGACGAACGAAGAGCCCTTCGCCTACATCATCCAGGCGTGCGAGGAAGCAGGCTACAAGCCCGGCGTCGACATCCTCTTCGCGATGGATCCGGCATCCACCGAGTTCTACGATGCCGAACGCGGCCGGTACGTGCTGGCGGGCGAAGGCGTCGAATACACGAGCGAGCAGATGGTCGATTACTGGGAGGCGTTGGTCGACAAATATCCGATCGTCTCCATCGAAGACGGCATGGCTGAAGAGGACTGGGAAGGCTGGAAGATGCTGACCGATCGCATCGGCGATCGCGTCCAGCTCGTCGGCGACGATCTGTTCGTCACGAATCCCGACCGTCTTGCGCGCGGCATCGAAACGGGCGTCGCGAACGCCATCCTGATCAAGGTGAACCAGATCGGCACGCTGACCGAGGCGCTCGATGCCATCCAGATGGCCAAGCAGGCTGGGTATGCCTGCATCATCAGCCATCGTTCCGGCGAAACGGAGGACACCACGATCGCCGACCTCTCGGTTGCCGTGAATGCGGGGCAGATCAAGACCGGCGCGCCGTGCCGCAGCGATCGCGTCGCGAAGTACAATCAGCTCATTCGCATCGAAGAGGAGCTGCATGCCACGGCTCGTTACGCCGGACTCGGGGCGTTCTACAACATCGACGCCTCCGAGCGCTGACGCGCAGCGGGTCCGTCGAGCCTATCGATCGAAGATGAAGCCGGCCTTCGGGAAGAGGGTCGGCTTCGTTGCGCTACGGCATGCATAGCCCGCTACGGTATGCATAACCCCGCCACGGTATGCATAGCCGTTGGCTCGGCGCTGCGGGCGCCCCTTTCTCCCATCAGGGTATTCGAATGCGTAAACCTGTAATAAATCTAGAAAATATGCATATAGATGCAAGAAATATCGAAAAATCTAGTGTTTCATGCATACCGCGCAACCGTCTCCGTAGTATTGTGTAGCAAGCCGCGAAGCGCATGATGCGCGTGCGCCGTCTGCAGGGTCTGCCGATTCGCCGATCCGGCGGGCGCGTATGCAGTGCGAAGAGGGCGCGGCAGGATGCACCATTCGTCTCATTTCGAAGAAAGTGGGTTTTCAGCATGGCAGATAGGGAAGGCTTGCGGGTCAACGACCCCAATGGCCTGGGGATGCCTCATCTCATCGCCGCCATCGTCACGGCGGTCGTCGGCGGCGGCGTGTTCACCATGGTCGGCGACATGGCGCATTCCGGCGCGCATACGGGCGCGGTGCTCATCGCTTGGCTCATCTGCGGCATCGGCGTGTTTGCGCTCATGATGTGCTTCTACGGGCTCAATAGGTTCAAGCCCGAGCTGACGGGCGGCATCTACAGCTATGCGCGTGCGGGCTTCGGTAAGTTCATGGGCTTCGTCTCGGCATACAGCTACTGGGTCAGCGCCTTCATGGCCACGGTCTCCTATACGGTGCTCCTGTTCGCGGCGATCGGGTACTTCTTCCCGGTCTTCGGAGAGGGAAACAACCTTCCGTCCATGATCGGCGCTTCCATCATCGTCTGGATCTGCTGGTTTCTGGTCACGCGCGGCGTGAAGGAAGCGGCTTCGGTCAATATCGTGACCACGATCGCCAAGATCGTCCCGATCTTCGTCGCGCTGTTCGCCATCATCTTCGCCATGAAATTCGACCCGCAGATCTTCATGAGCAACTTCTGGGGCACCGCCGACGGCGCATTCAACGGTGGGGATGTGTATAACCAGATCGTAAGCGTTATGAGCGTCACGCTCTGGGTCTTCCTGGGCGTCGAGGGCGCGGTGGCCATCTCCGGGCGCGCCAAGTACTCCAAAGACGTCGGTCGCGCGACCGTCGTCGCCTTCGTGTGCATCTTGGCGCTGTACCTGATGATTTCCATCCTGTCCATGGGCGTTCTGACGCAGGAGGAGCTCGCCGAGCTCCCGAACCCGGCGCTCGCGGGCGTGCTCGAAGCCGTCGTGGGTCCGTGGGGCGCCATGCTCGTCAACGCCGGCGTCGCGCTTTCGCTGCTCGGATCCATGCTCGGCTACACGCTGCTTTCGTCCGAGAGCGCTTTCGAAGCCGCCGAGCAGGGCGTCCTGCCGGTCCAGTTCGCCAAGCACAACGACAAGGGTGCGCCGATCTTCACCGTCACGCTGACGTGCGGCATCGTCGAGCTCTTCCTGATCGCGACGATCTTCTCGGCATCCACCTACCAGTTCTTCTACAACGTCTCGTTGTCGCTGATCCTCATCCCGTACTTCTTCAGCGCGTTCTACTTCGTTTTCGTGACGTTCAAGAAAGACGGCATTGACGGCCTGAGCGCAGGGCGTATCAACTTCTACCGCGTGATCGCGATCATCGGCGCCATCTATTCGATCTTCCTGATCTATTCCGGCGGCCTTGCGTACTTCATGATCACGACGATCTTCATCGGTCCCGGTCTTGCGCTCTACATCCTGGGCGAGAAGCAGCGCAACGAGCCTATCCTGCCGAACGTGGGCGACAAGATCATGGCGGCCGTCATCGTGATCTTCTTCTTCATCAGCGTGTATTGCATCGCGACAGGGATCATCGTTCCCTAAGCGCAGGCATTCCGCGAGCATTGCATGCCCGGGCCTCGATTCTGAGGCTCGGGCTTTTCTGCGCGTTCGGGGGTGGATGCCATCACGGCCATGTTCGTCGCCGACCTGTTTTCGGCTTGTTCTGCGCGTTCAGAGGCGGGGTGCGGCGTCCATCCGTTCGCTTCATGGATTTCCGGCTTCGAGGAGCCGGTTCTTCCCGGCCGTTGGTCCGTCTCGCTCGTTTTGGGGAATTCCTCTCGTGCGCAGCGAGAAACCGTGCGGGCTGATACCATAATGGAGTTATGCGGCGCAATCACGGCATCTCAACGCACCACGCCACCAGGAGTTCTTACCATATGCCAACGAACAGGGATAACGTCATTTCCTTCGATGAAGCGCATGCGCGCCGCCGACGCTCGTCGCGCGCGGGCGTCCGTGCGCCGGAGACGCCGGCGTTCGACGATGGCGAGATTCCAGCCGATTTTTCCTCCGCGTACGAGGATGCGGGTGCGGGTTCCCCACGTTCATCGGCGCGCTCGTCCATCGCCGGCGCCGACGGCACCCCTTGCGCGGCGCTGTATTCCGGCAACGCTTCCTCCGACACCGAGACGAAGCGTCGTCGGCGCAGCAAGGAACGGGCGTCGCGCATGTTCGACAGGCAGTTCGGATCGGACGATGCGCCCGCATCGTCGTCTCGTGCGGCCCTCTATCGCGGCGAGCTCGGGCGTTCCCATCGCCGCGCGATAAGCGAACTCGACGGGGATTCGTCGCGCGCGCGGGCCTCCTCGTCGCGCCTTGCCTCGCGCACCGCACGTCGAGGCGGACCGCCGGCCCTGTTCATCGTCGCAGTCGTCGTCGGCGTCGTCGCGTTCGCCGGCCTGTTCCTGTATTCCCCGGCGAAGAGCCTCTATACGCAGGTCCGCGACGAGCAGCGGGCCGAAGCCGAGTACCAGGCCGTCGTCGAGCGCAACGAAGCCATGACCGACGATATCGAGGCGCTCAAGACCGATGAGGGCATCGAGGATGAAGCGCGCTCGCAGCTCGGATGGGTGTCGGAAGGCGAGGAGGCGGTCGTGGTCAAGGGGCTTGACGACAAGAAATCCGCCAACGCGAACGACGCCGTGCATTCCGCCGTCGTCTCGTCCGAGGTGAAGGCGCCGGCAACATGGTACTCGCCGTTGCTCGACAAGATGTTCGACTATCCGTACGGCCCTGACGAGGACGCATCCGATACGGATGCGTCCTCCCCGTCATCCGGTTCGTAGGGCGCCGCATGCCCGCCATCGCAGCAAGACCGAGGAGCACGCATGAGAATCGCAGCCATCGATATCGGGACGGTCACGAGCCGGCTCTTCATCGCCGATGTGGATGCATCCGGCGTTCGTCCCGTCGAACGCATGAGCGTCATCACCAACCTCGGCGAGGGCGTCGATGCCACGGGCCGTCTGTCCGCAGAGGCGGTCGATCGCACGATCGGCCGAATCGCGCAGTACCGTCGGAGAATCGACGCCTGCGGAGAAGAGGGCGTCCCGGTCGATCGGGTGGTGGCCGTCGCCACGAGCGCAAGCCGCGACGCCGAGAACTCCGCCGATTTCGCGGTGCGCCTCGAAGGCATCGGCATCACGTTGAGCGTCATCCCCGGCGAACGCGAAGCGGAGCTTTCGTTTCTCGGCGCCGCGAACGGGTATCGCGGGCGCAACGTCGCCGTGGTCGACATCGGCGGCGGATCGACGGAGGTCGTCTTCGGGCGTGCCGAAGGCGCTCCCGACCAGATGGTTCCGCACGTGAACATCAGCGCGCGTCGCTCGTTCGACGTAGGATGCCGCCGCATGGCCGAACGTTTCCTCGCGGACGATCCCCCTGCGCCGCGACAGATCGCGGACGCGCGTGGATGGGTGGAATCCGAGATGGCGGATTTCCTGCGCGCATCGCTGCGGGCCTGCCCGATCGACGAGCTCGTGGCCGTGGCGGGAACGCCGACGAGCGTCGTCGCGGTACGGGATCGTCTGGTGCCCTACGATCGGGAACGCGTGCATGGCGCAGTCGTGACCAGGGACGAATTGGAGAAGGTCTCGCGCGATATGTGCGCGCTCACGCTCGAGGCGCGCATGCGCGTTCCGGGCCTGCAGCCGCAGCGCGCCTCGGTCTTTCCCTCGGGGCTCGTGATTCTCTCCGCCGTGATGGATATGCTCGGTGCGCGCTCGTTCCGCGCAAGCGAAGCCGATCTGCTGCTCGGCATCGTCTTGGACGCCGCGCGCGGCCTTGGCGAGATTCGTGCAGACTTCCGCATGGCGTGAAAGGTACGGCCCTCCTTTGCTATCATGGCCTTTTGTCTGGCATGATGCATGCGGGAGCGTGGCGGAATCGGCATACGCAGAGGACTTAAAATCCTTCGCCTTCGGGATTGTGGGTTCGAGTCCCACCGCTCCTACCATATAGGGCGCATGCGCATCCGGACGACGGCTTCGGTTCGCGCTTCGTCTTGAGGAGATCTGGTTTTGAGCACGCCTTCTATGGAATCACATGCGGCACTGGTGGACGATCTGCTTGCCGGGGTCGTCAATCCTCCCGAGACGTTCGAGGAATACCTCTCTTCTTATGCGCAGGTCGTCGGCGACCTTGTGAACGACTTCATTCCGAGCGGCTCGCACGACGGCATGGACGACTACCTCTACGCCCCGCTGCTCGGCTACAGCCGAAACGGCGGCAAGCGCCATCGTCCGCTCATCTGCCTGGCCGCCTGCGTGGCGGTCGGCGGCGACGTGCGGCGCGCGGTCTCTTCCGCGGCCGCCATCGAGCACTTCCATACCGCCGCGCTCATCCACGACGACATCGCGGACGAGGCGACGCTGCGCCGCGGCGAGCCCTGCTTGCATCTCACGCAGGGCCTCGGTCTTGCCATCAATATGGGCGATCTCGGGCTTTCCCTGGTCAACGGCACCGTGGTGCGGGATCCTCTGCTGGAAGACGGCGTCAAGGTCCGCGTCATCGCCGAGCTCATCGAAATGACGCGTCGCACGATCGAAGGCCAGGCCCTCGATCTGGGCTGGGCCCGCGACGAGCGCTACGACATCACGCCCGAGGATTACCTGGTCATGGCGACGCACAAGACCGCCCACTATTCAGGGGCCGTGCCGCTTGCCGTCGGCGCCATCGTCGGCGGGGGATCGGAAGCCGAGATCGAAGGCCTGCGCGCGTACGGCCTCGACACCGGCCTCGCATTCCAGATCCAAGACGACCTTCTCAATATCGAGGGCGATCCCGCCGTGGTCGGCAAGGATTTCTGCAGCGACATCACCGAGGGGAAGCGCACGCTCATGGTCGTGCATGCCCTGCAGAACTCTGCGGATCGCAGCCGGCTCGTCGACATCCTCTCGGCGAAGACGACCGATGCCGACACGCTGCGCGAGGCGGTCGCCATCATGCGCGCCAGCGGCTCGATCGACTACGCGCGCGCCTATGCCGAAGACCTGACGAACATCGCCAAGGATCGTCTGGTCGGCCTTATCGGTCCGAGCCCGGCCCGCTCCCTCCTGATTTCCATGGCCGACTACTTCGTGAACCGATTGAAATAACCGAGGATCGTCGGCGGGCGCCCTGCCCGCCGCACGCGAACGGGAGTGAACCTTCCATGCAGACCATTCATCGCCAGGACAACGACCAGGAATCCATCGCCTTGGGCGGCAGGCTCCTGTACTTGCGCACGCCCCAGTTCCAAGGCGAAGACGTCGAGGATCTCCAGACGGCTCTCGGCGCGCTCGGGTTCTCGTGCGGCGGCGTCGACGGGACCTTCGGCGCCTATACGGAAGGAGCGCTGCGCAAGTTCCAGGTGAACATGGGTCTCGTGTCCGACGGCATCGCAGGCGTGAAGACCTACGACACCCTCAAGCACCTGCATGGCGCCTGGGCCGACAAGCCGACGCTCGAAACCAGCTCGTACATGGGATTCGCCCGCGCGGCCGACGTTCTCGAGCATCATGCGGTCTGCCTGTTCGGAACAGGTTCTTTTACGCGTAAGATCGCGTCGTACCTTTCGAACCTGGCGCTTGCCACCAATCCGCGTTCCAAGATGCTTTCCGCGGAGACGCTGCTCGTCGTCCCCGACGCATCCATGCTGCTCACGCATATCGTGCTCGAAGGAGAGGGCATGGAGGAAGGCGTTCCTCGCGTCAGCTGCGGCGATGCCGAATCGCTCGCCGTGCGCGTTTCGGGCGCCATCGACGTCGCGCGGAAGAAGGCCGAGGAAGGAGCGCCCCTGCGCATCGCCGTCGAGGTTTCCGTCCCCGATGCCGCAGAAGATTCGCCCGAGTTCGACAAATCCGCCCATCATCACGCGATAGCCCTGCTCGATGCCTTCTGCGTGGCATTTTCATAGCAAAGTCCCCGTTCATCGCGCGTGTACATCGTTATGAGGAAACTCGATGGTAAATGGCGGGCGGCGGAATCCGTCGCGCATGCTTTTGATAGGCTGGACGAGTCGATACCTGCGCTTCCCGTACTGACGTGAAGGAGTCTTACGTGACGCAATTTTCTCGCCGGGCATTTCTCGGGGGTGCCGCCGCTTTCGGCGCCGCACTCGCCGCACCTCGCATCGCATTCGCCGACCCCACCTCAAGCGACGTTCAAGCTCAAGCCGACGCCGTGCGCGTGAAGCTTGACGACATGCAGTCGAAGCTCGAAGCCGCGTCCGATGATTACTACACCGCGCTTTCCCAGCATGACGCCGCCGAATCCAAGATGGAAGAGGCTCAGGACCGCATAGACGATAACAACGCCCGCATCGCCGACCTCCAGGATCGCCTGGGCGGCCGCGCGCGCAACATGTATCGCGACGGCCAGACCACGTTTCTGGATGTGGTGCTCGGGTCGGCCACGATCGATGATTTCGTCAAGAACTGGGATGCGCTCAAGGAAATGAACGCCCAGGACGCCGATCTGGTCGCCGAGACCAAGGCCCTGCGCAAAGCCAATGAAGCCGAGGAGAAGGAATACGCCGACCAGGCGACCCTCGCTCAGCAGAAGATGGACGAGGCCGACAGCATCCGTCTCGAAGCCGAGAAGCTCGTCGAGCAGTACCAGGCCGAGGTCGACTCCCTCGATGCCGAAGTCGCCGCGCTCGTGGAGCAGGAGCGCCAGGCTGCCGCCGAGGCCCAGGCCGCCCAGCTCGCCGCTTCGTTCACGCCTTCGTCGAACGAAGGCTCTTCATCCTCGACGACGTCGTCTTCCTCGTCCTCGTCATCCTCCCATTCATCCAACAACGCGAACGACGACTCCGACGACTCTTCGTCCAACAAGCCGTCTTCTTCGCACTCGAACTCTTCGGGCGGCGGGTCTTCCCACCCCGAAGTCATCGACATCGCGGCGGGCTTCATCGGCGTGCCGTACGTGTGGGGCGGCACCACGCCGGCCGGTTTCGACTGCTCCGGCCTGACGAGCTACTGCTATGCGCAGATCGGCATCAACATCGGGCGCACCACGGGCGCCCAATACGGCACGGCGCATCAGGTCCTGCCTCTTTCCCAGGCCCTTCCGGGCGACGTGCTGTATAGCGGCAATCATGTGGGCATCTGCACCTCGGCCGGCGGCGGGGAATACATCCATGCCCCTCGTCCTGGCGAAAGCGTCTGCTACGCCAGCTGGAATCTCTTCTACTGCGCGCTGCGCTGGTAAGGGCTTTCCGCATTCGTTTTTGCAGGGCAGGGTCGGCTTCGGCATCCGAGCGTCGTGACCCCGCTGCGTTCTCAGGGCTCCGCGTCCTCTTTTCCGCGTGGATGCCGATACGGACGACGGCGTTGCGTGAAGGCGATTCGCCAAGGATCCATGCTCGTGCCGCATGCGATTTCCGATCTTCCGAACCCTGAGCTTCTCGCGAAGCTTCAGAGGCTGCAGTCCGTCTTTTCTGCGGGCATCGGGCGATTTGTCGCCTTTTTCTGTAAAAGGGCGTGCCGGAAATATTTTTTCGCGATGCGTGCAGAGGATTCTTCTTGCGTGCCGTGCAAGTCCGGTACATGCGCTTTCTCAATATCTCGTGGCTTCATCGCCGGCGTCTCTTGCATATGGTGGGTGGCCCAACGCATGCGCCGCGCGTATGCGCGATGCAGAAAAAGAGGCGTGTCATCTGCATCTTTGAAAGGCGTCTCGGGATTTGGTATGCTCGACGGGCTTGGCGTCGCGTATCCGATGCCGGGCCTACATATTCGAAGGGACTCGTTATGAACACTCCAAACGCAGCATTGACGAGGCGGGCCTTCTTCGGCGGAGCGGCGGCGTTCGGCGTCGCGCTTGCGTTGCCGAAGGGCGCATATGCTGACGATCCTGCAACGTCCGACGTGAAGGCGCGCGCAAGCGCCGCGCGTGACAAGCTGAACGATATGACCGTCCGGCTGGGCAAGTCGTCCGATGCCTACAACCAGGCGCTCGAAGACTACGATGCGGCCGTTGCCAGCATGGACGACGCTCAGACGCGCATCGAGGAGAACGATGCGCGGATCGCGGATCTCCAGAGCCGCCTCGGCACGCGCGCCCGCAGCATGTATCGCGAAGGGCAGACCACCTTCCTCGATATCTTCCTGGGATCGTCGTCGTTCGACGACTTCGTCAGGAACTGGGACGCTCTGACCGATATGAACAGCCAGGACGCCGACATGGTCGCGCAGACGAAGGACCTGCGCGTCGACAACGAGATACAGAAGGAAACCTACGCCCAGGCCGCCGCCACGGCCGATCAGAAGCTTCAGGAGGCCGATGCCGAAAAGCAGAACGCCGAAGCCCTGATCAAGCAGTACCAGGCCGAGGTCGACTCTCTCGACTCCCAGGTGGCAGAACTGCTCGAACAGGAACAGCAGGCCGCCGCCGCGGAGGCCGCGAGCGCCGCGGCATCCGTGGGCGCATCGGCTCCTGCGGCATCGAACGGCGGTTCTTCGGGTTCCGGCTCCACATCCGGTTCGAGTTCGTCCTCATCGTCGAACTCGTCGGATTCCGCCCCTGCGGCGCCTTCGCATTCCGATTCGGATTCCGATCCGGATGCAGGCTCGGATTCGGATTCGCGCCCCTCGGCTCCTTCGAGGCCTTCGAGCCCGTCTCATTCGCATTCGTCGGACTCGTCTTCGTCCCGTTCCTCCTCAGGCGGATCGAACTCCTACGGATCAGCGATCCTTGCAGCGGCGGAAAGCCAGCTCGGCGTTCCGTATGTCTACGGCGGCACCGAGCCGGGCGTGGGCCTCGACTGCTCCGGCCTGACGAGCTACTGCTGGCAGGAGGCGACGGGCAGGTGGATCGGGCGCACGACCGATGCCCAGTACGCGTCTGCCGACTGGATCGGTTCGCCGAGCCAGGCGCAGGTGGGCGACGTTCTGTACAAAGACGGCCACGTGGCGATCTGCGCGTCGGCCGGCGCGGGAAGCTACATCCACGCCCCGCTGCCGGGCAAGGTGGTGCAGTACTGCTCGGCATCCTGGTGGAACCCTTGGACCGCGGCCCTGCGCTGGAATTAAGAAGCCTTCGAGGACGCCTTTCGGGGCGTCCTCGTCGTTTGCGGAGGTTTTCTAAAGCGACGTCGCCCTTCGGGGCTTTGTGGTAACATACCCCGTGCTGTTTGCGGGAAGTCGGGACGTGGCTCAGCTTGGTAGAGCGCTGCGTTCGGGACGCAGAGGCCGCAGGTTCAAATCCTGTCGTCCCGACCATGCTCTCGCATGCAATCGAGCGTTCATCCTTGTCGGTTGAGCGAAAACGCTTGGAGGAAGAATGAAAATTTTTGGCCTGGGAATGCCTGAGCTCCTCATCATCCTGGCGGTCGCACTCCTCATCTTCGGCCCCAAGAACCTTCCGAAGCTCGGCAGCGCCCTCGGTCGCACGGTGAAGAACCTGCGCGAAGGCATGGGCGGCGGCAAGCAGGAACTCGAGGAAGAGGTCGCCGAGGAAGAGAAGCCCGTTCGCAAGAAGAAGAAAAAGGCTTCCGGCTCCGAAGCCGCGGAAACCGACGGCGACTCGACGAGCGAAGAATAACGCTCGCAATGCAATTCGAGTGGGCATGCCGATTCGTCGGCATGCCTTTTTTGGTACCGGGCCTCGGCCCGCAGGATACGAATGGAAGCGCGGATCAACATGGCTAACGAAATCGTCCTTACTCCCGAAGGCAAGCAGAAGCTCGAAGAAGAGCTGCATTTCCTCGAAACCGAGAAGCGCGCGGAGGTCGGCGAGCGCATCCGCGTCGCCCGCGAGTTCGGCGACATCTCCGAGAACTCCGAATACGACGACGCCAAGAACGAGCAGGGCCTGATGGAAGCCCGCATCGCGCAGATCAACGACATTCTCTCCAACGCCGTTCTGGTCGAAGCCCCCAAGCGCTCCAACCGCGTGAACATCGGCAGCACGGTCACCGTGGACATGGGCGGCCGCGAGCGCGTCTTCACCATCGTCGGCGCGGCGGAAGCCGATGTCTCCTCGGGCAAGATTTCCAACGAAAGCCCCGTCGGCGCGGCTCTCCTGGGCGGCAAGAAGGGCGACCATTTCACGGCCGAAGGCCCCACGGGCCGCGTCATCGAGATGGATATCGTCAAGATCGAGCACTAAGCCCGTCGGCTGCATCGCCGATCGATCCTGCAGGTTTCCCATGACGCCGCACGCCCCTCATGCCGTTCGGCGTCGTGCTGGATGCGAGCGAAGGAATTCCAGATGACCGAAGTCAACCCCGACGTCGAACGCGCCGAAATCGAAGACGATCCCATCGAGGTCCGCCGCAATAAACGAGCCGCCCTCATCGCTGCCGGCAAGAACCCGTACGGTTCCCGCTTCGAATACTCGCATCATGCGCGCGATCTCGAGGAGGCGTACGCCGATCTGGAGGACGGAGCGTCCACCGAAGACGTGGTGAAGGTCTCGGGCCGCATCATGGCGATTCGCAACCAGGGCAAGATCGCCTTCATCGTGATCCGCGACCTCACGGGCGACATCCAGCTCTTCTGTCGCGTCAACGTCTTGGGTGAAGAAGCATATGACGAGGTGAAAGACCTCGATGTCGGCGATTGGGTCGGCGCCGAGGGCACCGTCATCCGCACGCGTCGGGGCCAGCTCTCCGTCGCGCCCACGTCGGTGCGCCTGCTTTCCAAAAGCCTGCGTCCGCTTCCCGAGAAGTTCCATGGCCTTTCCGACAAGGAAATCCGCTATCGCCAGCGCTATGTCGACCTGGTCATGAATCAGGATGTGCGCGATACCTTCGTGAAGCGGTTCGCCATCGTCTCGGCCATCCGCCGCTATATGGAGTCGCAGGGCTTCTTCGAAGTCGAGACGCCGATGCTCCAGCCGATCATGGGCGGCGCGAACGCCCGTCCCTTCGTCACGCATCACAATGCGCTGGATATGGATTTCTATCTGCGCATCGCCACCGAGCTTCCCCTGAAACGCCTGCTCGTCGGCGGATTGGAGCGCGTTTTCGAGATCGGGCGCATCTTCCGCAACGAAGGCATGGATCCCTATCACAATCCTGAGTTCACGACGATCGAAGCCTACCAGGCGTTTTCCGATCTCGAGGGCATGATGGACCTGACGCGCGGCATGATCCAGGCTGCAGCCCAGGCCGCCTGCGGCACGCTTCAGGTCGAATACCAGGGGCGGGCCATCGATCTTTCCGGCACCTGGACCACGCGCACGATGTGCGATCTTGCCAGCGAATACGCGGGCGAAGAGGTCGGCATGGACCGTTCGTGGGAAGACCTCGCGGCCATCGCGCGGCGCGGCGGCGCTTCTATCGAAGCATCGTGGGGCAAGGGCAAGCTCATTTCCGAGATCTTCGAGGCCTTCGTCGAAGACAAGCTCGTTCAGCCGACGTTCGTGACCGAGCATCCGCTCGAGATCTCGCCCCTTGCGAAGAAGCTTCCCGACAATCCCGAGTTCACCTATCGCTTCGAACTCTTCATCTGCGGCCATGAGTACGCGAACGCGTTCAACGAGCTCAATGACCCGATCGATCAGGAAGAGCGGTTCGCAGCCCAGATGGAGGCGAAAGCCGGCGGCGACGACGAGGCCATGGAATACGACAGCGACTACATCCGCGCGCTCGAATACGGCATGCCGCCCGCAGGCGGCGTGGGCGTGGGCATCGATCGTCTGGTCATGCTCCTGACCGATTCCGAGACCATTCGCGATGTGCTGCTGTTCCCGCACATGCGGCCCGAAGCCAAGTAGGCGCACGGGCGGTTCTTCTCCATAACGGCGCTTCTCCATGGCGCATTCGAAGGCGCGCAGATCGCATACGCGCGCCTTTCCGTCTACGGACCGTCATGCCTCGTGCGGCCGTGCGAGGCGGATCCGACGTTCGGCAACCGTACGGCAACGCCGTATTGCATGCTTGCATGCCATAAAATCTAAGTCGTATAGTGTTAGAAAATATGAAAAGCATGCGTGGAAGTCGTTGCAGAACCATGATAAAGGGCGCGCCTGCCGCCCCGATGCTTCGGGCCTGCATTAGACTGAAACGGAAAACTGGGGCTGCAGGGCATTCATATGCGGGGCATTCCGCAGCATGCAGCCGAACGGAAAGGTGAAGCACATGGCTTTCGAAAAGTTCACCGACAAGGCGCGCCATGTCCTGATTCTCGCTCAAGACGAGGCACGCGCCCTGGGTGCGGCCGAAGTAGGAAGCGAATTCCTTCTGCTCGGGCTCATCCAGGAGCCGGAGGGCATGGCGGCGCAGGCGCTCAGCCAAGTCGGTATCGTCTACGACAAGGCGCGCGCGGTCGCCGCGCGCAGGACCGAGGAATCCAAGAAGGATGCGGTCGAAGCGCCCGAGGGGCAGACGGGCAAGACGCGCCTGTCGTTCTCGTCCGCTGCGAAGCGCATCCTCGAAAACGCGTTGCGCGAGGCCATGCAGATGGGCCAGACCTACATTTCCACCGAGCATCTGCTGCTCGGCATCTTGCGGGAAGACGCCTGCGGCGCGCTTCGCGTTCTCTCGGAGCTCGGCATCGAGGCGGATGCAGTCCGCTCCGCACTGAACGACCTGGTCGGCAAGCCCTCTCCGGTCGCACCCGGCATGCCGTTCTTCAGCGGCGCCGATCCCAAGGGCGACTCGAGCATGCTCGAGGAATTCGGCACCGATCTCACGAAGAAGGCGCGCCGCGGCACGCTCGATCCGGTCATCGGGCGCTCTGCCGAAATCGAGCGCGTGCTGCAGGTGCTTTCGCGTCGCCAGAAGAACAACCCGCTGCTCATCGGCGAGCCGGGCGTCGGCAAGACCGCCGTGGCCGAGGGCCTCGCGGAGCTCATCGCCGCGGGCCAGGTTCCCGACATCATCCGCGACAAGCGCGTCATCACGCTCGACGTGTCCGCGCTCGTGGCCGGCAGCAAGTATCGCGGCGAATTCGAAGACCGCCTGAAGAAGGTCGTCAAGGAGGTCATCAAGGCCGGCGACGTCATCCTGTTCATCGACGAGATGCATACGATCATCGGCGCCGGCTCGGCCGAAGGCTCCATCGATGCGGCCGCCATCCTGAAGCCGCCGCTGTCTCGCGGGGAAATCCAGGTCATCGGCGCGACGACCACCGAGGAATATCGCAAGCATCTCGAAAAGGACACGGCGCTCGCGCGCCGCTTCCAGACCATCACGGTCGGCGAGCCGTCCGAGGAACAGGCCGTGCGCATCCTCGAAGGCCTGCGCGACCGCTATGAGGCGCATCACCATGTCCGGTACACCGACGAAGCCATCCAGTCGGCCGTCTCCATGTCGGTCCGCTACATCCAGGATCGCTTCCTGCCCGACAAGGCCATCGACGTGATGGACGAGGCCGGGGCGCGCGCCCGCATTCGCAACCGCGTGCTTCCTGAAGAGGTTCTCAAGCTCGATGACGAGCTGCGCCGCGTGCGCAACGACCGCGAGGACGCCGTCGCCAAGCAGGAATACGAAAAGGCCGCCAAGCTCCGCGACGAGGAGACGGTGCTGACCGCCAAGCGCGACGAGGCGCAGAAGAAGGCCGAGGAAGAAGCCGACGCCATCGTGTCCGAGATCGGCGAATCCGAAATCGCCGAGGTCGTGAGCCTTGCATCGGGCGTGCCCGTGCACGACCTCACCGAAGACGAGGCGAAAAAGCTTTTGCGCATGGAAGGCGTGCTCCACGAGCGCATCATCGGCCAGGAAGAAGCCGTCACGGCGCTCTCGAAGGCCATCCGCCGCAGCCGCAGCGGATTGAAGGATCCGCGCCGTCCCGCCGGGTCGTTCATCTTCCTCGGGCCGTCGGGCGTCGGCAAGACCGAGCTTTCCAAAGCGCTCGCGGAGTTCCTGTTCAGCAGCGAAGAGGCGCTCATCTCGTTCGACATGTCCGAATACATGGAGAAGCATACGGTCAGCCGCCTGATCGGCTCGCCGCCGGGCTACGTCGGCTTCGACGAGGGCGGTCAGCTCACCAAGGCGGTGCGCCAGCATCCGTACTCGGTCGTGCTCTTCGACGAGATCGAGAAGGCGCATCCCGACGTCTTCAACATCCTGCTGCAGATTCTCGAGGAAGGTCGCCTGACCGACGCCCAGGGCCGTACGGTCGACTTCCGCAACGCGGTCATCATCATGACCTCGAACGTCGGCGCTCGCGACATCGTGGCTTCCGCGCCGCTCGGCTTCGCTCCCGACAATCAGGTCGGCCTGTCCGACAAGGAGATCAAGAGCCGCGTGATGAGCGAGCTCAAGAAGCTCTTCCGTCCCGAGTTCCTGAACCGTCTGGACGAGATCATCGTCTTCAAGAGCCTCACGAAGGATCAGATCGCCCGGATCGTCGAGCTCATGGTCGCCGATCTTCGCGACCGCCTGATCGAACAGAACATGACGATCAACCTGACCGAGGCCGCACGCGATCACATCGCCAAGGAAGGCACCGACACGGCCATGGGCGCCCGCCCGCTGCGCCGCGCCATCCAGCGCCTGCTCGAGGATCCGATCTCCGAGCAGATCCTCGAAGGAACCTGGGTCGACGGATCGGTCATCGACGTCGACTTCGACGGCGAGAAGCTCGTATTCACGCCGGGCGAGGGCGCGATCCCCGCTCCGCGCAAACGTGATAGTATTGCTCGCGAGGCGGAATCGTTGCTGCCGCAGTTCGACCTGAGCCATGCGGGCGTCGCGCCGTCGGCGGGCGGCTTGCAGGGCGGCGCTGCGGATTAAAGGATCATCGGCACGCCGCGCCGGCCGCGTTCTCGGCCGGCGCGGCCGTCGTGCAAGGTCGCATGCGATCGCGCTTCGCCTAAGGGACATGATGGTAAGGAGCAGATCGCAATGTCTGACGTTTTCCCAGGCGGGGTGCATGATCCCGTGCAACATCCGCAGATGCTCGTCGATCCTGCGGCCGACGATGCGGAATGGTCGTTCTCCCTGGCGTTTTCCGGATACGGCAAAGTAGGGAGGAAGGCCAAGGTCGCGGCCATCATCCTGGCGGGCGGCTCGGGCCAGCGGTTCGGGGCCGACGGCGGCAAGCAGATGGTCGGCATCGACGGCCATCCGATGCTGTCCTGGTCGCTTTCCGCATTCGATTTCGTGGAAGACATCGGGCTCATCGTGGTCGTCTGCCCGAAGGAGCGCATGGAGGAATACCGCACGCGCGCGATCGAGCCGTATCCCTTCGTCACACCCATCGCGCTCGCCCCTGCGGGGGATTCCCGCCAGGAAAGCGCGTTCAACGGCTTGGAGGCGACGCCCGAGGAATTCGAGTTCGTCGCCATGCACGACGGCGCCCGCCCTCTCATCACCCCGGCATTGATCGAGCACACGATCAACACCCTCAAAGGCACCATCGACGCGGACGGCGCGATCGTCGCCACGCCCGCCATCGACACGCTCAAGGTCGTGCAGAACGGCGCGATCGTCGGCACGCCCGACCGCACGATGTTCTGGAACGCGCAGACGCCCCAGGTCTTCCGCGCCGGCGTCTATCGTCGCGCGCAGGCCGGCGCCTTGCGCGACGGCTTTCTCGGCACGGACGATTCGTCGCTGCTCGAGCGCATGGGCGGGAAGGTGCTCGTGGTCGAAGGCAAACGCGACAACATCAAGCTGACCGTGCCCGAGGATTACACGGTGCTTTCCGCCGTGGTTCAGGGAACGTCCCTACGTTAGGAGATGAGCAGCATGGAAACCACCAAGTCGGCATTCAGCATGAGGATCGGCATCGGCTACGACGTGCATGCCTTCGCCGAAGGCCGCAAGCTCGTCATCGGCGGCGTCGACATCCCGTACGAGCGCGGGCTCGCGGGGCATTCCGATGCCGACGTGCTTGCGCATGCTATCGCCGATGCCATTCTTTCGGCCGCTCGCGCCGGAGACATCGGCGAACTCTTCCCCGATACCGACCCGGCCTTCGCCGGGGCCGATTCCCTGGCCCTTCTTTCCCAGGCGGCGCATCGCGTCCATGAGCTCGGATTCGAGATCGTGGACGTCGACAGCGTCGTCGTCGCCCAGGCGCCGAAGCTGTCGCCCTATCGCGACCGGATGCGCGAGAATCTGGCATGGGCCTTGGGCGTCACGGCCGATGCCGTTGGCGTGAAGGCCACGACCACCGAGCATCTGGGATTCGAAGGACGGGGCGAGGGAATTTCCGCGCAGGCGGTCGCCCTGCTGGCGCGCGTCTAGCGCGAAGCCCTGCCGACCTGCGACCATTTTCTAGAATGATGGCGCGCGCGATTGTCGCGCGCCTTTTCTATCGTACGATATCCCGTGCCCACGACGCCGGTTTCGCCGCACGTCACGAGCCTTTGCGAGCGAAGGATGCCCATGATTCGACTTTACGATACGCAGAGCCATGCGAAACGCGACTTCCATCCCGTCGAGGAGGGGAAGATCCGCATGTACGTCTGCGGCCCGACGGTCTACAACTACATCCACATCGGCAACGCGCGCACCTTCATCAGCTTCGACGTCATCCGCCGCTATCTCATGTGGCGCGGGTTCGACGTGACGTTCGTCCAGAACGTCACCGACGTCGACGATAAGATCATCAAGAAGGCGAACGAAGAGGGGCGCAGCTCCGCGGAGGTGGCCGCCGAATACACCGAGGCGTTCATAGCCGACATGCATGCGGCGGGCGTGCTGGATCCCGACATCCGTCCGCGCGCGACCGAGGAGATCGATGCGATGATCGACTTGGTCGGACGTCTCGTCGATGCGGGCCATGCCTATGAAGTCGAAGGCGACGTCTACTTCGGCGTGCGGTCGTTTCCCGCCTACGGCGCGCTGTCGAACCGCAATGTGGACGATCTCGAGGGCGGGCATCGTGAGCTGCGCGCCGACGGGCAGGGGCTCGAAGGGCGCAAGCGCGACGAGCTCGACTTCGCCGTCTGGAAGGCCGCGAAGCCAGGCGAGCCGAGCTGGGACAGCCCGTGGGGCAAGGGCCGTCCGGGCTGGCACATCGAATGCAGCGCCATGAGCCGCACGTATCTGGGTCTTCCGCTGGATATCCATGGGGGCGGCTCCGACCTGGTCTTCCCGCACCATGAAAACGAGATCGCCCAGTCTGAAGCCGCGTACGGAGAGACGTTCTGCAACTACTGGATGCACGGCGGCATGCTGCAGATCAACCAGGAGAAGATGTCCAAGAGCCTGGGCAACTTCCTTTTGCTGCGCGACGTCCTGAAAACGACCGACGCGCGCGTCCTGCGCATGCTCATGCTGCAGACGCACTATCGCAGCCCGCTCGACTTCAGCGACGAACGCCTGGACGAGGCGGCGTCTTCGCTCGAGCGCGTGGAGAACTTCATCGACCGCATGGACTGGCTCGTGAAGCATCCCGTCGAAGGGGAGGGAATCGGCACGCAGGCGTTTTCCGTTCCTCTCCAGGCGCTGCGCGAAGGGTTCGTCGCCGCGATGGACGACGACTTCAACACCGCCGGCGCGCTCGGGGCGCTCTTCTCCTGCATCAACGATGTGAACGCCGCGCTCGGCACCGCGTCGCTCGGGCAGGGCGATATCGAAGCCGCCTCCGATGCGCGCGATGAGGTCGTCGAGCTCTTCGGCGTGTTCGGCATCGACGTGCCGGGACGTGCTACGGACGCGCAGGATGCCTATCCTGCCGAAGTCGTGGCGCTTGCGCGCGAGATCGCGTCGTTTGAGGGCGACGACGCGCAGGCCGCCGTCGAGGCCCTGCTCGAGACGCGCGCCCAGGCGCGCGCTTCCAAGATGTGGGCGGTCGCCGACGCGGTGCGCGACGGCATGGGCGCGCTCGGGTTCGTCATCGAAGACACGCCGCAGGGCGCTAAAGTCACGTACGAAGGAAACCGTTAAATGGTCGATTACATCGAAGGGAAGCGACCGGTCATCGAAGCGTTGCGCTCCGAGATGCCGATCCGTCGCGTGCTCATCGCCGACAACCTCAAGCGCGACGGCCAGGTCGCCGACATCCTGCGCAAGGCGCGCAAGTTCGACGTCGAGGTGGTTCCCGTTCCGCGCAAGGAGCTGGATGCGAAGAGCGAACGCGGAAGCCACCAGGGCGTCATGGCGGAGACCGGCCCGTATCGCTATGCAAGCCCGTCGGACATCCTGGACGAGGCGGAACGCCACGCGGCCGACCATGGCGGCGCGGCCCTCGTCGTGGTGCTCGACCATATCACCGATGCCGGCAATCTGGGCGCCATCGCACGCTCGGCCGAGGTCGTGGGCGCGAGCGGCATCATCATCCCGAACAAGCGCAGCGTCTCGGTGACGGCGGCCACGTACAAAAGCTCTGCCGGATCGATCAACCACCTGAAGATCGCCCAGGTCGCGAACCTGAATGCCGTGCTCGAGCGGTTGAAGAAGAACGGTTTCTGGGTGGCCGGCGCCTCCGAGCAGGCGCATCATACGGTCTGGAAGGCTCCTCTCTACGGAAAGATCGCGCTCGTCATGGGCAACGAGGGATCGGGCATCTCCCATCTGATGCAGGACAATTGCGATTTCCTCGTCAAGCTTCCCCAGGAAGGCAAGGTCGGCTCGCTCAATGTGGCGCAGGCTTCCACGGCGGTCATGTACGAATGGCTGCGCCAGTGCACGGCGCGCGCCGAAGAGGCCGCGGCCGGCGCGCCGGCGGGGCGGGCATAGGCGTCCATGGCACGCACGCGCCGCAAGCTGCTCATCATCGACGGATACAACGTCCTGCGTTCGGGGGAACGCTACCTGCATCTGCGCGATGCGGGGCCGAACCCCGATTTCGCCGACGATGCGTTCAACCGCGCACGCGAGGCGCTGATCAACGACGTGGTCATGTATGCGGGCGGGGATGCCGAGGCCGTCATCGTCTTCGACGGCAACCACGAGCCGCCGGGAGATGCGGGCGAGAAGGTCGCCGGGGTCCGCATCGTATTTTCCACCGCAGGCAGCAGCGCCGACCGCGTCATCGAGAAGCTGAGCCGGGACGCGCGCGACCGCGGCATCGAGGTCATGGTGGTCACGAGCGACGCGACCGTCCAGAACACCGTCTTCGGGTTCGGGGTCGATCGCATGAGCGCGAACGGCTTCAGCCGAGCGGTCGCGCGCGACGAGCACGAGCGCTCCCTCGACGAAGCGCCGGGAATCGCCGTCAAGAACACCGTCGCCGAACGCCTGTCGCCGGGCATGGCCGAGAAACTCGCCGCCCTGCGCGACTCGCTGGGCGCTGCGGGCGGAGGCTCTCCGAGAGGAACCGCATGAACATCGAAGTCGTCGCCGTCGGCAGACTCAAGGAGCGCTTCTGGGCGGATGCGTGCGCGGAATACATCAAGCGTCTGTGCGGATACTGCACGCTCGCTGTGCGAGAGGTCCCCGATCGCGACCCGCGGATCTGCGGGGGCGAAGAGGCGTCCCGCACGCTTGAGGGCAAGGGGATTCTGGATGCGCTGCCGTCGCGCGCGCACGTGATCCTTCTCGACATCCAGGGAAAAGCGCTTTCAAGCGAAGACATCGCGTACCGCCTGGACGATCTCAAGCTCTCGGGCGTAAGCGACGTTGCCTTCGTCATCGGAGGATCCGACGGCGTGAGCGCGGACGTGCGCGCCCGTGCGGACGAGCGGGTATCGTTCGGCCGCATCACGCTGCCGCACAACCTCGCGCGCGTGGTCGCGCTCGAACAGATCTACCGTGCCTTCAAGATCAGCAGGCACGAACCGTACCACAAGTAATCGCGGCCCCGTGCCGCATGTCGCGCGGCCTCGTCGGCCGCATCGGCGGCCAGGCGGCCGCCCTATCGAAAAGGAGAAGAAGGTGCCGTCGAAGAACACGCAGCCTCCTACGCTGTCATTCGAGGATGCGCAGCATATCTACCGGATCCTTACCAAGTCGTTCACGTTCGAGGAGGAATATCCGCTTGCGAATCTCGGGTGGTGCTTCGTGCGCGAAGGCATCGACAAGGAATCGTACGGCTTCATCAAGCTGCGCACGATGCTTGCCGAGCTCGAGTTCGTGACGCTTTCATCGCGCGAGATCAGCGGCGAGTTCCAGTCGACCTTCATCCTCCATGAGGCGCCTGGGTATGCACTCGATGCGCCTGAAGGCGCTTCAGGGGAACCAGGCCGGGCCGATACCGCGGATGCGGCCGACGGCGCTGCGGAGACTGGAAGCTCGCGCTTGGATGCGCCCGGCGGCGCCGGTTCGGAAGATGCCGACGGATCGGAAGCGGCGGACGATTCCGCAACCGATGCGCAGGGTTCCGACGAAGCTCCTGCGACGGAAGCCGCTGCGAAAGCATCTTCCGAGATCGCCGCAGCCGAAGAGCCCGCGCCCAGCGTCGAGGCTCAGGCCGAGCCCGAGGCAGAACCGGCCGAAAAAGCCCCGAAGAAGCCCGCGCGCGCACGTGCGACGCGTTCCCGCAAGAAGAAGGAAGAGCCGGCCGCCGACGAGGTCGAGGCGCCTTCGGCCTCGGCCGCATCCGCGTCCGATGCCGCATCCGCTTCGAGCGCCACGCCTGCGGATTCGTATGCCGAGGGGGCCGACGCGAAAAGCGCGCCTGCGGAAGAAGCGGAAAAGGACGCGTCCGACGAGACGTCCGCACCCGCCAAGCCCGCGCGCGCACGTGCGACCCGGACGACCAAAGCCGCCAAAACCACCAGGACGCGCAAGACGGCCAAGAAGGCCGAGGCCGAGAAGCCTGCCGCATCCGACGATGCGGAGGAGCACGCGAATCCCGGCTCGGACGCAGCCTCGACGGCTGCGCCCGACGGCGCGACGGCACCCGTCGCCGATGCCGTTGCCGAGGTTTCGTCTGAAAGCGAAGCGGCCTCTGCTGCGGCCGCCGATGCCGACGCTGCTGCCGAACCTGCGTCTGCACCGGTCAAGAAGACGCGGCGCACCACGCGCAAGAAAGCTGCTCCGAAGACGAAGGCCGCCGATGCCGAACCGGCCGAAGCGGCGGAGGCCGCACCTTCGCAAGCCGATGCGTCCATCTCCGACACGGAGGCGATCGATACGGAAGCCGAGGCCGAGAAGAAGCCCGCACGCACCCGCACGACGCGTCGCCGCACCTCCACGAAGATGAAGACCGAGACGGAATCGGACGATGCCGCCGACGGGGCCGAAGGCGCCTCTGCGTCCGAAGCGGCCGCACCCTCGTCCGAGAAGAGCGCCGCCTCGTCCGAGACGCCCGAGGCACCCGTCGCGTCCGGCAAGAGCGCGTCTGCACCTGCGGAAACCGTCGAGGTGCCTGCGCCCGATGCGTCCTCGTCTTCCGAATCCGCGCCCGAATCGGCATCTGAGGCAACGCCTGAAGCAGCGCCCGCTCCGTCCTCTTCGCGCCGCGGCAGGCGCGGCGGCCGCGGCCGCGGCCGGGGTCGCGGCGATGCGGAGCGGAAAGAGGATGCTTCCGCCGATCAGGGTGCCGAAATATCCGAGCAGTCGGGAGATGCCAAGCCCGCTGCGGGAAGGACGTCTTCGCGCACGCGCGGACGCCAGCAGAAATCCGTGGCGGCATCCGATGTGCTGCGCTCCACGATCAGGCGTAATCGCCGCTACGCGCCCGCACGCGTGTTCGAACGCTTCGCATATCTGGGGCACTGGAAGGATTTCCTGAAGAGCCTTGCGGCCATCGCGCTTCCGGAGCCATGGGACTTCAACGGCGATGCCGACGCCGCTCCGCGTCGATACACCATCCTGAGCAACTACATCCGCTACACGTTCTATCGCCTGACGCTCGAGGACAAGATCGGCTACTCGTCCGACGAGACGTTCTGCGCGTTCAACACCGGGCTCGTGGATACCCATTACGACGACATCTATGCCTGCTTCGAGCGCAACGAGAAGACCGAGGCCTTCCAGCCCTGGTCGTTCACGAGCTTCTGCACGGCGGGCACGGGACGCTACGGCAAGCAGCTCGTGCGCGAGCTCAACCCGCTTCCGCAGCCGGCGAGCTACCTGTCGCGCAAGGAAGACCTGCTGTTCGATCTCGACCGCCAGATCGTGTGCGACATCGAGCATATCGTCATCGACAACATCCATCGCCTGCCGCTCGAATTCTTGCGCGACGAGCTCGCCTCGTCGAAAGAATGCATGGCGGTGCTCGCCGATATCGAATCGGCCCCGGACGCAGAGGCGGAAGCCGAGGCGTATGACAGTCTGCGCACCATCATTTCCACGAAGTCGCGCCTGTTCAGCCGCTTGAGCAATAGCGTGAACGCCGCGATCGACATCGCGCGCCGCCAGGTGCGCTGGAACTACAAGACGGCTGTGCCTGCGTACTATCCGCGGACCAACAACATGAACCTGCTGCTGCCGCTGAACCTGACCGAAGACAACATTCCCGATGTCGCGCTCGTGGTCGAACTGCAGAAATCGGGTAACTACCAGGGGCAGACGATCATCACGATGGTGCAGGCCTATCGCGACGCGCGTCTGGTGTGCCGCCCGTACATCGACTGGCTGTCGCCGGCGACGATCGTCGACGAGATGGATGATGACGACGATGACGACGGGCAGGATCCCGAGGGCGAGACCGAAGCCTGAGCCGGATGAGCCTCGCTCGCGTGCATGGCGCAGCGTGCTCCGGGCAGCCAGGCGTGCATCGGGCCTCGCTGTGCGCCCGTATGCGTGGGTGCATGACGGGGAATCCGAACGGCGCCGTTGGATAACGAGGAAGGAACCACCATGAAGATCGATATGGCCGAGGTCGAAGACCTGCTGGGAGAAGATCCCCATATGCTGCTCGTCGACGTGCGCACGCGTGCGGAATTCGATGAGGGGCACATTCCCGGAGCGGGGAACATGGCCGTGGACGACATCTGCGACTGCCTGTACGACGAAGCGATCGCCGAACGCGGGCTCGATGGGATCGCGCACGCGCGGGGCATGGAACTGTCCGACGACGCATCGGTGATCGTGCTGTATTGCCGAAGCGGCCAGCGCAGCGCGCGTGCCGTCGAGCATATGGAGGCGCTCGGATACATGAACGTGTACGACGCCGGCGGCATCGGCGGCTGGCACGGCGAAGTGGTGACGAGCGCTCAGGAACGGGCCGAGAAGCTTCTCGAAGCGGATAAGGCGGCCGTCGCAGCAGCCCGGAAGACCGGACATGCGCGAGGGCATGGCCATGATCGCGCCTGCAGCTGCGGGCACGATCATGCCGAGGACTGAACCCGTTCTCGGCATGATCGGATTCCCCCGTCCTCTGGCGATCTGAGAACGTCCTGCTCAGATAACTAATGAAAAATTAAGTATTTACGCAAGCGCCTGCTTTGGTTCGTTTCAAGGTAGGCGCCTCCCTCTGTCTTGGACATAGAATCCGCAGTAGAGAGTTCCATATCGAGAGAGAGGGAAGAGGGAGACATGGCGGATTACTTTGGAACCGATACGGTCGCATCCGAACTGCGTGAAGACGGGCTTCTCGTCATTCGCATCAATCGTCCCGACGTCGCGAACGCCTTGAACGGCGAGACTTCCGCGGCGATGGAGAACATCATGAACCATGCCGAGGCCGACAAGGCGGTTCGCGCCATCGTGGTCACGGGCACCGGCAAGGTGTTCTGCGCAGGCGAAGACCTCGGCGAGCTTTCTGCGGGCGGGGAATGCCAGACCGTGACCGAGCACGGCTTCGGCGGCCTGACGGCGCGTCTGTGCTCCAAGCCCGTCATCTGCGCCATGAACGGCTCTGCGGCCGGAGGCGGTCTCGAGATCGCCCTTTCGTGCGACATGGTCGTCGCATCCGAGCGCGCGAAGATGGGATTCACCGAGGTGGGCCTGGGCATCATCGCCTCGACGGGCGGCCTCGTCCGCATGGCGCGCGACGTGAACCGCAAGGATTGCATGGAGCTTCTGCTCACCGGTCGCCGCATCAAGGCCGACCAGGCGAAGGCGCTCGGCATGATCAACTACGTCGTTCCTCCCGAGGAGGTGCTCGACAAGGCGATCGAGCTCGCGGAGGAATGCCTCAAGAACGCGCCGCTCGCCCTCAAATGGACCAAGTACGTCGTGCATGCCGCCGATCAGATGTCCGAGGAGGACGCGATGCGCTACAGCGACGCCGCGTACCGGTTCCTCGAGAAGACCGAGGACGGCATCGAGGGGCCGAAGGCGTTCGTCGAGAAACGCGATCCCGTCTGGGTCGGCCGCTAGGCTTCGATCGGCGCATACGAAAGCCCATCGAAAGGAGGGGTGCGCAGGGCGCGCATCCCTTCTTTTTTCGCGTGTCCCTTCATCCGATGGCGATCGAAGAGGGCGACGGCCGGATTCGTCGTGCGCATATGCGGCGCAAGGAATCTAGGCACGGAATGCGCGAGCGGGGGTTTTCGCGATGCGAGCTAGGCACGGCGGCCTCGATGCGGGCGTCCCTTCGACGCGCGGCCTTGCGGGCGGCACGAGCCTTCCTTCTGGCGCGACCCGCGATCAGGCCTCCCGTTCGGGCGCAACCTGCGATCAGGTTCCTCGTTCTGACGCGATCCGCGACCCTCCTACGAGGGAAACGGCCAGTAGTCGGGAAGCGTGTCGATCGCGGCCCTGTCCGTCGGCGCTGTTTCTCCGGCGGGCACTTTGCGCTTGGTGACGTATTCAATGAGGTCGGACCGCTTGTGGATCTGGGTCTTCGCGTAGATGTGCTGGATATGGGTCTGCGCGGTGTAGCTGGATATGAAGAGCTGCTTGCCGATCGCTTCGGCCGTGTATCCGCGCACGACGTACGAAAGGACGTCCTTTTCGCGCGAGGACAGGCCGAACTCCTTCGCGACGGCTTCGATCTGCAGGTCGAGCTCGGCAAGGGAGTCGATGGGGGCGGTCAGCGCGGCGATCGCGTATTCGCGACGCACGAGCGGGATGATGAGCACGACGAGGATGATCATGAACGCCATGGTCACCGGGGTGAGCAGCAGCTTCTCAAGGGCGGCGTTGTGCTCGAAGACGACGGCGATGCCGTTGCCGACGAGTATGCCGGCGCGTGCGAATCCGCCGGAGAAGCCGAATGCCGTCGCGGGGCTGATATATCCGTTCGACGAGAGGACGCCGATGTACATGAGGAGCAGGATCTCGCAGATGAGGGATATGGTCAGCGCCGTAAGGAAGGCGGGAAGATACAAGGCGACGTCGTTCGCGGCATAGAGGATGACGGCTATGGTCGCGAATGCGAGCATCCAGGGGAACAGACGATAGATGTCGAATTTCCGGGACAGCTTCCCGAATGCGCCTATCACGCCTAAGACGGTGCCTCCGACCAAGGCGCCGACCGTGAACGTCGAATCTCCGAACGCCAGGTCGGGCACGGGAATGATGGCGACCACGAAGTAGCATGCAGCGCATGCGCTGATGCAGATTCCTCCGACGACCAGGGCGTTTCTGAATCCTTTGCTCCGTTCGTTCTGGGGGAGCGGCTTGGGGTAGTCGAGGCACGTCGCGCTCGTGCGGATGCGGATCAGACACCAGCTCGACATGATGGGCAGCAGCGCGACGAACGCGTCGCCTGCCAGCGTCGGCAGGACGATGGTCGCCGCGAGGGAGAAGAGCACGACGGCGCTCACGGTCAGCGCGACCTGTCCGATATGGTATGACGCCTTGATCGTCGCGTACCATTCGCCCCATTGGATCCAGAGCAGCGCGTTGAAAATGCCGAGCGCGATAGGCAAGGCGATGGTCATGACCGGGTTTTCCGTGGTCGAGATGCCGAGGCAGAGCGCGAGCCCTCCCAGGGAAAGGACCGCAGGCGTCACGTAGAGCAGAGGCTTCACGTCCGAGAGGTGCCGTTCGCTGCGCAGAAGCAGGGGCGTGACGAACAGGGCAAGGGTCGAAGAGGCGAGCATGACGAGCCAGGCCACCGTGACCTGCCACGCGAGCAGCTCAACGTTCAGATATGCGTTCGGGACGAACCATATGCAGTGAAACCATGCGATGATGAGCGATATTCCCACGTAGAGCGTGATGGCCGGCTTGCGCTTCTTCGCGGCGGCCTTATCCGTCAGGACGCAGGAATCCTGCGCGGCCCCCTCGTGCGATTTCCTGGATTTCACCTGATCGGCCATAGCGACTGCCAATCCCTTCTTCGCGTTTCCCTATGCATCGGAGGTTCAGAGGCAGGCCGCGTCGAATTATGGAGCCGCGCCTCGTGACGGATGGGATATGAGATTCATCGAGCTTGGTGCTGACGGGTTCATTAGATTAAACCACCCCGGCGACGTTCTGTCATCGGGAAACGGGAAAGGAGAATGCGCCTTTCCTTCGCACGGGGCTTTCAACGGATCGGCTTTCGTCAGCCGATGCGCTCGATGCCGGCATGCACCGTGCGGCGCAGCGCTTCTCGCGCAGCCGTTCCTCCGAAGGAGGAGGACGACTGCGCGTCCCGAGGATCGCGAAAGGTTCGATTCGTTCGGTCCTTCACGGCGGCACGGACGTTCGGGCTGCGTTCCGGCTTTGAGGCCCGGATCGAAAATCGCATCACCATACACAATATATTGACGCATGAAATGAAAAGCACATTATTTTGCGTACTAGAAAACTAAGTAATCGGCCATTACTCGTTTTCGAGCGATGCTTCATGAATCCTCCATGTGGAGAATCTCCATAAAACGACGCCGGAAGGACGGCAATGGATGGGCGTTCTTCCGTGGCGCGTCGTGAAGGGGACCTCACGCGGCGAAGGGAGGCGAGAGAGGCGGGGTCCCGTCCTGCGAGCGCATCTCCCCTATTCCTTTACGGTGACGGGCCTATAAGGAATCGGGGAGCTGCAGGGTTGGATGCATTGCATACTCGAAGAAGGGAAGGCTCATGCTGCTTGCAAAGAGCAAGGGTGAAGTCACCTACAAAGATATCTCCGGACTTCACAAGTGGTTCCTGATCATTCTGATCTCGATGGGTTCATCGGTCGTATACACGCCGATGTATCTGAAGAACATTTTCTACGATCCCCTGATGCAGGCCATCGGATGCAGCAATGCCGACTTGGGCATGATGGTTTCCATGTACGGCATCGCGGCGGTCGTCTGCTACCTGCCTTCGGGCATCGTCGCCGACAAGTTCCGCATGCGCACGCTTGCGACCGTCGGCTTCGTCGGGACGGCGGCTCTCACGTTCGTCTACGCCGCGCTTCCGTCCCTCGTCGTCTGCTACATCATCTTCCTCGGCATGGGAGTCACCTCGATTCTCATCTGGTGGGGCACCCGCTACAAGGTCATCCGCCTGTGCTGCGAGGAAAACGAATACTCTCAGAAGATCGGCATCAGCTATTCGATCTACGGCCTGGCGGGATTGGTCGTCGGCCTCGTCAACACCGCGATCGTCGCATCGTTTGCCGACGCCGTCACGGGCGTGCGCGTCATGATCGTCTTCCTCGGCGCGATCCTGCTCATCATGGGCGTCCTGTCCTATATCCTGATTCCCGACTTCAAGGGTGAGATCAGCCAGAACTCCGGTCTCTTCGATCTCAAGGATGCCGTCGAGGCGTTCAAGTGGCCCGGCGTCATCTGGGCGGCGCTCACGATGTTCTTCGTGTATTCCGTCTATCAGGGCGCGACGTACACCACGCCCTACATGACGCAGGCCTTCGGCGCGGACGACACCCTCGTCAACGTCATCGGCCTCATCCGCACCTACGGAATCGGCCTGCTCGCCGGTCCGGTCGTCGGCTGGCTTGCGACGAAGATCAAGAGCGCTTCCAAGGCCATGGTCATCTGCTTCCTGCTCTCCATCGGCCTGCTCATCGGCTTCATCATCATGCCGACCACTGCCGGCGTGGCCGTCGTCGCCTCCATGGTCGTCCTATTCGGCTTCACGACCTACGGCGCCTTCTCCATCGGTTCTTCTCCGCTGTCCGAGATCAAGATGCCGATGCGCATCTTCGGTACGGCCACCGGCCTGCTGTCCGTCATCGGCTTCATGCCGGACATGTTCATCCACGCTTGGTACGGCTCGATGATCGATGCGAAAGGCCTCGATGCCTATCCGCAGATCTTCGGGATCGAAACCGCTCTCGCCGTGATCGGGATCTTCTGTCTGGCCATGCTTCTCCGCACCGTGAAGAAGCATTCCCAGCAGATCGAAACCGAAGGCACCGAATAACCGGCATCACGTCCGCGTCGGCCGCCTCGAACCTTCGACGGCCGACGCGCATCCGAGACGGAGAGGAGATCTTATGGACAACAAGCTCGATGTCATGCCTCTCATGACGGATCAGATGAAGGCCGTCGTGCGCAAACAGAAAGAGCTCGTGGAGGATGCATTCGCGACGGATGTCGGATACGACGAGATGCGTGCGAACTACATCAAGGAGCGCCGTTTCTGGAACGAAGGCGGCCCCGTGATGTCCTCTACCGAAGAGATGGCCCTCGAAGGCCCGGCAGGCCCGTTCCGCGTGCGTCTGTATCGTCCGACCGCATCGGTCGAGGCGCGCCCTGCGATCGTCTATATCCATGGGGGCGGGTTCGTCGTGGGAAACTGCGATACCCACGACCGCGTCTGCCGGCTGATCGCCGCAGGGACGGATGCCGTCGTCGCGAGCGTCGACTACCATCTGTCTCCCGAATCGAAGTTCCCGACGAATATCCGGGAATGCGCGCTGGCGGCGCGGCACATCCATGAGCATGGTGCCGAGCTCGGCATAGACGGCGACGATATCTCTCTTGCCGGCGACTCGGGCGGCGCGGTGCTTTCCATGGCGACCAACCTATGGCTTCGCGACGAGGTGGGCGATAACGCGTACGTGAAGGCCCTGCTGCTCTACTACGGCTACTACGGCCTGCGCGATTCGTGCTCCCGCCGCCTCTTCGGATCCTCCATCGACGGTCTGAGCAAGGAAGATCTGGCGTATTACGATTCGTGCTGGATAGGCGACCTGACGGATGAGGCGCTGGGCAGCCCGTACTACGACATGCTTTCGAACGATCTCAAGACGTCCATGCCGGGCTGCTACATCGCGTCGGCCGGGCTCGATCCTCTGCGCGACGACAGCGCATGCCTGCATGCGATCCTCGACGAGATGGGCGTTCCCAACGTCTATGAGAATTTCGAAGGCGTCCTGCATGCCTACATCCATCACACGCGCATGCTCGACGAAGCCAACGTCTGCATCGAACACAGCGTCGATTTTTGGAAACGGCGACACGAGTTCGCTTAGCAAGAAGGCCGGCAGCGGGCCTTACGGCCCGCAGGCGCCGGCTCACCCGACGGCGCGCCGCAACGCGCGCCCCCGATACAGAGGAGGACCTCCATGGACTTCAGTTTGACCGATGAGCAGGAGTTGATCGTCGAGAGCTATCGCGACCTCATGGAAAGCGAGAATTGGGAGACGTATTTCCACGAGTGCGACGAGAATCACACGTATCCCCTGCGATGGACGAAGGCGCTCTGCGACCTCGGGTTCGACAGGATCCTTCTTCCGGAGGAGCACGGCGGGCTCGGGCTCGAGGACCCCAACGTCACGCTCATGGCCATCTACGAGGAGCTCGGCCGCTACGGCGCCCCGACCTACGTGCTCTATGAGCTCACCGGCTTCACGACCATCCTGCGCGAGGGCACGCCTGAGCAGATCGACGCCATCCTCAGCTCCCTGGGCTCAGGCGAGCAGATCTTCAACTCCGCCTGCACCGAGCCCGGCGCGGGTTCCGATGTCGGCGGCCTGACCACGACCTACACACGCCGCAATGGGAAGATCTACCTCAACGGCACCAAGACGTTCATCACGTCGTCCAAGGGCGTCAAGTATCTGATCATCATGTGCCGCGATGCCGATAACCCCGATGTCATCAGCGAATTCTTCGTCGATATGTCCAAGCCCGGCATCGAGCTGTCCCCGCTGCCCAAGCTCGGCCTTCGCATGGATTCCTGCTGCGAGGTCTATCTCAACGACGTGGAGATGGAGGAGAAGGACTTCTTCGGCACGGAAGGCAACGGCTTCAACCGCGGCATCGCCGACTTCAATTTCGAACGCTGGCTTGTCGGCGCCTGCGATTACGGCACGGCGATCTGCGCGTTCGAAGATGCCGCGAAGCACGCCTGGCAGCGTATCGCGTTCGGCAAGCCCGTCGCCCGCTTCCAGCTCAACACGCTGAAGTTCTGCACCATGAAGATCAAGCTCGACGCCATGAAGCACATGCTGTACGAGGCGGCCTGGAACGCCGACAGGAACGCGGGGAACTACGACGCCGGCGCGGCCGCGGCATGCAAGTACTACTGCGCGAACGCATCCTTCGAGGTCGTCGACGATGCGATGCAGATCATGGGCGGCATCGCGGTCGCGAGCGAGCATCGGGTCAACCGCATCTGGCGCGACCTGCGCGTCGATCGCGTATCCGGCGGCACCGACGAGATGATGATCCTCACCGCGGGCAAAGCGGCCATCAAGCCGTTCCGCCCGTAGGCCCGCACGTCCATCGAACGATTCGGGAAGAGCGCGGAGTGCGGCCGCCGAGGCCTCGCCGATGCGCGCGACGACGGCGCGTCGCGCTCCGCCTTCATACGAGTAAGGAGACCACACCATGTCACTTCCAACCGAGAAGCCTTCGTTCGGCGTCCTTGATGGCGTGAAAGTCGTGTACGCAGCCGTCGAAGAAGCCGTTCCGCGCGCGTGCGACCTCATGGCCGACTGGGGCGCCGACGTCGTCTGGCTCGAGAACACCGGCGCCGGCGACACCGTGCGCGACACGAAATGGGTCAAGCAGGCCGAGCGCCGCAACCAGCGTTCCGTTTCGATGAACTACTTCAGCGATGAGGGCAAGGAGATCATCCGCAGGCTCGTCGCCGACGCCGATATCTTCATCGAGGCGTCGAAGGGCGGCACGTGGGCGCGCAAGGGCATCACCGACGAATTCCTGTGGGAGGCGAATCCCAAGCTCGTGATCGCCCATGTGTCCGGCTTCGGCCAGACCGGCGATCCGGGCATGGTCAAGCGCGCCGCCTACGACCTGACGGTCATGGCGTATTCGGGCTACATGAGCCAGAACGGCACGCCCGATCAGCCGATGAATCCCGGTCCGTACACGGGAGACTACATCAATTCGCTCATGCTGCTCAGCGCCACGCTTGCGGCGCTGCGCAAGGCCGACCGCACCGGGCAGGGGGAGAGCATCGATTTCGCGATGTACGAGACGTTGCTCACCATGGGTCAGTATTACCTGGTCGATTACTTGAACGAAGGAATCGTCTGGCCGCGCCCCGGCGCCCGCAACCAGAATCTCTGCGGCATCGGCGAATACGCCTGCGCAGACGGCTTCATCGGGCTGTGCCTGTACGGCGTCAGCCAGAACAAGTACCTGCTCGAGACCATCGGGCTCGGCCATCTTTGGGGGACCGAGGACATTCCCGAAGACTGTTCCGCCCTGTGGCTCTCGAACCCGCATGCGGCCGAGATCGAGGCGCGCCTCGACGCCTACTGCCTCGCGCACAGCAAGTTCGACATCGAGCGCGATTTCTCCGAGCACCGCATCGCCGCCCAGGTCGTGAAGGAATTCCCCGATCTGGTCGAGGAAGAGCACATGAAGCTGCGCGAGAACTGGCTCGAATGGGAGATGGAAGACGGCGGTACGTTCAAGGGCCTGAACGTCTTCCCGAAGTTCCAGCAGACGCCCGGCCAGGTCTGGCGTCCGCTGCCTTCCCTGGGTGCGGACACGGCCGACGTCCTTGCGAAGATCGGCTATACGCCCGAGCAGATCGCAGATCTCGAGGCCGCAGGGATCGTGAAGACCGCGTAGCGTGCCTTTCCGCGGGCCGGCCCGTGCGCGGGCGGCCCGCATACGTCATGGCCGCGATCGACAAAGGGGGGCGATAAGGCGTCATGCGTCTGTCCGACAGAGAGACATTGCGTACCTGGTGGACGGGGCTCGTCGAGCGCTGCGGCGATCGGTGCTTCCTGCGTTTCCAGGCATGCGACGCTTCGACGAGGTCGTTCACGTATGCCGAGTTCTACGCGTACGTGAGGCGCATGGCCAACTTCCTCATCGAAGACGGGGTGCGGCCGGGAGAGAACATAGCGGTGCAGCTGTACAACTCTCCGGAGTCGATCGCCGCCCTTTTCGCCATCACCGAGGCAGGCGCGGTTTCGGTGCCGTTGAATATCCAGCATAAGCTGGATGAATGCGTGCGCGTTATCGAATGCTGCAACATAGGGCGCATCATCACGGACCCTGATTTCCAGGAATACTACGATGGGCGCGAAGGATCGTATGCCATGCCCCGTCTGTACGTGAGCCACGCGTCGGACGGAACGCTTTCGCCCGGATCGATCGACTTCGATGCCGCGGTCGCGCGGCAATCGGACGTGCTGTCGGAGGTCAGGCCCCAGGCAAGCGGCGACGTCGTCGAGATCATGTTCACGTCGGGGACGACCTCGGCGCCGAAAGGCGTGGAGGTGACCCATGCCAACTTCGTGCTGAGCGGGCAGTACGGATGCTGGCAGCATGCCATGCGGCCAGACGACGTCTTCTTGACGACGATGCCGGCGTTCCATTCGAACTTCCAGCTTGCCGCCTTGACGCCCGTGCTCGCGGCAGGAGCGACCCTCGTCTTCGTGGCCAAATACAGCGCGCGAAGGTTCTGGTCCCAGGTGGTAAGCCATGGCGCCACGCTCACCCAGATGGTGTCCATGATGGTGAAGACCACGTTGATGCAGCCGGCCGATGCGCACGAGCGCGACCATCGCCTGAGAAGCATCCAGTATTATCTTCCTTTGAGCGAAGAGGAGAAGGATCGCTTCGAGGATCGGTTCCGCGCGCGTCTCCAGAACTGCTACGGGCTGACCGAATCCATCTGCTGGGCGGCGACGGAGCCTCCTTTCGAACGGGGGCCGTGGCCTTCGGTCGGGCGCGTCGGCATCGGATACGCCGTCGAGGTGAGGCGCGCCGACGGCTCGTGCGCCTCTTCCGGCGAAGAAGGGGAGATCTGTATCCAAGGCGTTCCCGGAACGACGCTTATGAAAGGGTACTATCAGGATGCGGCCGCGACCGCGCAGACGCTAGACGGCGACGGATGGCTCCATACCGGCGACGTGGGCGTCTTCGATGAGCGCGGATGGCTCTTCTTCGTCGACCGCGATTCGAACATGATCAAGCGGGCGGGCGAGAACATATCCGCCGCCGAAGTAGAGCATGCGATCATGGAAATGCCCCAGGTGAAGGAAGCTGCCGTCATCGGCGTCGCGGATCCTGTGCGCGACGAGGCCGTGAAGGCCTTCGTGGCGCTGGAAGCCGGCGCGCACGTCTCGGCCGACGAGATCCGGTCGTTCTGCGCGCAGCGTCTCGCGGATTATAAGGTTCCGGGTTTCGTCGTCTTCGTCGATGCCCTTCCGAAGACGAGCGTGGGGAAGGTCGCCAAGAAGCTCTTGCGCGAAGAATAGGTCTTTTCGCATCGATGGGTCAGCGCGTTTCGCTTCACGGCAGGCGTTGCGGCTTTGCATCGGAAGGAGAGGCGTTTCCCGGCGCGCCGCGTTCGCGCCGAATCCGACAAGGAGTGATGCGTTCATGAGCGATATCAAAGGCAAAACCAAGGTCGTGAGTCCGCCGGGTTCGTCCGACCGTTCCGACCCTTCCATCGTCATCGACGATGTTCCCATGACTCCGTTTTTACGCCGCGTCTCGATCTTCTCAAGCGGAGGGTCGTTTCTGGACGGATACGTCCTTTCGCTGATAGGCGTGGCATTGACGCAGATCAAACCCATGTTCGATCTGACGCCGTTCGAGAGCGGAGCCGTCGGAGCCTCGGTCATGCTGGGCATTCTTTTCGGAACGATATTCGGCGGGTATCTGACCGATGCCATCGGACGCAAGCGCATGTTCACGCTCGACGTGATCGCCATCGGGGTCTTCTCGGTCCTAAGCGTCTTCGCGACGACCCCTGCCCTGCTCATAGCCGCCCGTTTCGCCGTCGGCCTCTTCGTCGGAGCGGACTATCCGATCGCCACGTCGCTTATCGCGGAATATACGCCGCGCAAGCACCGGGCGATTTCCATGGGGGCCGTTTCCGCGGCCTGGTACCTCGGCGCCACGGTTGCGGCGTTCGTCGGATACGCCCTGTACTCCGTCGACGGAGGCTGGCGTTGGATGCTCGGAAGCGCGGTCATTCCCTGCGCCGTCCTGCTCATCGGACGGCATGGCATTCCCGAATCGCCCATCTGGCTCGCCCAGAAGGGGCGGGTCGAGGAAGCGCGCAAGATCGTCGAGGACATCTACGGCCCGGGCGTCGAGATTCCGCACGAAGACGTCACGGAGAAGATCCCTCTGGGGCGGCTGCTTGCGAGCGGATACCTCAAGCGCATGCTCTACGTCGCCATCTTCATCATGTGCCAGGTCGTGCCGATGTATGCGATCTACATCTTCGGCCCCGACATCATGTCCGCCTTCGGGCTCGGCGAAGGCAGGGCCTCCATCCTCGGCGAAAGCGCCGTGAGCCTGTTCTTCCTCGTGGGAACGATACCGGCGATGTTCTGGCTCAATTCCATGGGCCGCAGGAAGCTCGTCATCCTCAGCCTTTCCATGATGTTCGTCGGGCTGCTCGTCCTCGGCATCTGGCCGACTGCCCCGATGTACGTCGTCATCGCCGCCTTCGGGCTCTACGCCTTCTTCAGCGGAGGGCCGGGAATCCTGCAGTGGCTGTATCCGAACGAGCTGTTCCCGACTTCGGTGCGCGCTTCTGCGGTCGGCATCGCCATCGCCTTCACGCGCATCTTCACGATCGCGTCGACCTACGGCATGCCGTTGTTCTTGGAAGCCTTCGGGATCGGTGCGACGATGCTGGTTGCGGCCGGGCTCGTGGGGACAGGGCTGGTGCTGTCGTATATCATGGCGCCGGAGACCAAAGGGCAGACGCTTCTGGAGTCGAGCTCTTTGTGAGGGTCGGCATCTCAGGCATGGAAGGGCGTGCGATATGGACGTGAGGATAGCGCTCGATGCGCGGAACAAGAAGATGATCGCGATCGTCGTGCTGGTGCTTGCGGGGACGATCGCGGCCGTCGGCGGGGCCATGGTCGCATTCCCGGACAACGTCCGCGCGCGCCTGGCCGTTCTCGTCCTCGCGCTCGCCGCGGTCGTGGGCGCGGTCTTCTGGATCCTTCAGAAGTTCGTGGCGCGGCGCTCCGAAGAAGACGCGCGGGCGGCGGGCGAGCGCATCATCGACGCGTACCGCGACGGCGGAAGCGTGAAGGGGCTTCTGGGCGAATGCGAACGATACCTCGATGCGAACATAGCCCTCGAGGCGAGGATCGATTTCATGGAGCGCATCGCGCGCATGCTGATCGAAGACGGGCATGCGCGCGATGCGCGCACGGTCGTCGCGTTCATGACCGATCGCAATCTTCTGCCCGACGGGGAGCGCAAGCTGGATGCCGCCGTGCGTCGGCTCGGCATGTGATCGCCTGCATGAAGAACCGCGCCCCCGAATCCCGGAACGAATGGCTTCCTGGTTCTGGGGGTGCGGTTCGGATCTGGGGGAGTGCGGTTCGATAAGGCTTCGCCTTTTCCGTCCATGCGCGCCTGCATGGCCGTCGGCCCTTCGCCGGCTTAAACGGCTTCGCCCTCGACGAGGATCTGCGGCCGTTCGGGCACGGCGATGTAGTTCCTGGTGTTGGCAAGCCCCATGGCCACGGTCGATCCGTTATGCAGGAGCGACGACGTCTGGGGCGTGATGACGCCGGCGATGCCGAGCGCGAGCAGCGCGGAGTTGAACGCCATCGTGCGGACGAACGAGCCGTCCAGCCGCTCGATCAGACCCTGGCTCAGCTTGCGCAGGTTCACGATGCTCTCGAGGTCGGATCCCGTCAGGACGATGTCGGCGACTTCCTTGGCGATGGCCGAGCCCTGGCCCATCGCGATTCCCACATCGGACTTCGAAAGGGCGGGGGAGTCGTTCACGCCGTCGCCCACCATGGCGACCACGTAGCCTTCGGCTTTGAGCTCATCGAGATAGGCGAACTTGTCCTCGGGAAGCATGTTGGCCCTGAATTCGTCGATGCCGGCCTCCGCCGCGATGCGCTCCGCCGTCTTCTCAGCGTCGCCGGTAAGCATGACGATCTTCTTGAAGCCGAGCGTGCGCAGCATATGCAAGGAGGCCTTCACATTGTCCTTCAGCGGATCCTGGAGCCCCAGGACGCCGACGAGCGTGCCGTCGACCGCCAGATAGAGCGGGGAGAGCCCGTGGAAGTCGTCTTCGAGCTTCTTGACGAGCGCGCAGGGAATCTCCACGTGCTCGTCTTCCACGACGAAGTGGCGCGATCCGATGACGACGCGCTTGCCGCCGAGCGATGACGCGATGCCGTGCGCGACGATGTATTCGACCTCGGCGTGGCGCTCGCGATGCTTGATGCCTCGTTCGGCGGCGGCGTTCACGACGGCGCGCGCGACGGGGTGCGGGAAATGCTCTTCCAGGCAGGCGGCCAGACGGAGGATCTCCTCCTCGGGCCATTCCGGGACGATGGGGTCGATCCGCACGAGCTTGGGCGTGGCTTCCGTCAACGTGCCGGTCTTGTCGAAGACGATGGCGTCTGCCTTCGCGAAGGTCTCGAAGTGCTTCGCCCCCTTCGTCATGACGCCCATCTTGGCGGCGTTGCTCATGGCGGTCATGACCGCCACCGACCCGGTCAGCTTGAGCGCGCAGGAATAATCGACCATGAGGGCGGCCGACGTCCTGACGAGGTCGCGCGTGGCGAGCGCGACGATGCCTGCGAGCAGGAAGTTGTACGGCACGATCCGATCCGCCATGCGCTCCATGCGCGACTGCGCCTCGGATTTCAAGGCATCCGATTGCTCCACCATCGTGACGATGCTGCGCAGGCGGGTGTCGCCCGCCTCGGATTTGACGCGCACGAAGATCTCGCCGTCTTCGACGGTGGTGCCCGCGTACACATCGTCTCCGACGCCGCGCGGGATGGCGAGCGGCTCGCCGGTGAGCGTCGCCTGGTTGACGGCGGCCTCGCCGCGTTCGATCACGCCGTCGACGCTGATGGCCATGCCGGTGCGCACGACGATCAGATCACCCGCCGCAAGATCGACGGTCGGGATGGAGATCTCCTGGTCGTCCTCGATCTTCTGCGCGCGCTCGGGAATGTCGAGCAGGGACGTGATGAGCTCGTTCTCGGACGCTGCGCGCGTGTATTCCTCGAACGTTTCTCCGACGTTGAGCAGCAGCATGGTCTCGCCGGCCGTCGCGGGGTCTTTCTTGACGAACGACATGGCGATCGCCGCGGCGTCGAGCACGGGGACGGTCAGCCGCCCTTTGAGCAGCTCGTCGATGCCGGCTTTCAGGAACGGCAGGAACGCGGCGACCGTGAAGGCCGCGCGGATGGGTGCGGGAAGGAACCAGCGCTTGGCGAAGTACGCGCCGATGAGGTTCGCCAGATTCAGGAAGAGGCGGTATGCGCGCGGGGCCAGCGTGATGGCGTATTCGCTGCGGGCCTTCTCGATGTCGTCGGGCCCGATCGAGCACAGGTGCCCGATGACCGACCCGCGCGCGCCCTCGACAGGCGTGTACTCGACCGCCATCTGCGCTATGCGTCCGTATACCCGCACCTTGGTCACGTACATGCACTGGTGCGCGACGGTGATGAGCGCGTCGATATCGCGTTCGGGGACGCGACCGGCGAGCCCGAGGCGCATATGCCCGGGAAATTCCTTCATGATGCGTATCTGCATGTCGCAGCTCCTTGCGATGCGTGTGCGTGCGGGCGGCGGCCCTCCTGACGAGAATCGGCTAGCCTCGTGCGAGGGCTAGCCGATTCGTGAAACGTCCGCGCGAGGCGCGGTCAGGCCGGGTTATTCGGCCTCGGCCTCGGGCGCGGCGTTGATGAAGTTGGCTTCGGAGACGATGTCGTCGACCTCGGCCTTGGCCTGCTCGACGATGTCTTCGTAGCTCTGCTTGGCGCGCAGTCCGGCAGCGACGCCTTGGACATAGCATTTACGCGCGGGCTCGCTCTTCAGGGCCTTCAGGCCGAGGGTGCCGATGAGGAAACCGCACCCGATGAAGCCCCACTCCTTCTTTCCGAACATATCCGCATCCTTTCTCTTAGGTGTCGTGTCTGCGTGAAGGTCGGACGCAGCCTTTCGAAAGGGTCGCGAACGATCTCTTGGCAGTGTTATATCACACGCGCAGCGGTTAATCGCGGTAAACATGAAGCGTCATCCTTTTCTAACAAATATGCAGGTCAAATGCACGTATGCGGTACACTTGGGTAACTTTTCCTCTAGGGCCGCGGCAGGGTTTCGAACGTGTTTCCAGGTTTGGGCGCGATGCGATTCGTCGCGCGAGTTCAGCCGAAAGGTGCAGATTCAGGTAACTTGCGCCGCGAAATGTTAGACTCGGGTGCGATCGAGTGCGCGTATCGCGCGCCGACGCACGGATGGGCGCGTCGCAGCCGTGCGCATGCGCCCGTCGCGGACCCGTGAAATGCCGTAGTTTTCAGAGGAGTTTCTTCATGAATGCTTCAACTTTGGTCATCGTCGCCGTCATCGTCGTGCTCGCGTTCTTCGCCGGGCGTCGCATGTTCGCCGTGTATTTCGGGAACAAGGGGTGCTGCGGGGGCGGATCCACGAAACCGTACGCGAAGAAGTTCGCGAACGTGACGGTCGAAGACACCGACGAGTCGCACTATCCCTATGCGCTCGAGCTTATGATCGGTGGTATGACCTGCTGCAATTGCACGCGCGCGGTCGAGAACGCCATCAACAGCCTGCCGGACGTCTGGGCCACGGTCGACCTCGAAAGCCGCAAGGCCACGGTTCGCTCGAAGCAGCCTCTCGATCAGGATGCCGTCGAATCCCTGGTCGATGCGGCCGGCTATTACATCATCCGCCTTCCCAAAGAGGCCGCGGAGAACTGAGCGACGCATCGGGCTTGCGGCTGAACGGCCGTCACGCCGCGCACGGACGTTCCTGCGCAGCGTGACGGCCGTCGTCGCGCATGCGCCGGCTTGAGGCTGCGTGCGAGCGCCTCGTCCGCATCGCCGGCGCCGCGCCGTCCCGTCCGCGCATCCCTATACGGTATAATCCCTCCCGCTGCTTATCCGCAGCGCCGTTCGGCGCGAACCGACGAGGGGGAACGACGTGGCCATTCGCAAGATGACGAAGGCGGAGAAGAGCTGGATCATGTACGACGTGGGCAATTCCGCGTTCGTGCTGCTCTCGACGGCCTTGATCCCGGTCTATTTCAGCTCGATCGCCACAGGAAACGTCGTTGTGGCTTGGGGATACGCCGAAACCATCGCATCGCTTGCCATCGCGCTCGTCATGCCCGTCCTCGGCAGCCTCGCCGACATGAAGGGCATGCGCAAGAAGTTCGTCGCCGGCACGGTGGGCACAGGCGCCGTCGCCTGCGTGGCCCTCGGCCTGCCTTCGTGCGCGTTCGTGTTCCTGCTCGTGTACGTGATCGCGTCCATCATGCTCAACTCGTCCATGGTCTTCTACGACGCCCTTCTGGTGGACGCCACCGACGAAGACCGGTTCGACATCATCTCCAGCAACGGTTATGCCTGGGGCTATCTGGGAAGCACCGTGCCCTTCATCGCGTGCCTGGGGCTCGTGCTGGGTGCGGGGTCGATCGGGCTGTCAACGCCGACGGCCATGAAGCTCGCCTTCGCCATCACGGCGCTCTGGTGGATCGCGTTCACGATTCCCCTGATGCGCAACGTGCATCAGTCGCATTTCAAGGAACGCCCCGAGCGTCTTTTCGCGGATTCGTTCAAGGGCCTGCTTGCGACGCTGAAGAACATCTGGAGCGAAACGTCGCTGCGCTACTTCATCCTCGCGTACTTCTTCTATATCGACGGCGTGCATACGATCATCCGCCTGTCCACGAGCTACGGCACCGATCTGGGCATCAGTTCGACCCAGCTCGTGCTCGCGCTTCTGGTCACGCAGTTCGTCGCCTTCCCCTCGGCCATCGTCTACGGACGCATGGGCGCCCGCTTCGGCACCAAGCGCATGCTGCTCGTGGGCATCCTGGGCTACGCCTTCATCACGTTCTTCGCGGCGCTCTTCTTGCGCAGCGCCGTCGAGTTCTGGATCCTCGCCATCATGGTCGGCCTGTTCCAAGGCGGAATCCAGGCGCTTTCGCGGTCCGAATTCGGCAAGCTCGTGCCGAAGGAGCACGCCAACGAGTACTTCGGCTTCTTCGACATCTTCGGCAAGTACGCTTCGGTCATGGGAACGTTCCTGGTCAGCACGATCACGGTGCTCACGGGCATGAGCTCGATCGGCGTGTTTTCGCTCGTGCTTTTGTTCGCCGTCGGATTCGTCTTCATGTGGAAGGTTCCGGATTCCGTGCGCGCCGACGGGGCTTCCCAAGGATAGGGAAGGCGTCGCGCGGACGCCGTCCTGAGCGGGCGGAGATTCCGGAAGACGTCTCGCGCGCCGCGGCGCGCCGTATGCAGCGGGCTCGGCGCCGCGGTCCCGCGCCATGCGTCCGCATGCCCGGACGAGCTTCGTCTCGCGGTTTGTGCCCGGAAGGCAACGGAGCGTTGACGAAAGGCGGAGAATCTTCCGGAGCCGCTTGCTTTCATCGCCGTCCCCGCTAGGATGTGCCTCACGAATACACGAGGAGGCGACTCATGAGCGATATGCCCCGGTCCGCTGAGGATGAGATAGAAGAGTTGAAGGCCCGGATCGCGGAAGCGCAATCCCGTATCGATGAGCTGTCGTCTCGGGCGACGGACGCACCTTCGGCTCCGGCATCCGCGGATGAGCCCGCCCAGGATGCACCTTCGGCTCCGGCATCCGCGGATGAGCCCGCCCAGGATGCGGCGTTCGCACCGGCTGCCTCGACGCCGCCCGCAGCTTCCGGAGCCGGCGTCCCGGGCCCTTCGTATCAGCAGGCGCCCGCCCAGCCGTTCTCAGAGGGCATGCCGCAGCCCCCGCAGTCCTTCGCACCGCACGGCCCGTTCGCTGCGGGCAGCGTTTCCGCCCAAGGCCCGTCTTTCCAACGGCCTTCGGACGCGTACGCGTATCGGCAGCCGGAGCCGACGTATCAGGCCGCGGCTCAGCAGCCGGGCCCGGCGCAGCCTTCGGGCGCCCCCTGCGGATGCCGGCAGCAGGCCTCTCGATACCAGGCGTCCGGTCCCGCGTCCTATCCGCCCTACGGGTATCGGGATCCCGCGCCCGCGCAGAAGGATCACGTCGTCGCCGGGCTTCTCGCCATCTTCTTCGGCTGGCTCGGCATCCATAAGTTCTATCTGGGCTACCCGATGCCCGGATTCATCATGCTCGGCATCACGCTGCTCGGAGGGACGGTCACCTTCGGCCTTGCCAGCATCGCCATGGGCATCATCGGCGTCATCGAAGGCATTCTGTACCTGACGCGTTCGCAGCTGGAATTCGAGCAGCTCTACGTCTGCGCGAAGAGGGAATGGTTCTAAGCTCCGAACCTATGGTTCTAAGTCCCGCATCCATGGTTCGAAACCCGAACCCGCCGTCGCTTCTCCACGTGTCCGACCTCATCTGTGTGTTATCTGTGAACGTAATGGGGTAGAATTCGAGCCATCCGAAATTACCGGAGAAAGGGCGAACCTGGAAAGGTACGGTGGTTTTCATGGCAGCTCCTGAGACCTTGCATGTCCGCAACATCGTGTTGGTCGGACAGGATGGTGCGGGCAAGACTTCCCTGGCAGAGGCAATGCTTTATATTTCCGGCCAGACTTCGCGCATGGGCACGACCCACGACGGCAAATCCTGCATGGACTACGATCCCGAGGAAATCAAGCGCAAGTTCACGATGAGCACCTCCATCGCCCCTATTCCCTATAACGACTATAAGATCAATCTGCTCGACACGTCGGGCCATCCCGATTTCATCGGCGATACGCTCGCCACGATGGAAGCCGCCGAAATGGCCATGTTCGTCATCGATGCCGTTGCGGGTCCGCAGGTCATGACCACGCGTCTGTGGCACGAAGCCGAATACATGCGCCTGTCGCGCTCCGTCTTCGTCAACCATATCGACCGCGAGAACGCCAGCTTCGACGTCATCATGGCGCAGCTTCACGCGCGCTTCGGCAGCCGTCTGGGCGCCGTCACCATTCCCATCGGCGTCGATCGTGAATTCCGCGGCATCATCGACGTTCTGCGCATGAAGGCGCATTACATCGATGGGGACAAGGATCGCGTCGAGGAGATTCCGCCCGAATACGCCGACGTGGCGCAAGCCGCGCGCGACAAGCTCTGCGATCTGGTGGCCGAGGCCGACGACGAGCTCATGATGAAGTATCTCGACGGCGAGGAGCAGCTGACGCAGGCCGAGCTCGAAAGCCTGTTCGACAAGGCCATCGCCCAGGAGCTCTTCATCCCCGTGTTCGTCGGCTCGACCATCATCCTTCAGGGCATCAAGAGCCTGATGGACGACATCTGCACCTACTTCCCGCATCCGACGGCGCACGGCCCCATCGCGCTGGCCGACGGCGGCGAGATCCGCGTCACCAAGGAAGACCAGCAGCCCGCGGGCTTCGTGTTCAAGACCCTGTCCGATCCGTACGTCGGCCGCCTGAGCTTCGTGAAGATCATCTCGGGCACCTTCGCGCCGGGCGTTGAGCTCATCAACGCGCGCACGCGCAAGAAGGAGCGCATCGGCCACATCGATATCATGGTCGGCAAGGAGACGCGTGACGTGAAAAGCGCGTTCGCCGGCGACATCATCGTCATCCCCAAGCTTACCGAGACCCGCACGGGAGACACCCTTTCTCATACCGGCGACGTCGAAATCGCCCCGCTCCCGTTCCCCGAGCCTCTGTATCCGGTGGCGATCGAAGCCGCCGAGAAGAAGGAAGAAGGCAAGCTCGGCACGTTCCTGGCCCGCCTGACCGAGACCGATCCGACCATTCGCGTCGAGCGTCGCGAAGAGACGCATCAGACCGTCATCACGACGATGGGCGAGGCGCAGGTCGAGACCATCCTCAACCGCCTGAAGGAACAGGCCGGCATCGACGTCAGGCTCGTCGACGTGCGCATCCCGTATCGCGAGACCATCCGCAAGGCTGCCGAGGCGCAGGGTCGCCACAAGAAGCAGACCGGCGGCTCCGGCCAGTTCGGCGACTGCTGGCTGCGTCTTGAGCCGAATGCCGGCAAGGGCTATGAATTCGTGGATGCGATCAAGGGCGGCGCCATTCCCGGCAGCTTGGTTCCTGCCGTCGACAAGGGCGTTCAGGAAGCCATGCTCGAAGGGTTCCTCGCGGGATATCCGATGGAGGACATCAAGTGCACCGTGTACGACGGGTCGTATCATCCGGTCGACTCGAACGAGATGGCGTTCAAGACCGCCGCGCGCATCGGCTTCAGGGCCGCATGCGAGAAGGCCGATCCCGTGGTGCTCGAGCCTATGGCCGATATGAGCATCGTGGTCGGAGAGGAATTCGCCGGTCCGGTCATGGGCGATGTGTCCACGCGCCGCGGCCGCATCATAGGCACCGATTCCGATGACTGGGGAAATACCGTCATCATGGTGCGCGTTCCGTATGCCGAGGTCGTCACCTATGCGAAGGACCTACGCAGCCTCTCGCGCGGCACCGGCAGCTATTCCATCGAGATCGAAGGCTACGAGCAGGCGCCGTTCGACGTCCAGAAGAAGCTCGTGGAAGCGTATCAGGCACGCAGGGCTGCGGGGAACTAGGCGCGTTTCCAGCGCGCCTGTGCGGCGCCGTTCTGCATCGGCATCGCCGAATGCGGCGCCTCGTTCGGCGACGCCGTTTCGTGTTCGAAGGGCTCCGGCGCAGGCCGGAGCCCTTTTTCATGCGTCAAGGCGAAGTCGGACTATGCAGAGGGAACGAAATGCGGCGATGGCGATTCTTCGCGTGCAGGAAGGATCGCGATAGATGCGGCTTGGATAGGTGCGGCCTGAAAGCGCCGGTGCCGCATGCGTTCACAGTCTGCCGGACACGCAGGCGATGCGGTCGACCGCATCCACATAGGCCAGATGCAGTTCGGTGCCGTACAGCTCGCTTAAGCGCGCGCTGGTCAAGGCGGTTGCGGCATCGCCGACGGCCAGGGTGCCGTCGGCGTTCAGCAAGGCGACCTTCCCGCCTAAAAGGATGGGCTGATCGGGATTATGCGTGGTCATGACCACGGCGTACCCGCGTTCGGTCAGTTCTTTGCATGTGCGCAAGACGCGGATCTGGTTGCCGAAATCAAGCGCGCTCGTGGGCTCGTCGAAGAGGATCGCTTCAGGATCCTGCACGATCGCGCGCGCCACGGCGACGCGTTGGCGCTCGCCTCCTGAAAGGTGCGACACGGTGCGGTCGGCGAGCTTTTTCAGATCGAGCTCGGCGATGGTGCTCTCCACGCGCTCGTAATCCTCCTCTTTCGGCACGGCGAACATGCCGATGCGCGGTGCGGCGCCCATGACCAGGTATTCACGTACCGTATAGCCATATGTCACGGCGATATGCTGGCGCACGTAGCCGATATGCGCGGCAAGCTCGCGCGCCGAGCAATCGCAGACGGGACATCCGTTCACGTTCACGTATCCTCCGGTCGGCGTCGCCAAGCCCGCGATGCAGTTCAGCAGCGTCGATTTCCCGGCGCCGTTCGGTCCGAGCAATGTGAGCATCTCGCCCTTCTCGACGGCGAACGATACGTTTCTGAACACGTCGCCGCGACGGTTCGAATAGCGGAACGCGAGGTCTTGGACTTCGATCAAGGGTGCCATGCGCAAGCCTTTCAGACGGATTCGTTAGTCGACATCGCGTTGCTTGATCAGGATATAGCCGAAAATGGGCGCACCGACGAGGCCCGTCAGGATGCCGAGCGGTATTTCGTAGCCCGATATGTTGCGGGCGAACAGATCGACCACCATCATGAACGCGGCGGCGACGAGGATGACCGTGGGGATGAGCCGTTTGTTGTCGGAACCCACGATGCGCCGCGTCACATGCGGAATGATGAGGCCGACCCAGCCGATGGTGCCGGCGATCGAGACCGCGCTTGCCGTGAGCAGCGTCGACGCGACGATGATGACGGCGCGTTCGCGCTTCAGGTCGACGCCCAGCGACCGCGCGTCCTGCTCGCCTAATGAGATGAGGTTCAGACGCCAGCGCATGGCCACGAGCACGACGGCGGCGACGATCATGACGGGGGCGGTGTAGACAAGCACCTTGAAGTCGACTTTCGCAATGGATCCGAGCTGCCAGTACACGATCTCGGCAAGCTGCGTGTCGGGGTCGGCGACGTATTTCATGAGGCCGAGGATCGATGACATGAACCCGCCCACGATGACGCCGGAAAGCACCATCATCACGTTCGATCGGCGGTGCATGAGCTTCGGGATATTCACGGTGACGAATACGGTGATCAAGCCGCCGACGAACGCGAAGATCTGCGTTTGCCAGGTGTTCATGTACAGCAGGATCGACAGGGCGGCGCCGACGCATGCGCCGTACGACACGCCGAGGATGTCGGGCGAAACCAGCGGATTCTGGAATACGCCCTGATACGAAGCGCCCGATAGGGCGAGCGCCGCACCGACGAGGAAGGCGGCGACGACGCGCGGCAGGCGGATGTTCATGATGACGTTGTATTCATTGGGCGTCCAGGTCGCTTCTTGCCCCGTGAACGGCGACGCGAGGATGGCGAGCGTCGTGCCGATATCGGTCGAGAAGCGGCCGATGCCGAGCGAGGCCACGGCGAGCAGGACGACGACGATCCCGCATGCGGCAAGGACGATGCCGAGGGGTATCTGCCGTGCGCCTTCGACGGTCGCGTCTTCGGCGGCGAACCTTCCGGGCCGGGTCTTCCCGGAACGTGCGGCCCGCATGCCTTCGGGCGTTTCGGCGGGTTTTTCGACGTCTGTCATATGCGTCTCCGAATCATCCTTGCAATTCGCACTGCTCGAAAAACGACGGCAGAAGCTTGTATTTATCCTTGTATGAAAATAATATACTTAATCCAGCATGCATAGGGCCTTGCATGCGGGATTCATGGATGGTCGAAGAGGGAGGGAATGCATGGCACGCTACGATGAGATCTCAAGAAGGCAGTTCGTCAAGATCGGGTCGGGAGTCGCCGCGGCAGGCGTGTTCGCCGGCTTGTTCGGCTGCGCGAAGGGGTCCGACTCGGGTTCGGAGGGTTCTTCCGACGGAGCCGCGACTCCTGAGGCCACGACGACGACCATCACCGACCTTAAGGGCGATCAGGTCGAGGTTCCGACGAAGATCAACACGATCGCCGATCTGTGGCATGCGCACAACCAGGTGGTTCTCATGCTGGGCGCAGGGGACAAGCTGGTAGGCACGACCGAGAACTTCAAGAAGGGCGCGTGGGTGCAGGTCGTGTATCCGAGGATCAACGACGTGGAAACGCTGGTCACGGGAAGCGGCGCGGGCGAAGTGAATTACGAGGAGGCCCTGAGCCTTCAGCCCGATATCGTGTTCACGTCCGATGAAGAGGTGACCGCGAACGCTCGCAAGCAGGGTCTCACGACCGTCAACGTCATGTTCCAGGACTACGAGGGCCTGCGCAACGACGTTGCTCTGACGGCGCAGATCCTCGGCAGCGACGCCCAGGACATCGCCAAAGAGTGGGAGAAGATGCTCGACGAGAACATCGATCTCGTGGCCAAGCGCATGAAGGACGTGGCCGACGCCGACAAGACGAAAGTCCTGCATATCGTCAACGGCAAGGACTACAAGATGGTCGACGGCAGGGGTACCATCGTCGACGAATGGATCAAGCTTGCCGGCGGCGTCAACGCGATCGAGCAGAACGGCAACCGTATCGAAATAACCGAGGAAGAGATCATCGGCGCGAATCCCGATGTCATCATCATCGGATCCGGAACCCCCGATCAGGTCGAGGCCCTGAAGGCCGACAGTGCATGGACGGGCGTGAAGGCCGTGCAGGACGGCGCCGTATACGCCAATCCGTCCGGCGTGTTTCCCTGGGATCGTTATTCCGGAGAGGAAGCGCTGCAGGTTCTGTGGGCCGCCAAGGCTCTGAATCCCGACACGTTCTCCGACATCGACATGGTCAAGGAGGTCAAGAAGTTCTACGATCTGTTCTATGGCTTCGCCATGACCGATGATCAGGCGCAGATGATGCTCGCGGGAGAAAAGCCCGCGTAGCCGCCTGCCGATAAGGCAGGGCGAACGCGCGCGGGACGATGTTTCCTGCAGCTTCGCGATCCGACGGGCGATGTCTGCAGGACGAGAGCGGATCCGGTCGCGTGATATCGTGCCTGCCCGTTTCGGATCGAAGACCCGCACACGGACGGCGGCCCCGCATCAAGCGGG